>JACJKV010000100.1 GCA_016901755.1 Thomasclavelia spiroformis | reverse complement strand
TTGTTTTGACCTGATATGACACTGTATATGTTCCGTCTTTATTGTCTGTCCACTGTGCATTTATCCATTCCAGATCATCCTGTCCGTTCTTTTCCGTCCATGTTGGCAGCTCTACTTTCGATATTCCCATATCATCCTTGATCGTACATTGTACGGTATACCCTGATGCTGTGACGCCTGAAATTTTCGCTTCTTTTATTGTTGGTGCCTGATTGGCTGGTACCGTTATGTTTTCAACGACATATGTTCCTGTCTGTGTCGCTGTATAGGCATAGATATGTGTATTGTATTTTCCTGTCTCATTGTTATGATCTGCACAGCTGATCGTTGCTGTCGCCGTGTACGTTC
>JACJKV010000099.1 GCA_016901755.1 Thomasclavelia spiroformis | reverse complement strand
TTCTCTGCTTCTTTAATTCCTTTCCAAATTCCGTTGACAGATTTTCATCTACAGCTGCATGGAATTCATCCAGCACTGCATCTCTGCTCACGGTTTTCTGATGCTTTTTGCTTCTGCAGCATTCGCCTTCAAATGGACATCCTTCACAGCTTTCCTGACTTCCCATTTTCTGTATGATCCTCAGATATTCTCCTCTGTCATCATATGTCTCACATATGTTTTGATCAAAAACATGACCTTGCGGGCATACTTTATATCCTTCACCAGTCGTTTTCCAGTTCAGTGTGCTGAATATTTTCTTTCTGAATTTGGGTTCATTCTTTTTTGCATACATTGGATACTTCATGTACAGCTT
>JACJKV010000098.1 GCA_016901755.1 Thomasclavelia spiroformis | reverse complement strand
GTATAATTAGATTATGGAAACCATCACATTTACACAATCTAATTACAATGATAATTATAACGCATTTCAGTTATCTTTGCCACTGGATTTGGGAATAAAAATTGATCCCCGTCTTTCGAAGCTATCACTACATTTATTTAGAAGTCATACCAATATTTTTAATTAAAAATACTGATTTTTTCAGCGTTTTTGATTTTTTTTGTTTATTTTTCATGTTATAATATACATAGTGATAGTGGTGATATGCTATTTGGAGGTGTTGGCATGGCTTATTTCCTTAAAAAATCGACCCTTAAAGGTCGTACTTATTTATCTATTGTTGAAAGCTTCTATTCTCACGATAAACGTGGTGCTGC
>JACJKV010000097.1 GCA_016901755.1 Thomasclavelia spiroformis | reverse complement strand
GTTTAAAAAAAAGACAGCAGAAAATCAACTTAAGATTTCCTGCTGTTTTTTATATTTTGTAGTTAAATATCTGTTTGATCTGTCTTTCTGTCAGGTAATAATTTGTTAAAGGCAGGTTGGTCATGGTTTCTAAATCTTTTATAAAGTCACTCGAAGAAGTGATATTGATATACTTGTTTTCACCTTTTATAACTCTAAAGCTTCTTATGAATTTCATGATTTCCGAAGTACTGTATCTGTTGTCCAGAATTTTAAACTGCAGTATTCTTTCCAGTAAGATACATAGGTAACAAATTAAGAAGTGTCCTTTGATAGTATTTTCTTTTTGTAAAAATACTGGTCTTGCATCCAGGTCAC
>JACJKV010000096.1 GCA_016901755.1 Thomasclavelia spiroformis | reverse complement strand
CCCATTCCAGATCATCCTGTCCGTTCTTTTCCGTCCATGTTGGCAGTTTCACCTTTGTGACTTTTGTATCGCTTCTGATCGTGCATGTTACTGTGTATCCTTTTCTTGTCAGATTGCTTACCTTCACATTGCTGATCTCTGGAATTCCTGCTTCTGGCACAACCGTTTCCAGTTCTTTGAATGCTGTCGCTCCATCGCTGTCCGTTACATATATATGCGTATTGTATTTTCCGCTTTCATTTTTGTGATTGCTTGTTTTGACCTGATATGACACTGTATATGTTCCGTCTTTATTGTCTGTCCACTGTGCATTTATCCATTCCAGATCATCCTGTCCGTTCTTTTCCGTCCATGTTGGCAG
>JACJKV010000095.1 GCA_016901755.1 Thomasclavelia spiroformis | reverse complement strand
TTTTTCGTTTCCCTTTCCCATAGACAGGACTGATATCATTTTTAACCATGCACTCCATCAGATACTGTACAATATAGCCGATTTCCTGAGCACAGTAAAACTGCTGATACGAAAAGTCAAATCCTCTTTCACTGTTCAGTGATATGATTCCTTCTGTTATTTTTGTAAACAGCCTTTTTCTGGCATTGATGATCCTTGTTTTATAGACAAAGCTGTATTTACTGGCATTGGCTTCAAACTTTGTACCATCGATATATTGAACAGTTTTGTCTATGTTCATCAGTTTTCCAATGTTTTCACTGATGTCAAAGAAAACATGATCGATATCAACAGTAAGATAGTTCTTTAACAGACGTTCAAAA
>JACJKV010000094.1 GCA_016901755.1 Thomasclavelia spiroformis | reverse complement strand
TCCTTCAGCCTGTATGCTTCTCTGCTTCTTTAATTCCTTTCCAAATTCCGTTGACAGATTTTCATCTACAGCTGCATGGAATTCATCCAGCACTGCATCTCTGCTCACGATTTTTTGATGCTTTTTACTTTTGCAGCATTCACCTTCAAATGGACATCCTTCACAGCTTTCCTGACTTCCCATTTTCTGTATGATCCTCAAATATTCTCCTCTTTCATCATATGTTTCATATCTGTTTTGATCAAATATGTGACTGTTGATTAGCGAATTATATTAGCTAATTATTTTCAAATTAAATTAGTTATTTTTGAAGAAGATTTTTATAAATTAATTATGATAGTCAAATTATTTTAACTATTATAT
>JACJKV010000093.1 GCA_016901755.1 Thomasclavelia spiroformis | reverse complement strand
TCTTAGATATTTGGATCCCTTCTTGGCAATTGAAGTATGCTGTGCTGTAAACTGACCCGATTCATAGTGTGAGGGAGCGACTCCTGCAAATTTTATGATCTGAGAAGGCCTGGAATAGTTGCGAATATCTCCCAGTTCCGCTAAAATAGAAGTACCAGAGAAATGAGAAATTCCTGGTATGGATAGGATAGGAGAGTTATTCTGAACAGAGAACTCTTCTATTTTTTTGTCTATTTCAGCGATCTGCCCGTTAACAAGTTCTATCTGCATGACCAGATGCTTTATTTGAATTTCTTCAGCCATGGAAGATATGCCAACAGAAGAGCTGGCGCATTCTTTAAGTTTTTCAGGCGTCAGAGATATA
>JACJKV010000092.1 GCA_016901755.1 Thomasclavelia spiroformis | reverse complement strand
TATATCTCTGACGCCTGAAAAACTTAAAGAATGCGCCAGCTCTTCTGTTGGCATATCTTCCATGGCTGAAGAAATTCAAATAAAGCATCTGGTCATGCAGATAGAACTTCTTAATGATCAAGTCGCTGAAATAGACAAAAAAATAGAAGAGTTCTCTGTTCAGAATAACTCTCCTATCCTATCCATACCAGGAATTTCTCATTTCTCTGGTACTTCTATTTTAGCGGAACTAGGAGATATTCGCAACTATTCTAAGCCTTCTCAGATCATAAAATTTGCAGGAGTCGCTCCCTCACACTATGAATCGGGTCAGTTTACAGCACAGCATACTTCAATTGCCAAGAAGGGATCCAAATATCTAAGA
>JACJKV010000091.1 GCA_016901755.1 Thomasclavelia spiroformis | reverse complement strand
ATGATGCGGAGATTTACCCAAGTCTGGCTGAAGGGACTGGTCTTGAAAACCAGCAGAGGATTAACGTCCTGCGGGGGTTCGAATCCCTCAATCTCCGCCATTTATTAAAATTTAATATCGCGGGATGGAGCAGTCTGGTAGCTCGTCGGGCTCATAACCCGAAGGTCGTTGGTTCAAATCCTTCTCCCGCAACCAAATGGTCTGGTAGTTCAGTTGGTTAGAATGCCGCCCTGTCACGGCGGAGGTCGCGGGTTCGAGTCCCGTCCAGACCGCCATTTATTTGTGGTTCCGTAGCTCAGTCGGTAGAGCAGAGGACTGAAAATCCTCGTGTCGGTGGTTCGATTCCGCCCGGAACCACCATTTTT
>JACJKV010000010.1 GCA_016901755.1 Thomasclavelia spiroformis | reverse complement strand
TAAAAGATTCCGACATTTTAATCGTTTCATATCAAAAAAGACCAGTTATCATAAAGGATAATTGGTCTTAAGTTTGTAATTGTCGGAATCTTTAGAAAGTCGGGATATCTTTTTCCCATCTTGATACTGCTTGAAAGGAAATATTAAGCTGATCAGCTAATTGTTTTTGTGTTAATTTGTATAATTTCCTTTTTTGTAGTAAATATAAACCAATTTTTTTATAATCAAGCATTTGTCTCACCCCCCTATATATATTTTAAATTCTAATCTTTCTATTTCCTATCATGATTTCATTGAATTTACTATGCATTTATTCAATTGGTAGTTGAAAATCAAATTTTTATTAATTGATTATATAATATCTTTTTATTAAGAATTTCTATAAAAATTATTTTTTCGTTTCAATGATATGTTTAAATTTTACCTATCAAAAATTAATTTTACATAAATTTTATAATGTTTCATATATGTCTTTTGCTACAATACAAAAGACAATATTTTATTGACTATCTTTGACATTGAATGGATTTGTGGAAAGAACTAACAATAAACTGAAGATGATCAAGCAACAGAGCTATGGCAGATGTAGTATTAAACTGCTTAGAGCTAAGATCATACTTCAGTCTTTTTTGCACTACTGTACACAAATATGAGGATGAACCTAGTATGAATAGAATAATCAAATCAATAACTTTTGCAGTTTTCTTTTCTGTTTGCCCGTTTGGTTTCTTTAGAGTTACAGGAATACTGTCACGAATTAGAATATATTTTCCCTCATTGATTTGCAGAATGGTAGAAGTTGACAATCTATACTTTATAACGGCTTGTGATTCAACGATTTGTCCTTCAATTATCCAAGAATTGAGCTTTTTCAAGGCATCACGAAAATAATAAAAAATAGGATTCATTATAATTTTCTCGTCCAAATGCTCTTTTTTTCCTAAAACTTCCGTATTGTATGTAAATACTTCATTCCAACCCAATTCTTTTTTAATAAATTTCCTGCATATTCTTGTACAAGGATATTTTCGGAATAATCGTAACTTATAAACTCACCACCTTTTAGTCTAAGTCAGGTAATGAATTATCTATACTTTTTGCATTCGTATGCGCTATTACTTTGCCAACTGATGTAAGAGACACGTTTAAATTTATCGAATCCCACCAATTGCATGCTCTTTTTATTGGTTCATATTTTTGAAACAAACCACTAAATGCAGCCTTTACTTGCGCTTGTAAATGAACATCTTTCGAATACATATCCCAAATGCTCGATAAACATTTCAATTGACTCTCAGTTATTGGAACATCAACATCTATTAATTTTCCATCAACAATCTCCTTCTTTATTAACCGTAACTTTGGTATCTCCTTTTCTGTAGTAAAAGGCATGCGAACAAATCCATCTAATAATTCGTTATCAATTAATATACTTTTATGTATTCTACATTCATTCAATTTTTGTAAAGCACTTTGATATTCTGAACTATCTTTTTTAATTCCTACACAAACATAACCGTTTAACATTTCCCCTATATACTCTTCAAAGTTTCTCATTCTTGAAAAGGGAATTATTGTAGCAGCTCCTAAAACAGATAAATTGTCCATCCATAAATTATCATTTGGAAGGTTTTCAAGATTTAGTTTTTCATAGAAGCCAGCGAGTGTAGCCAACCCTTCTGAAATAATTCCACTATTTGGAGCAAAAGATTTCATGGAATGCAAAACAGTCATTGCACATAATGAATCATTGTCAATTTGATCAATTATTTCAATTGCCTTTGTTATACTCGCTTTTTTCTTAATATTTGCTCTATTTTCAATTCTATGAACCAACAATTCTGATAATATTTTGTAGTCGTCTTCTCGGTCAGTACAAGCGGCGGTTAATTGTGCTTTCCTTAATAAAACTTGAAATGATGGATCTGAAAAGGATTCAAAAAATTTATCTATTGATTCAACTCTTGGTATTACAAGAGCTTCAAGTTTTTCTATTCGTTCTTTTGCTTTTTCAAAAGATTCTACAGTATTATTTGAAATAGCTTTTAAAGACATTTCAGTATAAATAGCACGTGCACGTTCTTCAGTAATGCCTAAGTTGTTATTAACAACTATAGTTCCGGCTTGTATTTGTTGAGAATTTGCTCCTGCTTTTTGAACTTGTTTATCGCTCATATTACTTGTTACCACCTTTCCAATTATTTATAGTGATATTTCCTTTTTGTGTTTGAGTTGCATGATCTCTTGCTTGTTGTTTTTGATTTGCTTTATTTCTAACACCAATTTTATACCCTGAAACTCCACCGACAATTAAGCCCACAATTAATGATATGACTTCTGTTCCAATCCCATCGAAAATCCATTGAATATTTTCCAAAATTACACCTCCAATTCTCTACTCATAAGTTTTGACTATAAACGATCCCGAGCTGTAAATAGTTTTTTTACTTACAGTTAAAACAAGTATTTTCTTAAACAATGGCTCACAAAAATCAAAGTGACTTTTGCGCCATTCTTCTATTGGATAAAGAACTTTAAGATTGCCAAATTTTATTTTGTTAACATTTGTAATCATAGCAGCATTACTTCCTACCTCTTCAAGTAACTCTTTTAATCACTTCATTGTTGAATACACATAATATAAATCTTGTTTTTTATTTAAAATGATTGTATTAATCTGTTGGTTAGTTTGACAAGGTTCTATAGTAATATTTACCAATCCTACAGTAGCGATACACGATACCATAACGCTATTAGGAATAAATTTATTATTGTGTGTTTGCCCCCTCAACTGCTACTATGTCAAGATTTCGGACCACCTAAGCGTGAGAATTCATCATTGTTTATGTGTTTGCTTTTGCTAATTTGTGATTTGTTTCATACTCTTTCGGTGACAGGTAATCACAGTTGGAATGAATTCTTACTGTATTGTAAAATCCTTCTATGTATTCAAATATCAGCTGACAGGCATGATTATAGTTCTTTATTTTATAATTGTTCAGCCATTCACTTTTATTAATGAATAAAATGATCGATACATGCATTATCCCAGGTGTTCCTTTTCTTGAATAACTGGTAATAAATTCCTTGGTCAGTTCTTTATACCTTGAAGATGTATACTGTATTCCGCAATTGTTATATACCACCAATTTCTATATGTCGTTTTTGCTTTGCTTTTTCAACACATTTTAATACTGATTGACCATCCAGTGTTTTTGTAAGTACCCATGATACTGGTGAGCTAAACAAAACCATCATCATATGTCCAAATAAACGTGATATCACTGCACCATACTGTATCTGGTTTTACTTGATCAAAATATCTGATGAACGAATTTTCAAGCTTGTAAAGAAATCCTGTCTGCTGTAGTTATGGTATAAGGTTTGATATATCTTGCATTGAGATTGTTTACCTTCATGATCATATACACATATTTCTAACTGACTGTTTCACCATTTTTTGAAGAATGACAATTATTTTAGGTGAACCATAGATCCTATATGATTTTTCATAAATGTTTCTAGTTTCTTTTGTCAGTCTGGTTATTCTCTGTTTGCTTTTGCTTGGATTCCTTTTTAATGATCATTTCTGCACATTCCTATATTAGCACTAATAAACACTTAATATCTGTTTCCATTTCTCTTTTTAAGGCTACAGTTATTTTCATCTATTTTTACTTCCCAATCAAATTTTCTCAAAAAAGCTATGTATCATCTTAATATCACATTGAGATTCTACGATTATGCCTACTGTATATAAAGAATTGCACAAAACTAATTTTCTGTTTCTTATACAACTTTCTTACCATCTCAAAGACTGTCATAATGTACCTTTACAACTTAGATTTTATTACAAATACTATTGTTAAATAATCTCTTATTGTTTTCCTTGCTATCACATACAGGCAAATTATTATTCATAAGAGACCTTCAAAAATCTCATAATTCCACAATCCCTCTGGGAATCTTCCACAATTCTTTATTCCCTTGATTTCTGGCATAGCAAGCATAAGCAATCTTCTCGGTCTAGTCATTGCCACATAAGCCAAATGCATAAGTTCCTGGTCCAAAGATCCCTCCATCAGTAATTTTGGCGTAATTGTACTTCCTGTAAGGCTTTTTACATAAATTAACACAGCATCATAAGATTCCCCTTTTACTCCATGAATTGAAGATCGAGTATACTGATCTTCTGTTTTTTTCTCAAAATATTTCCTTAGTGGTATTTGTTTAAAATTTGGTGAGTTTTTATCACTTCGCTTTATCTTAAAAGTATCTTTCAAGTTTTTATCCGTCGATATTTCATAAGCATATTTAGTACATATTCTCTTAAAAATAGCTGAAAAGTCTTTTACCCATTCTCCAATTTCTATTTCAATATCAGGCATGCTTATCAAAATGTCTATTACATAATCCTTCCATGTATCTTCATCTGTATATTCTCTAATTCTTTGATTCATTACATATTCATCTATATCTTCATTGAAAATCATGCTATATGATGCTTTTGATGCCTCTCGATAAGCTTTTTTTCTTGAACCACGTTTCCATTCATACGCCGCCTTAGCAAATAATTCTATTTCTTTAGTTTTCCACAAACCTATTACGTCCGTATCAGAATATATCCTTCCCCTGGTTAAAACGGCAACATTTTTAGGTAATATCTCAATCTCCATTTTTCTGCACTTATCAAGAAAGTAATTAATAATTTCCTCCTCTGAATTTTTCTTTGTCAGCAGTAAAACAGGCCTTTCTTTTTCATTCTTCCAATCACCTATTGCATTATTGCTACCATTCCCACGTAAACTAGCAGAAAAAAAGGAAGTGACATTACAAATATTTTGTGAACTTCTGAAATTTCCTGTAAGTTCTATAGTTTTCCAATTTGAATCTTTTAATTTCTGGAGCATACATTCCGGATTTGCATTTCTCCATTCATATATCGACTGATCTGGATCTCCCACCAAAAATATTGATTTTATTCCCGATACACTTAACAAGTCAAAAACTGCCATCTGATTTATAGATGTATCTTGAACTTCATCAATAATAATTATCGGAAATCTTTCTGCTATAGCAGATGCCACCTCAGGATACTTCTTTAATAGTTGATATGCGAATAACGCCGTTTCATTTTGAAAAACAATTCCCTTATCCGACAACATTTTTTTATATTGTTGACATGGAAGCATCTTTGCTTTTCTTCTATCACAAATTACCTGTTTGTTTCCTTTATAAAATTTTTTATCCATTCCATAATAAAATCGTTCTATATTGTCTATACACCCATTCCTATGGCATTCTTTCCGCCAATATTTGTATGGTATCTTCCAGTTATCAGATAGTGCTATTCTTGGGCGCACCTTCCCAACTGTATATAAATGACCATAACGCAACACAATAAATTCATCAATAAAACTATCCACGGTTCCGATAAAATGGGGATATCCTATTTTTCCTAAATTTCCATGCATGGTCTGTGCTTTTTCATATATTTCATTACTCGCTACATTTGTAAATGATAATACTGCAACACCACTGTGATAATCCTTCCAGTTATCGATATATGACAATAATTTATGAGCAACAGTATAAGTCTTCCCACTCCCCGGGCAAGCCTTTATAACTACCTTCCCCTCTGCATTCAAAAATTCTTGTTGTTCATCAGTCATTTTCTTTACCATGCTATCGCTCCGTCACACTATAAATTGCATTTTTTAAATATTCTGGAATGATGAATTCCTTTTCAATTTGTTTTCCTTTTTTCTTTAGTTCATGCTGATCATAAATAACTTGGCTTATGTATTGTGCAACTTCTCCTTTACATTTATCTCTGGCTCTTATAAATAACCAGATACATGCTGCTTTTTCGCTTAATTGAGACAATAATCCAATCTTTGCTTCTAATCTAGGTCCCAAACTTGTATAACATTTTTTAAGTGCTTCTATCATATGATAAATATTATCTTCACTACAGCACAGTGCATATTCTAACGTTTTACTTGCTGTAAATACATTTATCCCAGCACCTGAACATAGTGTTGTCAAATCATTACATCTATCCGAAGGTTGTCCATTTTGTAAGTTTGTGACAATTTCACTACTGATATCGTCATAATCATAATTTTTATCAATATAGTCATTTTCATTCTTCTTAGCACACCTGTCATCATCTGTTATAATAGATACTTTTGAAAAGCAAGTATTAACTTTATCAGATGATAAGAGATTTACAAAGGGTGCAAATGCAACACTATCTACATTGACCAATTCTACTGCATACTTTTCAAAAGGTCTATCCAATGCCTTCGCCATTACTGGAAGTAAAATTGCTTCGCTGATTCCTTCAACAAATAAAATTCCTCTTGCAAAAAACATCTGGGACTTTGTGACATCCAAGTATCTTTGTAAATATTTTTTATTTTCCTCTGTTAAGTTCGTTTGTGAAAAAGGCAAACAATATTTCTTATGCCCGTACTCATACAGTAGATTAATATTTTCTATATCAATTTTAGAGGCCAATGTAGGAGAATGTGATGTGTAAATAATCTGAATATTACTATCATTTTTATTTGCATCTGATAGAAAATTATGTACTAATTCCTGTAACTGTGGATGTAGATGAGCCTCAGGTTCTTCAACTAACAAAAGATTTTGATAAACTCCACCCTTTTCAATTGCCATATCACCGAGTACCGCTGACATATATAATAAATTGTTATATCCTAATCCATTTTGATACAGTTCAAAAGATTTATTCGCAAGTTCGCTAATTCTATCAGCTAATTCCTGTTCAATATCAGTTTCTCTGTCCAAAATAGAAATTTCAAAATAAATGCCTTTTGTATCCTTTTGTATTTTCCTCAAGTCCGTATGACTTTGAAAATATGCATATGCTTGTTCGTAAACAGAATCATCTTTGTTTATTAATATCCACTTAGGCTTAACCCAGGCACGTAAAGAAGATGCAATTGAATCGAATCTCGGTTCTACTAAACCAATATCAATCTGCTGATTTAAAAATTCCTGTTCAATTCTTGCAAGATTTTGATTTATTGTATTTCTCGTCTTTTTTAACTGTTCCTTTCTCAATAGACTATTGTTTGCATCAATCAAAATTTGAACCAATTCTTCTCTAACATCTTCTCCTGAAACCAAATTTCTAAGTAATTGTGCCAATTTACTATTTCTTGATGGCCTCATCTCATTTTCCGAATCCCGTAAAGCACCCAAAAATACCATATCGATTGCCTCAAACGTATCTGAAGATAACGGATTCCCCTCTGTTCCAAATCCCCAATAAACTGAACGAACTTTTTCAGCACCACTAGGAGAGATATATTTTTCAAACCTAATATGAAAATCTCCTCCCATACCGCTATCACTCTGTGGATTCCAAATTTCTATCATTCTAAGAGGGACATCTTCCAAATACACATCAAATTGAGCATAGTTCGCCACTGTTCCATCTTCACTAACATGGAAATCCGCTTTTGAAAAGAATATATCTTTTTTATATGTTACAGTTGAAAAAACAATCCTTAAAGCATCAATTATAGAAGATTTACCAGAATTGTTTTCCCCTATAATTGCATTTATCCCATTATTGAAAATAAGTTCTATACCTGCTTCATCAAAAATCCTGAAATTTTTAATTATAAATTTCTTTAAATACATTTCACTCTCCCCTATCCATTTATTACAATTTAGTGCATTATATAACTCAAGCAAAATGATTAAATGCATAGGCTATATATAAATCTTTTACTATTGCTACTTTCTATTTTGTCTCATTTGATTAATATAAAACTGCATTTTTCGTTCTGCATGTGTTGTATGATATTCATCAAAAACAGAGAAAGCAACATGCTCAGCTTCTTCAAAGGATTGTATTTTTTTGCCATCATATTCCCAAATTTTTTGACTCGCAAAAAACACACCCCAATTACCATATCTGCTTTGCATTATTGTAATATACTCGCCTTTATACTTTTTACTATAAGTTCTTTTTTCACGATTAAATCTCCACTGCACTTTATTGAAATTTTTCTTTCTCATAGTCCTATTTCTAACGGCAGTTTCTCTTTTTCTAGGTGTATCATAATCATCTGTCATTTTCTCAGCACATACACAACCCACATATATCTTGTCTGGATACTCAGGATGAGACATTACGTGTGCATATCGAATTTTTTCATTACCACACATTTCGCACTGCTCATATGGAATAGAATCACCGGGCTCGAAATGTTCTGCCAAATCTATAACATCAAGGCATTGCCATCCTTTATGTGGTAAGCCTTTCTTATTCCATTTCATCATGATATCCCCCTTACTAAGTGTTATCTACTTTTTGAGCAATCCAATTATTTGCATAATCAAGAGTGCTTCCATGTACCCAATCTAAAAACTGTACCACCTTCTCAATTTGGTCTCTTAAAAAAACAATATCATTTTCAATACCTGATCGCATTTCTTCGTATCTCTCATGTGTAGTTGACATAGCTCGTTCAACACATGTATCCAAATTCTCATCATATGTCTCTACATCATTTTGAATTAAATCGAGCATGTAACCTTCTTCATCAAAAGCAACAAATTCATATAAGTCTGAATCTGTAATAGTGAACTCCTCCATCCACGAGATACTAATCGTCTCATAAGCTTTTAATATTTTCTTGATCAAATCATTGTAATCATCATCTTCTTCTGAATATGTATTTTCCAAATGTACTACAAAACTATTCAACTCATCGATATTTGAATGCAACTCTAGAAGCCCATTTGCATCCAACTCAAAATAATCGTAGATTGATCTTATTTGAGTGATAGGATTTTTCCAAACCAAATGATTATCAAACCAGTATAACCACTTCTCAAATTTCGTTTTCATACTAAATACAAACAACCTAAAAACATTAAATTCATCTTCAAAATATGGTATGGATTCTTCAATAATAACAGGGAAAAAATCCTCATAAATTTTATTAATCACTTCTTTATCTGTAATAATTGTCCCAGATTCAATATTATCAATACTCTCATCAGAATAGTTTGCAGAACCTATATATAAAATATTTTCAGTTCCAATAATCTTTGCGTGATTTGAGAAGTTAAATGACACCTCAGGATTGGACTTAAAATTTTCTGGGTTTAATCGTTCCAAATATGCAATGAAATTGTTCTTATAACTTCTTCTCATTGAATCACCTGTCGGAGTACTAAAATATGTCGGCATTCTAGATGGAATATTTGAAACAATCTTTACATCAGCATCTTCTTTTATACTTTTTAAGGCATTAATCAATTCATTTTTATATTCTTTTTTTGAGATATTATAAGTTAATATTCTTACCTTCTTAGCCTTTGGAAAATCATCAAGCACAATTTGATAATTCATTGATTCTCTTCCAAGGACAACTTTTCCACCTGGTATAGGAATACTCATATACAATTTTTCATTTGTCATATCTATTTTTCCTCATTAAAATACTTTAACCTATATACTTCTTTATCTTCTTTATCTTCTTTACAAGAATCATGTCTTTAAGCAGCCATTGAACGCTATCAAGCTCATTTTTACTCAACCACTTAGCTTCTTCCGCCTCTTTAAGAATAAAGACACTCGATATTACCTTAGAGCAGAAACAATTAATTGATAGATGAAACGTAGGGTAATCGCACTCTCTTAACAGCTCCACTTTTTTCTAACCTAAATAGGTTAAGTTTCTATATATAACATCAATTTAAGTCACATATTTTTACATTACATATTCTTTTAACAAAGTAATATTACCAAATTAGAATCATAAAACAAAGAATACTAGTATCGTTTATAAAAAATACCATTCAATGCATGTTAATCTTTAACAAAGTATCCTACTGTTTTCTTTGAACCTTTGAATTCAATGTATCTATGTATCTTTCTTTTTATTAAAATTATTATTTGATTTTCATTAATTTTAACACCTTCACTAATCAAGTTTCGTAGAATCTCTGGAACTTTAATTCCACGACTATTATGAATAGCTTTTATTATTTTTAATTCCAATTCATTTATTAGGTCGTTTTCCAAATAATTTAAATTTGGTAAAATAACATAGATGATATGCTCTGTAGCTTCAAATACTCGTTGTTTTTGTTATCATAATTAATAACACTCTCTCAATAATCATAGAAACTATCAATATATTGATTAGAATTTGTTTTGTTTAGAAAATCAATATCTCATAATATATTTTATTCGATACATCTTGAAAAAATTTTTTTACTGCATTGTTGCTGCCTTTTTCTTAGTAAAATATCAAATTACAATAATTCTTAAGTCGGTGTTCTCGTTAATGTTTTGGTCTTATGATTTTGTAATATCCTATCTTTTCAGGATTTTCTTGAAAATCGTCAATTAAATTGTTTTCTTTGAAGGCAGTTAGTAGTTTTTTATTTTCATCATTGATTTCAAACTTTGGTCTACTGCGGCTTTCAAATATTTTAAGACAGTCCGTCAAATTAAGTATGCCGAGAAACTCTTTTATGCTGTCCTCACATAGATCGGGCATTATTGCTATTAAGAGATTAATCTTTTCAGCTCTATTCACACTTTCTGAATGAAGAAGATTATTTTTCAATCTTTCCGAAACAGAAATCGGATTATTAATGATACTTGTTATATTTTTCACTGCATAATCAAATATTTTTGCTTGAACAGGATCATCCCATTGATCAAATGATGAAAACAAATCCTGTAAATCAGATTCCGAAAAATTATTGTTGAGAATATATAGACATACAACATGAGAATAACTCTTTCTGATTATCGAAATTTCATCACTAGAAAATTTGAGCAACTTAATTTTAAGTTCATCGCTAATATCCCAAGTAAGTATTTCTAACAATTCTTCCTGTGAAAAAAGAGCATCATCCATTATATCAACATAATTTTCTATGTTCTTAAGAATGAAATAATCTTTTTGATCTAGATAGTTTTCGCGCATAAATTTTAAGTTGGCAGCGGTCATACTAATAATGCCTGTATCAATCAAGATAGTAATTTTATCATCAGAAATCTCTGCGATATCAAATTTATTATAAATAAAATTCAATGACATTAATATTTGTTTGTACTTTGAGTTATCGATATCATTACATATAATCACACTATCAAATAGTTTTTCTTTGGCATCTTCATCATAATCTGTTTTTGAAAAATCGAAATCAATATCACATCTATTGATATAAGAAATGACACTTTCACTGAGTTTTACAACATTAAAACAATTCATAATATTGCACTCTGAATACTGTACTATATCAGCATCTAGCAATGACGGCCACAAGGAAGTATCCGTAATTTCTTTTATAGAAGTAATGGTTGTACTTAGAGCAGAAATATAAGACTGTTTATGTTCAGTAGTGAGTTCGGAGTTATTTAATACAGCAACAGCTACATTTTCGTCATCAAGAATAGTTCCCTCGCTTATTTGTAAAACAACACTAAAATATTCATTAATATTCTGATTAACATATTTCGTAATTGCGGAGTTGGGATGCAAAAGTAGAAGTGTGTAATTCTTATGAACAACATCTTCATAATTCTTTTCACCTAAAATCTCTGTCTGAATAAGTCGTAAATTCTCAACATTAATCTTATATAATGAATTTTCATAAACTGCATAAAATAATTCCTTGTTTAGTTTTGCATAATCAAAACCTATGAAACACACTCCAAGTAGCTTGAAACAATGAATCAGTCTATCAATTTTTGGATTATCTATTGCAAGATAATCTCGAGTATTAGAAATATAGTCACTAAGACAATTATCTTGGTTAATCAATTTTATTGTATTCTCCTCAGAATAATAAATTGAAAAAATCGAATATTTATGAATCTGCCTTTCTGGGAGAGACTTTTCTTCTAAAACTGTGTAAAAAAATTCTGGCCATCTTATATTAAGGAGTTTAATATATAATGGCATTTCAGTAGTAACATCAAAATATGCACATATAAACTTGAAATTTCTTGTTTCTCTAAGCTGATTAAAAAAACGTTCAAGGTATTCAATATGAGCTTGGGTCTGCAGCAAATATGTAAGCAAATCGAAATTAAGGATTTCTTCCTGATCAAAATCCACCAATCTAAGTCGTGAAACAACCAGTGCGGGATTATTTAACCGATAGGTGTATTCTTTAGACTTTCTATCAGTTATACTACGCAGAAAAGTTTTATCGATACGGCTAAGACTATTTTCATAAAAATAGGTCATATAGTCTGCATAGGTTTCATCGATATATCCATTGCGGATAAGATATTTTAAGAGGTCAAAATATTCACTACTCTTTATTTCATTAAAATCCGTTACATACCCAATGTCATTTGTGCTTGTTACACTAAATATAGAATTAATATTTTCTCTTGTAATTATATCTTTTAATTGCTTATTCTTTAATAAAACAAGTTCATGTTCTATAATACCTATTTCATTTTCAATTTGAGGTATTTTGTTATTTAATTTAATCTCAAGTGCATTTTTACGATTTGTAAATTCAATTTGGTTTTCATCTGACAAATTTCCTCTTCCACCATAATAATTGACCGGCCTTTTTGTATCAAAAAAAGCTGTAATTTCTTCGATAGTTCTAAAATGCTCTTTTTTCGCCATATCAATTTGATGTTTTTTTTCAGAAATCCGATTATTAAGTTTTTTTGTCTCTTCTGCAATAAACTGCTCTTTGTTGTTAAAAAGAGTATATACAAATCCTTGATTAAGCTGTAAATCAGCAAAATCGCGTGGGAACAGGTTCTTGTACGCAATAATGGCAAGCATTTTATTACAATCAAGTTCTGTAATATTTAACCTATTAAAATAAATTACAAATTCATTGTAGATATTCTTTAAAAGTCGCATATCATCAATGTATAATGATAAACCTTGCAAAAAACTCTCATTAAACTTATCAAATATTCCGCCATTTTTGAGATGAGAAATAAACTGATCGTAGGAGTTGGAACCATCAACAACAGGTACGATTGGAATAATATAGTCAAAAAACTTTGTTCTGTCTTTGGAAACAAAAATATCATCACGCAACAAATAGAAAAAGCGAAGAACTTTTTTGTTTTCTTTTTGCAGTTGAATATTTGCAAGCGTATTTACTTCACGAAGTCGTTCGAAAATTTTGTTTGCATTAAAGCGATCCATATCTTCAAATACAATTACATCTGCATCTACATTTTCAAATAAGTATAAAACTTCATTAAGGTATTTGTCAAAATATGAATCTTCACTCTCCGCAAAAACTTCAATCTCATTACCTTGGAGATTCAGTTTACGGAAAATATTTCTGTTCTTTTGTACACTTATCAATCCATATACAGCAAATGAAACCAACGCTACCATTAAAAGACCACCTACTACCAAAGCATATTGATTTATAGATAGGCCTAATAAAGATTTGAACCAATTATTAGGCAAAGTATTTACATAGTTTTTCCAAATATCAAAATATGTAAAATAAAGCGTTAGAATGAAAAACATAACTATTCCAATTGTCAACTTTGTAATATTTTTCTCATTTACTTTTTTCTTTACTCGAAAATTAGTCTGCGGTATCTTTTCTGATGGAATTTGATGTATTAGTTGATTAAGAATCTTACCTTCTAATACAGATTCCTTTACTTCTGTCTCATCTTCTTGATTTGGAGATTGAAAGTGTGCGAGAGAAATATGTAAAAATTTCAATTTACTATGTTTTTTCTTGTATGAAGCTAAAACGCTGCTTTTACCTGCACTGTATGCACCTGAAATAGCAACATTCTTTATATCAGAATTATTAAATACAAAATCTATTGCTTCTTCATAAACATTCAAATCTATGTCGTCAATAGGTGTTAATCGTTCAAAATGATAATTCTTTTTTGCCAAACTTATCACATCCTTTCTTCGTTTGAAAATTTTATTGCTTGATTTCAATCAAAATTTTGCTTTCTATACGTTACGTTCTTCTTCAATTTGATGCTCTAATTTTTCTACTGTTGGCAGTGTAAATTGATATTTTGAAACAAACATATTTGTTTTATCATTCAATACAGAATACTTAGCAACAGCTTCATTCTTTTCAGAACATAATATCAAACCAATGGTTGGATTATCATCATCATTTTTATATAAGTCATTAAACATACGAATATAACTATCCATTTGTCCTACATCACCATGTGTTAATCTTCCTAATTTCAAATCAATTAAAGCAAACAATCTATTAAATAATCTATTCTATCTGGCATCATCTCTTTACATTTTGTTGCTTTATCCAAACTCATTAAACCAGGATGTGCTGATGGATTTCTATATTTTTCAACCAAATCATTAATCTTTCTAATATACTGAACATTAAGTAGATCATTTGCTATGGTTTCACTATCAAGATAATCCTTAAAGTCCTGAAGAAGTGGACTAGCACTTATGACCTTTTCTTCATTCATTAAGGACATTATCGTGTTCATCTGACCCAGAGTATATTCCGGCTTATTAGTTCTTACGCTCTTATTAATTGCTTTAATAAAAACTCCTGTCTTATTTCTAAGAAAATCTGAAGCCTTATCAGTCGCAAGAAAACTATTAAGACTTCTACCTTTTCTGTGAATAACGTCTAGTGTATATTTTTTAAATATTTTCAAAAGGAACTCATTCTCTAAGGCTCTACATAACTCTAAAATCACAGGTGAATAATCTGGTTTACTGTATTTCTGCAATTTTGAAAACAAGTATTCTGCCACTGGAATTAATCTTCTAGTTAATTCATCTAACTCATCCCAGTTGTTATAGAGGCTCTGACAAAGAATATAGTAATCCTCTAACTCCTCTTCATCAAATTCCTTTTCAATCTTATCAAGTTTTGAGCTCATTAAAATTAACTTTTGCTCTATATCTCTAGTTTCCCGCTTCAAGTCAAAAAAAGTACATTCAATAGCATTGAGTTTTTCTAAGACAACATCCAATTTTGCATTTATTTGTTCAGTATCTTTCTTAACATCTGCCACATCTTCTTGAATGTTCCTTATACCATTTTCTGTATCTTTTACCCTCTGTAATAATAATGTTAATAAATCTTTAGTTTCATTAACGCCACTCGTAAGAGATTTCAAAAGCATTTCGTCAAAAAAAGTCTTATTTTCAACTTCCATTACGCTTCCTCCTTCTCCGCTAACAATTGAAGCAGTTCTACTTTCGCAGGTGCAGTTGTACTCTTTTTAATTACGGTATTCCCCTGACCATGAACTTCAAAATAACCTGCAGTTGCTAAAATCACAAAAGGGATGTCATCATTATAAATGGCGTATTGAAGCTTCATTAGTATATCTGGAGTAAAAAGTGATAAATCACTCTTCGCCTCGATAATAGCCAATTTTGTATTTCCATCAATTAATACAATATCTGGAAACCATCTTACATTTTCTTTTATCTGAATTGAGTAACTACGATTATCTAATAATACCTCTTCTTTTTTCCAACCGGTTTGCATAAACTGTTGGTAAATACTCATTTCAAGACCTAAATCGCTTAAATCCCCAATTTTATCTTCATTCGACAACAATCTACTATAAGCAGACGTATTATTAATTAGCTCAGAAACATTAATTTTCTCAATATTTCCTATGTCAATCATTGTTGCTTTATCAAAGATTGGAACTTTAAGTTTTATCAAATCTTTCTTACTAATTGATGTAATCACTGTTCCTTGTTCAATACTTGAAAGTTGTTTCTCAAATATTGCCTTTCCTGTCTTACTTGTGAAATATTGATACAGATAATCTTCTGGAACTCCATACGCTCTGATGATAAAGAAACCGTTTGACGCTATTGCAGGTAAATCTTCTTCATTTACTCGTGCAACTTTATGCTGCCCAAAGTTCTTTGATAATAGTATATCCCCTTCTTGAAGAAGCTGTTTTGCATACTTCTTAGCACAATCAGAGCGTACATAACTATCTAAATTACATATCTTCCCATTTTGCACATTTCTTACTCTAAGATAAGGAATTCCTTCTTTTTCGAAATCCGAGCGTTCTACATTCCTACCAAGAATAATCTCAGCAATTTCCTGCAGCTCTTTTGGGGCATACTTCTCTATTTTTTCGTTAATCTGATTTAATTCTTCATTGTAAAACTCAGGCATAAAACTTTCTGGATCCAACTTATCTGTATAGTATACCTTTCTCTTATATTGAGAAATATCCGAGAATATAACTAGAATATCATCAGTGCATGTAGCAGAAGTAAGCCATACATTTCTAACCTTTTCGTCAAGTATAATCACCGATACCGGCATTGCATAAACACCAAAAAAGCTATTTTTCAGCGTAATTATTCCTCTGATAGAGTATTTTTCAACCAATTTCTTCCTGAGTGAAAACTTGTTCTTAACAAACAATACGCCTGTAGGAACTAATAACAAATTCCATTTTTTCTGATCTGATTTTGAGACAATCTCATATTTCTTGATCTGTTTATATCGCTCATCATCTAACACAGAAACAGTTATTGAGAAAGCCTTTTCTATTAAATCTAAAGAGTCATTTTCTACAATAAAAGGCTTGCCCTCAGGAAAATCAATACATCTAGCAAAAGGGTTTCTTCCTAAATATTCTTGTTTTAGCCCTTCTATTAACAAACGATATACGTTGTTATCTCTTTTCATTCACACCACCGTCCATCACATTTGTTTTTCAATAGTTCCATCGAAATAACGTCAAATAGCAACCATAAGCGCCATAAAGTGTATCATTTATAAATCACCCAGCTTCTTCTGCTTCAAGGAGTTTCAATGTCTTGTAGGCAATCTCTTACCAAAAATAATTCATAAATAAATGGATTGTTAGATAATCGAACTCCGAAATAAAACGATTATAATAAATATAATTTGTTAACTTTCTACATAACCATCTGTTATTAATGAATTTTTCTTTATTTTCTATAATAAATCCAATATAACATGTTATTAAATTTTAATTCTACATCTACAAAAATACTAATTATCGATAAATCTGTTTTCATATATCAAATTATTTTTTTATTCATTATAAAACTCGTCTAATACATAAGTAATTACTAGAGTTATATAGCGCTGATATCTTATTACTAATTCAACTAAATCATTACCATCTATCAAAGTTATTGGTGAACCTTCTCTTGAGGCAATTCTTGCACTATTAGTAAAACGACTATTAGTAATAAACACTCCATAATCAACTTGAAATTTATTCATAGCTCCTAAAAATTGATTAATATCTGGTTCTATAACTGGTCCAGTATTGTATCTCTTACATTGAATAACAACTCTAGTAGTTCTAAAATCATCCAAATCTTTATGATAACGGTAACCATCAATACCACCATTAATGCTTATTTGAATACCTTTATTAGTAAACTCAACTCCCATTTTAGTTAATTGTACTCTAGAGAAAGTTTCAATTTTTGGTGACATATTAGTAATTGCATTTTAAAATTTCTCTTTAAAGCCATTTAAAATTTAAATTTTCTGACATTTATTCATTTACATTTGAATCTACTACTACATTATGATTTTTTTCTCTTTTATTAACTCAATTCATTCCAAATATTTTTGATAGAATCATAATATCTTTTTGTACTACTAAGTGATTTAATACTAATTTTTCATCAGTATCTAGCAACTTCATGACTCTTTCATACATATCTTCTCAACTCGTTATTGGTTGTTCAGTTTTTTAAAACTAAATTAAAGAATTTACTCTTCACTTAAAGAAATATGTCCTTCTAACGTAACATCATCCATTTGTTTTTCAGCAATCAAAAACTTTGTTACTAGAATAAATCGTACTTGGAATACTCTGTCTTTTAAATAATCACTTCTATCTTTCAGTTAAATTTAATATCCATTTATCGTTTTGTGAAATATATGTATTCATTCATATTCTTCTGTCTAAAAACATTTTAGTTTTCTTTTCATTGAAAAAAATTATTACTATATTTTGAGTTGTAAGTAGTTAAATTTCAATTTACAATTCTATAAAACTATTCCTCATGAATTAACCGGTAATTTTCCTCAAGTTCTTTTTGACATAATAGAGTAAGATGATGAGACATTATATGTTGAATTTAATATGTTCCATCATCATTGGATTGAAAATACTTTTTTGAATTATTCCTTGGAAACAGACTGCATTCAACCAGTAACTTAAAATAGTGCTTTAAACATATTTAGAAAGAAATGTCATTAAAGCATATTTTCTTTATATTATTACATTATTCCATCTTCACCTTCTAAATAGTCAATAATGGTTTTAGCTCTACTTAATTCAGAAATCTCTTCTCCTGTAAAATTGTCTATATAATTCGACATTTCTTCTAAAGAAGTAAAATATTTTATAACAATATATAATTTATGTTCTTGATCAATATTTTCAAATTCTAATTTTGTTTGATTTTCCAATAAACTGATGTTTTTTATTTTAGCATCATAAACTCCAACATAACAATAAAGGTGAAAACTTTTAGCAAGTAAATCAATCTCTCTATTTGATTCAAATCCAAAAAACATCTTTTGCCCGACACTTAAATCTTCAATTTCTTTATTACCATCAAAAGTTATTTTAAATGAAGAATAAGTTTTATACTCTCTTATTGGTAAAGATTTAATTAAGCCAAAATAAAGTTCATTTACTATTTCTTGTTCATCCCTTGACATTTCTATCATAGATGGTTTAAAACTAACATTAAAATAATTTTCGATATAATTGATTTTTTTCCAATAATTAATTATATTGATATCAATTAAATTTTCATCCGAATATTTTTCTCCTTTTATTATGGATTTACCTATTGAAATTTTACCACTTAAAAATGAATTATACAAAGTCGAATATTTTATTAATTCTTCTATAGTTTTAGCATGTTTTAATTTATAAGACAAATTAAAAGTCATTTTCCCTTCCTTTTTGTATATTATATATTTCAACTTCAAAACCTGATTATCTTCACTTTCAAACGACATATTAGCTATACTTTTATTTGGAATTCTCTTCATTGTAAAACAATTGCTATAAACACCATCATGGACAAAAACTTTAAATGGTTGTGGAAATTTTTCAGGAATCATATAAAAATCACCATTTACAAATTTTAAATTAGATAAAGGTTTGTATACAAATTTATCTATTGAAATTCTATTATCATTTACTAAAATTACATCTTTTTCCTTTAACTTTAGTTTTATTGCTTTTTGTGCGTTATAAGAGTAATCAAATACATCTTCAATACTATAATTTTCACTTAAGATTTTACGGTCTTCATCATCTAAATCTAATACAAAACCTCCTATTTTTAATTTATCTGCCTTAGTGGTAATATAACAAAAACCATCTTCAGTAGAGGCATATTCAATATCATCAGAAGGTAAATCCTTATTTAATTCTTTAAGAACAACATCTTGAACCTCCATTTCTGATAAAGGTTTCGCATCAAATATACTATCAAAATCCAGTTTCATTAAAAATCCCTCCAAGATTCTTCCCAAATTATAATTTTTGAAATCAATTGATATTTAATTCTATTTTCAACTTGCAAATCCATTACACTTTCTATCAGTTTGTCAAAGTCTTCACTTTTATCTACAACAATATATTTGATATCTTTATATTCAAAATTCAAAGAAGCAAAGTCATTATTTTTCATTGCATCGTTATATTTATTATATTTTTTTGCTTCTATTGCGGATTGATCAACAATAATTTGAGGTAATTTTAAATTTGTCAAATCTGGAATGAACCTCCATTCACATTCATCAGTAAAATATTTTACAGTATCATTTTCATCAGTACGATTCTTAAATTCTCCAACAATAGGTTTCATATACATTAATTGCATAGGAAGATAATCTTTCAATAGACTGGTTCCCTTCTTCTCTTTTGCTTCTTCAAATGCAGATTTATACATATTAGCCATTTCTGACGACTTTACTATGTATTGAACAGGCTGAATTTTATTTTTTATACCCCACTCTTTAGATAATCCTATCCCATAACTTCCATAACATTTTAAATGAGAATCCAACTTATGAAAGTTAATGTCACAAAAACATTTCATCGGTATAGCAACTTTTTTTAAATTATCAAGTTTCAAATATTGAATATCCTCGTCACAATATCTTGCACTTATTTTCTTGTTTTCAATTATTTCAATTAACCACTCTAATTTATCCATAAAATTGAATAATACTGAAGCGGATTGTTTAGGTGATAAATTATTAATTGCTATTAATTCATCGAAACTTTTTGAACTAGTTCCTAAATGTTTAAAGTCTTTTTCCACAAATATTACACCTCCAAAAACAACAATATTTTGTACTCAAATCTATCTCTGATGTCAAAAAAGTGCTTTGAATAAAGCACTTTTTTGATGTTCATCTTATTCGAACTCAATTGTTCCTGGTGGTTTTGATGTGATGTCATAGAATACTCTATTGACACCACGAACTTCGTTGATGATTCTTGACATGACAATGTTTAAAACATCATAAGGAATTTGGGCAGCTTCTGCCGTCATGAAATCAACGGTATTAACTGCACGTAAAGCTACAGCGTAATCATATGTTCTTTCATCACCCATGACACCTACTGATCTCATATTAGTCAATGCTGCAAAATACTGACCAATGGTTTTATCTAAACCAGCTTTAGCGATTTCTTCTCTATAAATGGCATCTGCATCTTGTACGATTTTAACTTTTTCAGCAGTGACTTCACCGATGATACGAATACCTAAACCTGGTCCTGGGAATGGTTGTCTGAATACCAGATATTCTGGTAAACCAAGTTCTAGACCAACTTTTCTAACTTCATCTTTAAATAAGTCTCTAAGTGGTTCGATGATTTCTTTGAAATCAACATAATCAGGTAATCCACCAACATTATGATGTGATTTGATGACTGCTGATTCTCCACCAAGTCCACTTTCAACAACATCAGGGTAGATTGTTCCCTGAACTAGGAAATCAACAGCTCCGATCTTTTTAGCTTCTTCTTCAAAGACTCTGATGAATTCTTCACCGATGATCTTACGTTTTTGTTCTGGTTCAGTAACCCCTTTTAGTTTTGCGTAATATCTTTCTTGAGCGTTCACTCTGATGAAGTTTAATTCATAGTTTCCTTCTGGTCCAAAGACAGCTTCAACTTCATCACCTTCATTTTTTCTAAGTAATCCATGATCGACAAAGACACATGTTAACTGATTACCAATCGCTTTTGAAAGTAATACCGCTGCTACTGATGAATCAACGCCCCCTGATAAAGCTAATAAGACTTTTCCATCTTTAACTTTGTTTCTGATTTGCTGGATCTGTTCTTCAACAAATGAATCCATACGCCAGTCTCCAGCACACTGACAAACATTCATGACGAAATTAGACAAGATCGTTTTTCCATATTCTGTATGTAAAACTTCAGGATGGAATTGGATCGCATATAATTTCTGTTCTTCGTTTTCACAAGATGCTACTGGACAATCTTTAGTATATGATGAAATTTCAAATCCTGGTGCGATTTTTGAAATGTAGTCAAAATGACTCATCCAGCATGTTGATTCTTGTGGTACATCTTTAAATAATTTTGATTCTGGCTTGCTGACGATCAGGTGTGATTTTCCATATTCTCTAACATCAGCTCTTTCTACTTTACCACCTAAGACATGCTGCATCAGCTGAGCCCCGTAACATAAACCTAAAACTGGCACACCCAGTTCAAACAGTTCTTTTTGATAAGTAGGTGAATCTTCTAAATAACAGCTGTTAGGACCACCTGTTAAAATGATCCCTTTAGGATTCATCGCTTTGATTGTTTCTAAGTCAGTTTTGTATGAATAGATTTCACAGTAAACCTGACATTCACGAACACGACGAGCCACTAATTGATTATATTGACCACCAAAGTCAATAACAATAACTAACTCTCTTTTCACGTTTTTCCTCCTTAAAATTCAATATCTTTTAATACAACTGTCTGTTTTCTATCAGGTCCAACACTAAACATCACCACTGGACAATGAATCAGTTCTTCAATTTTTCTGATATATTTCTGACAGTTTTCTGGCAATTCATCAAATGACTGAACATGGGTAATATCTTCCTTCCATCCAGGCATTTCTTCATAAACTGGTTTACATCTTTCAATATCTTTAACAGTTGCAGGTAAACCATGAATGATCTGACCATCTAATTCATAAGCTTTACAGATTTTGATCGTATCAAAACCACTTAATACATCTAACAGCATTAATGAAATTCCAGTTAAAGAAGACATTCTTCTTGACTGATTGACAACAACCGCGTCAAACCAACCTGTTCTTCTAGGTCTTTCCGTAACAGTTCCATATTCATGACCTCTTTGTCTGATCAGTTCTCCAGTTTCATCAAACAGTTCTGTTGGGAATGGTCCAGCTCCAACACGTGTTGTATAAGCTTTGATAATACCAATGGCTTCTTTGATATATAAAGGTCCAATACCTGCCCCTTCACAAACACCATTAGCCCCTGGATGAGAACTTGTTACAAATGGATAAGTTCCATAGTCAATATCCAGCATAGCTCCTTGAGCACCTTCAAATAAAACCTTTTTATTAGCCTGCATATATTCATCTAATAACATTCCTGTATCACAAACCAAAGGTTTCATGATCTTGGCATATTCTTTATATTCTTCAAAAATACCTTCAACGGTAAACATATCCTTTAATTCAGGATATTCCATCACTTTCATTGGGAAAGTTTCTTTTAATCTTTCTAAGAACAATTCTTCATCAACAAATTCACCCATACGAATACCAATACGGCTATATTTATCCGTATAAGCAGGTCCAATCCCACGTTTTGTTGTTCCAATGCTTTTATCACCTTTTCTTGCTTCCTGTAAAGCATCGATTTCCAAATGATATGGTAAAATCACATGACAACGATCAGAAATCTTAATTTTGCTTGTATCGATTCCCGCATCATTTAAATATTTCACTTCTTCTAAAAATGCTTTAGGATTAACAACCATTCCATTTCCCATGATCACTTCATGACCAGAAAAAATTCCTGATGGAATCAGCTTTAAAGCAAATTTCTTTCCATCATAAACAATCGTATGCCCCGCATTATTTCCTCCAGCATAACGACAGACTACATCAGCTTTCTGGGCAAGATAATCAGTAACCTTTCCTTTACCTTCATCTCCCCACATACTTCCTACTACAACAACACCAGCCATTTTTTTACTTCCACCTTTCTTTTTTTGGCTTTTTTACAACCCTATTATAATCTATATTTAAACATTAGTAAAATTAATATATAATGAATTTGATATTAGGAGGACTTATATGATAAAACTTGAACAATATAAAATCTTTAATGAAGCAGCCTCTACCTTATCTTTCTCTCAGGCAGCCAAAAATCTCTATATCTCACAATCAGCAGTATCACAAACTATCCATGCCTTAGAAAAAGAACTGAACACCCAGCTTTTCATTCGTCAAAGCAAAGGTGTGATCCTCACTAAAGAAGGTATGCTTCTCCATAAAAATATTACCGAAGCTCTCTCTTTGATAACCTCCGTAGAAAACGAACTGTCAAATCATCACGATCTCAGTGCAGGGGAACTTGTCATTGGTGCTGGAGATTCCATCTGTGAAAACTTTCTGGTTGATTTATTGAAGATTTTTCATCAGCGCTACCCTGATATCAAGATCAATGTCATCAATGGAACATCCTTAGAAACCATCGAATATCTTAAAGCAGGCAAGATCGATATCGCCTTTATCAATCTTCCCTATCAGGAAGAAAGCATCGAAGTCAAACCATGTTTTGCTATTCACGATATCTTTATCGCTAAAGATCCCGATGATCATCTCTATACCTATCAGGAAATCGCCCAAAAAGATCTGATCCTGTTAGAAAAAGCTTCTAATTCAAGAAACTATATCGATAAATATTTTGCTAAAGAAGGCATCTTATTAAAACCCGAAATGGAACTGGGAGCACATCAGCTTTTATTAGAATTCACGCATGCTAATTTAGGCATTGCCTGTGTCATTAAAGAATTCTCTCAATATGAACTTGATCATCAAAAAGTCTATGAAATGAAACTAAAAAAGCCTCTTCCTTCCAGAAGCATAGGCTATGCCTATCTGAAAAGAAAAAGCCTTTCCGTTGCATCAATCAAATTTCTTGAATTAATCCCTTTTCACTAGCTGATAGATCTGACTTAACAGCTTTGCTTCCAGCTTTGGTAAAGAAAGACTGGCTTTAACCAGTAAAGGAATATCAAACGATATTTCTTTTTCTTTATATTTTAATAAAACATGAACAATTTCACCTAAAGGATGGACTTCACTGTCTAACTGAATAAACACTTCTCCCCCATTGTTGATAAAACGCTCTCCCAGCTTAAAATCACAGCGATTATAAATCGTAAAACCATCTACATACTTCATGATCACTTTCAACAGATCATGATCATCTAAAATATATCCTTTTAAACGTTCACAGATCAAAGCTCTGGTATCAGCCATCAGCTCACTGGCCTGCTTTTGATCACGGGCCTTCACTGCTAAACGCACTCTGACAAATTCCTCAGAAGCATACAAAGCAATCGAAACTTCTTTTTGCGATTTTACAATATCGTCAATTAAAGTAGCTGCTGCGGATTCACCAATGCCCTGGGTCACGATATCATATGTATAAATACGTTCTTGACGATACTTTTCCAGATATAAAACCAGTTCATGATCAACAACATAGCGCATTTCTTTAGGTGGTCCAGGCAAATTGATGATCATTTTTTCATCTTTAGACATCACACAGCCATTGGCCGTACCAATGGGATTATCTAAAACATAACAGTTTTCAGGAAAATAAGCCTGTTTAAAATTATTGTCACTAACCTGATCTAATCCCGTTACAAAACAGCATTTATCATTGACCTTTTTGGCTTCTGCTTCATCATAAACCATCTTTAAACCAAGATATCTGGCAGATAATTCTTTGGTCAAATCATCTTCCGTTGGTCCTAGTCCTCCAGTCGTGATAACACAGTTAGCCCCTCTTTGAAAAGCCAGATTGAGACAATCTAGAAGCCTTTGCGGATTATCACCTACTACAGTTGTATAATAAACATTAAAACCAAGATCACGACACATTTTCTGTAAATATGTCGCATTGCTGTTAACGATTTCCCCTAACAGCAGTTCGGTCCCTACATTAATTATTTCTACATTCATCTTCTCACCTCATGAAAAATAGGTTTTTCTATACTAAAGAAAAACCTAAAAAACTTACGACCATCATGATAACTCCCGCTAAAACGACACCTAACATAACAGCGATAACCGTCGATTTAAAATCCATATCTAAAATACTGGCAGCCAATGTTCCTGTCCATGCTCCCGTTCCAGGTAATGGAACACCAACAAACAGCATCAACGCTACAAATAAACTTCTTCCTGCCTTTTCCTGCAGCTTTCTACCACCTTTTTCACCTTTTTCTAAACACCAGGTAAAAAAGCCACCAATGACAGGCTTATCACATCCCCATACCAGCACTTTTCTGGCAAATAGATAAATAATTGGTACAGGTAACATATTCGCTATAATACACACGATATATGATGGAATAATAGGTAATCCTAATCCTTGTGATACCGGTATAGCTCCTCTTAATTCAATCAAAGGAACCATCGATATAAACGCAATATAAAAATATTTCATCATAGCTCTCCTTTTTGTCTTGATTATAACAAAATAAATAAATTAATCAATCATTTATTTTCGACGATAAGCAACCTGATTAAAAGTATACTTGTCAACACGATAATACGTATAACCAAATTCAATGCACTGACCACTATGCAAACAGGTAATCGATAAGACTCTAAGCAGTGGGGTAATAGGATCTACTTCTAAATATTTCCCCAGTTCTTCACCCGCTAAGACCGCATCGATCTGCTGATCAGAAAAACTGATATGCAGATTCAGTTCATCTTCAAAATAATGGAACAAAGATGTACTTGGTGCCGATAATGGAATATCACCAGTAATATGATGATTACAGTAACATTCTTCAAAAGCCAATGGTTCACCATTAACATATCTGACTCTTTTAATATGCCAGACCTGGCTTTCATCTTCCAGTGACATTTCCTTTTTTATATGATCATCGGCTAAAATCAGTTCATGTTCGATGACCTTAGTCGTACATACTTCATTTTTTTTGGCACAGTCTTCAGTAACACTGTTCAATCCATCAAAACTCTTAAATCTTGATTTCTTACAGACAAACGATCCAACTTTAGGAATTGAATAAATGATATTTTCATTGATCAGTTCTGTCAAAGCCTGTCTGACTGTCATACGTGTCACATTAAAAAGCTCACATAAGGTATGTTCGCTTTCAATCTGTTCATTTTCTTTATATTTACCATCACGAATATTTTGTATGATATATTCCTTGATCAAAATATATCTTGGTTTTCTCTTCGCCATAATATCCCCTCACTGGTAGTAATATATCACTTCTTAATTATTTTGAAAAGAAAAATGTGAAAAAAATATCATATAATATCACAATTATTATTTTCTTTAACAGTTCTAACATATGATACTCATAAAAAAAGTATTATTCAAAAAACATTGAATAATACATCTTTTTTTAAATCTCACTGCCTTCAAACTGTGACTGATATAAGCTGGCATAAAAACCACCTTTATCCAGCAGATCTTGATGATTACCAATTTCAACGATATCGCCATCTTTCATAACAATGATCGTATTGGCATCTCTAATCGTAGATAAACGATGGGCAATAACAAAGCTGGTTCTGCCTTCCATCAGCTTTTCCATTCCCTTTTGAATCAGAATTTCAGTTCTCGTATCAACTGAAGAAGTTGCTTCATCAAGAATCAGAATCTTAGGATCTTTCAAAAAGGCACGAGCAATCGTTAACAGCTGTTTCTGTCCCTGAGAAATATTCGAAGATTCTTCATCAATTACCGTCTGATAGCCATCTTCTAAAGTATTAACAAAATGATCGACATAAGCCATTTCACAGGCTTTTTTAAATTCTTCATCACTGCAGTCTAAATGACCATATTTTAGGTTTTCCTCAATCGTACCATTAAACAGCCACGTATCCTGTAAGACCATCCCAAACAGGCTTCTTAGATCATGACGGGAAAAATCTTTGATATTGATACCATCAATAAAGATATTTCCTTCATTCAGTTCATAGAAACGCATCAGCAGTTTGACAATAGTTGTCTTCCCTGCTCCTGTTGGACCAACGATTGCAATCGTCTGACCGGCATGAACATGCATATCAAAATGATGAATGATCGTTTTTTCAGGAACATAACCAAATTTAACGCCATCAAAAGTGACCGCACCTTCTATCTTGGCTACCTGTTTGGCAGGAACCAACGCTGTTTCTGGTTCCAGTTCTGTTTCCTCTAAAAATTCAAAAACACGTTCAGCTGCCGCAGCCGTACTTTGCAGCATATTCATGATCTGTGCCATCTGATTGATAGGCTGATTAAACTGTCTGACATACTGGATAAAAGCCTGAATATCACCTATCGTAATATTCTGTCCCCCAGCTAAAAAACCACCAATGATACAAACCGCTACATAACCTAAGTTACCAACAAACGTTGATAGTGGCTGCATCAGACCAGAAAGGAAATTTGATTTCCAGGCTGAATTATATAATTCATTATTATACTCAACAAACTTTCTGACAGAAGCCGCTTCACCATTAAATGCCTTAACGACCTGATGAGCGCCATACATTTCCTCAATATGACCATTGACATCACCTAATGATTTTTGCTGTTTAACGAAATAACTTTGTGATCTTTTCATCACATTGACGATAACGAACAAAGAAACCGGTAAAACCAGAACGGCAATCAGCGTCATCTGCCATGATATCGTTAACATCATCACAAAGATTCCAATGACTGTCACCGTTGAAGTAATCATCTGTGACATACTCTGATTCAATGACTGGGCAATCATATCAATATCATTAGTAACCCTTGACAGCGTATCCCCACTGCTGTGACGGTCAAAATAAGCCAGTGGCATACGATCGATCTTCTCACACAAAGATTTTCTTAAATCATAAGATACTTTCTGTGAAATACTGGCAGTAGTATAAGACTGGATATAACTGAATAATGCTGAAATCAGATATAAACCAACCAGCAGCAGACAGATCATGCCAATATAATCAAAATCAATACCGCCAGTATTCTGGACTTTTGCCACAATACCTTCCGATAACTTATCTGTTGCCTTAGCCAGGATCTTTGGTCCAATGATCGTAAAAACCGTTGATCCCACCGCAAAAATAATAACGATCACAAATTTCAGATAATACGGTCTTAAATACTGGAAGAGTTTTTTCAATGTCCCTTTAAAATCCTTCACCTTTTCCGGTGGTCTGTTTCCGTGCATTCTAGGCATTTTCCAATTCCTCCTTTGAAAGCTGTGAATAAGCTATTTCCTGATAGACCTGACAGCTTTCCATCAGCTGCTGATGAGTTCCCTGACCAACAATGCGTCCCTGATCTAAAACAATGATCGAATCAGCATCCATGATCGAAGCAATACGCTGACCAACAAGCAAGACCGTACTGCTGGTCTGACGAATCAGTTTATTTAATTCTTTTCTTAATTTAGCATCAGTTTTAAAATCCAAAGCCGAAAAACTGTCATCAAAAATATAAATATCTGGTTTTTTAGCCAACGCTCTGGCAATACATAATCTCTGTTTCTGCCCTCCAGAAACATTGCTTCCACCTTGAGCAATAGGACTTCTGATTCCTTTTTCTTTCTCATCAATAAATTCTTTGGCCTGAGCAATCGCAATAACTTCAGCCAATTCCTCATCAGAAATATCAGGTGCTCCATATTTCAGATTTGATTCAATCGTACCACTGAATAAAACACCTTTTTGTGGTACCAGTCCAATGACATCTCTTAGATCATGCATGCTGACATCTTTAACATTGACCCCATTGACCAGCACTTCACCATCCGTTGCTTCATAAAAACGAGGAATCAGATTGATCAGTGTCGACTTACCAGAACCAGTAGAACCGATAAAAGCGGTTGTTTTTCCTGGATAAGCTTTAAAACTGATATTCTGTAATACCGCTTCATGTGCCCCCGGATACTGGAATGATACATTTTTAAATTCTACCATTCCTCTTTGACTGTTTAAAAATGGACGTGGATCTTGAGGATCTGTAATTTTTGGTTCAGTCGCAATAACTTCATAAATACGTCCAGCTGCCACTGAAGCTCTTGGTACCATGATAGCAATCATGGCAATCATTAAAAATGACATGATGATATGCATAGCATACTGCATAAAAGCCATCATCTGTCCAATCGCAATATTTCCTAAATCAATCTGTTTAGCACCATAATAAACAATGACCAAAGTCACAGCATTAAAAATAAACATCATGATTGGCATCAGTGAAGCCATCGCTTTATTAACAAACAGATTGACATCACGTAAATTACGGTTAGCTTCATCAAATCTGTCTTCACTATGTTTTTCATTACCAAAAGCACGAATGACCATCATTCCGCTTAAATTCTCTCTCATCGTCAGATTCAGCTTATCGATCAGTTTCTGAATGATTTTAAACTTTGGCATAACGACAATAACTGTAACCAGCATGATTCCCGTAATGAAAATCAATACCACACCCACGATCCAGGTCATGCTTGGTGAATTTGAAATAGCTTTGATCAAAGCCCCAATCCCCATGATTGGCGCAAAAGCTATGATTCTTAACATCATCATCGAAACCATCTGAACCTGCGTAATATCATTAGTTGTTCTGGTAATCAGTGATGCCGTAGAATATTTTGAAAACTCTTCATTAGAAAAACTTTCTACTTTATCAAAAACATCTTTTCTTAAATTTTTAGCAACCCCAGCGCCAAAACGCGAAGAACAGTAGGCCACGGTAATCGCAGATAAGGTTCCAATCAAGGCAATACCTAACATCTTTAATCCGGAAATAAAGATATACTGATGCGAAATGGCATCAACATCCCTTCCCAAACGGATATATTCCTGTTTGACACTGTTTCCGGCAGCGATTTTCATGGTACTTTCGCCCATGGTTTCCATCTGACTGTCAATGTTTGAAAACATCTTGTCTTTCTGTTCTTGACCCATCAGTGCCATCGCATCATAAATATCCATGCCTGCTGGCAGGTTCCCAGTCATCTGCTGATATTCTTCACTGTCTGGATCCATTGAATCAATGGAACTGACAAGCAGCATCGGTTTGGTCATAATTGTTTCCAGTTCACTCTCTTCTTCACGACTGAGATCTTTTAAAACATAAATATCCTGATCTTTGATCTTAGTATAAAGATCTTTAAGATCACGAGAAATATCTTTATTTTTAACAGCTTCGTAACTGTCCTGGAAAATGATCTGGTCCTGATCTGACAAAAAGATCATGACATGATCATACGTATCAGCTGAAAGTACTTCTGCAACTGGCGAGTCAAAACCGCCAGCCTGAATACCAGTCGAGACGATATCGCTCATATAATCTGGCAAGGCCAGTTCTGATTGCGACTGTACAAACAGCAAAGCAAAACTCACCAGGATCAAAGGCCAGAACCTGAGTAAATATTTTTTAATCTTTAGCATGATTTTCCTCCTTCTTCTTGTCTAAATTATGCTGAATCTTGCTCAGACATGATTTTAACGCGGTCATTTCTTCACTGGTAACCCCACTAAAAAGCAGTACCATATTTTTTCTCATATGTTCATAAGAATGCTCGATCAGCTGCTTTCCCTGAGGTGTCAGCGCAAGAATATAATTTCTTTTATCTTTCATATCCGCCTCACGCACCAGCATATTTTCTTTTTCCAGTCTTCTGATTCTGACCGAAAGCGTTGCCGGTGTTATTTTGAGCATGTCAGCCAGTTCCCGCTGATTAATACCATCATGATGCAAGATCGTATTAAGCAGATGAAACTGTCCCGGAGTAATGATATAGTTTTTCGCTTTCTGATTAAAGATATCATACGATGTCTTATAAAGTTTGCGAAAACTGTTTAAAACCTCTTCGATTTCTGCAAAGCTCATCTTATCAGCCATGCTATCACCTCCTTGAGTTATCAACATTATAGTTAGTATACTAACTATTGTCAATCAAAAAAATAAGAGTTCTTAAACTCTTATTTACGGATCTGTCCATGACCATAGATCTTATATTTGGTTGAAGTAATTTCCTGTAAGCCTAACGGTCCGCGCGCATGAAGTTTCTGCGTAGAAATTCCCACTTCGGCACCAAAACCAAATTCACCACCATCGCTAAAACGGGTTGAAGCATTATGATAAACACAGGCAGAATCCAGACTGTCCATAAAGTAGTCGGCCAATTCATAATCTTCGCTGACAATGGCTTCAGAATGTTTAGTAGAATACTGATAAATATGTTCGATGGCTTCATCAACATCCTTAACGATCTTGACATTACAGATATAATCATCGTATTCTGTGGCATAGTTTTGAGTAGTTGCCATCTTTCCAGGTAAATACTGCACAGCTTTTTCATCCACATAAAACTGAACACGATTTTCAAAAGCTTCCTGCATAGCTGGTAAAAAACGTTCAGCTATATTTTCATGAACCAGGATCGTTTCCACCGCATTACATACTGATGGTCTTTGAATTTTAGCATTAACAGCGATATCAATCGCCATCTTCAAATCAGCATACTCATCAATATATAAATGACAGATCCCGGCTCCGGTTTCAATAACTGGCACCGTAGCATGTCCTACAACATAGTTGATCAGTCCAGCCGAACCACGAGGTATTACGACATCAACATAATCGTGAGCCTTGATCACATAATCAATATCACTGCGCTGAGTTGTTTCCAGCAAAGTCACACAATGATCTGGTAAAATACCAGCAATAGCTTCATTCATGACCTTAACTAGAATACGGTTAGAATGAATTGCTTCTTTACCACCTTTTAATACACAGACATTATTGGTCTTGATACATAATGAAGCAATATCAACGGTGACATTAGGTCTTGATTCATAAATAATACCGATAACCCCAATTGGAATACGAATCTGTTTGATGATCAGATTATTAGGGCGATGTATTTCTCTGACAACTGTTCCAATAGGATCATCCAGCTTGATCACTTTTAAAATATCTTGGGCCATAGCTTCAATACGCTCTTTGGTCAAAAGCAGACGATCGACCATCGCCTCACTGATGCCATTTTCTTGAGCCATGGCTACATCTTTCTGATTTTCTTCTAAAATCATATCCTGATGTGCCACCAGTGCCTTCGCAATCAATGCTAACGCTTTTTCCTTGGTTTCACGATCAGTATTCTGCATTAAACGGCAGGCTCCTTTAGCCTGTTTTAACTGTTGTGTAATTTGATTATCCATGTCATCATCCCTCCTTATTAATGACCAGATTATCAGCATGAATGACTTCATCATAATCTTTATAATGTAATATACTTTCAATATCTCCTGATCTTTTACCTTTGATCAGTCTGATTTCATCACTGGAATAATTCACGATACCACGGGCTAAAAGTTCATGATCTTGAGACAAGACATCAATAACACTGCCTTGCATAAATGATCCCTCAACATCACTGATTCCTGTTGGCAGTAGTGAAGTATGTCTTAACAGTGCTGTTTTTGCCCCTTCATCAACAAAGATCTGCCCTTTTGGTGAAGAACGGTACATGATCCAGTGTTTTCGGGAAGATAATGTTCTGCCTGATTTACCACTGAAATAAGTGCCAATTTTTTTTCCTTCGATCAGGTCGATCAAAGAATGATCACTTTGACCATTAATGATGGCCATATCTCCGCCATAATCATTGACTACTTTAGCCGCTTTGAGTTTGGTCACCATACCTCCCGTCCCTAACTGACTGGAAGAATCCTTCGCAAACTCCATGATATGATCATCAATACCATCAACTTCATGAATTAAATGAGCCTGTGGATTATCATGCGGATTATCATCATAAAGCCCATCAATATCAGACACCAGCACCAGCAGCTGGGCATCAACGACTGGCAGTACCAAAGCCGAAAGGGTATCGTTATCCCCCACCTTGATTTCTTCAACAGCCAGTGTATCATTTTCATTGATGATCGGTATGACATCATAGTCAATAATCGCATTCAGGGCATGGGAAAGGTTCATCAGTCTTTTACGGTCATCAAAATCATCATGATTCAATAAGATCTGAGCACATTGAAGACGAAACAGACTGAACAGATCTTCATAAATCTGCATCAGGTGAGCCTGACCGATAGCAGCCAAAGCCTGTTTCTTATTCAGTTCTGATGGTTTACTGTCGAGATCCAAAACTCCCATTCCCGCTGAAATAGCACCCGAAGAAACCAATGTGACCTTGATGCCTTTTCTTTTGATATAGGCAATCTGGGATATGATCTTTAATATTTTTTCTTTATTTAATGTTCCATTACTGTCACATAGCGATGTCGACCCCACTTTGACAACGATATGTGATACATGTTCTAAGTTTCTCATAAAATCTCCTTTATTTTTTTAATTATACAAAACTCTATCAAGAAAAACAACACACAGTTTATGAAACTATTAATAATTACTTATCATCAATAATAATTAATTATTAATATCTTTTATAAATTTATAATAATGGTAAAATATTATCATATATTTAAGGGGGAGAGTCTTAAAATGAATCTAATAATACCTAAAAACTACGATCCTGTTTTAGACACCAGAGAAACACAGGAAGCGATCAAATATATCAGAGATACTTTTCAAAAAGAATTTGGTCGCGAAATGAATCTGGAAAGAATTTCTGCACCATTATTTGTAGAAAAAAACAGTGGCCTTAACGATAATCTTAATGGCGTTGAACAGCCAGTTTCTTTTGAAATCCATGAAATACCAAATGATCCCATCGAAGTAGTTCATTCTTTAGCCAAATGGAAACGTATGGCCTTAAAAAAATATGGTTTTTCCTTACATGAAGGATTATATACTAATATGAATGCCATCAGAAAAGATGAAGAAGTCGATAACCTGCATTCCTATTATGTTGACCAGTGGGACTGGGAACTGATCATTTCCAAAGAAGAAAGAAATGTCAAAACATTAAGACATTACGTTAAAAAAATATTTAAAGTCATCAAACATATGGAACATGAAGTCTGGTATAAATATCCTAAAGCCGTTAACTTCCTGCCAGAAGAAGTGCATTTCATTACTGCTCAGGAGCTGGAAAATCAATATCCTGATCTAACACCTAAAGAAAGAGAAAACAAAGTCTGCAAAAAAATGGGCTGTGTCTTTGTCATGCAGATTGGTGATGTTTTAAAAGGTGGGCAGAAACACGATGGTCGTGCACCAGATTACGATGACTGGCAGTTAAATGGTGATTTACTGTTCTGGTATGAACCATTACAATGTGCTATTGAAATTTCATCAATGGGTATCCGTGTCGATGAAAATTCTTTAGTTGAACAGGTCAAAAAAGAAAAATGCGAAGACCGTCTGCAACTGCCTTATCATCAGGCAATCATCAATAAAGAACTGCCTTATACCATCGGTGGAGGTATCGGTCAGTCAAGACTTTGCATGCTGCTTTTAAAACGTGCTCATATCGGTGAAGTTCAGGCAAGTATCTGGCCAGAAGAAATGATCGAAGAATGCAGAAAAAATAATATTCCACTATTATAAAAAATGTACTTTTCATTTGAAAAGTACATTTTTTTAGCGGAAAGCTTTTTTGCTGACGAAAATATAAGAAATGATGACCATCGTTCCAGTTAAGATCCAAGAAACTGGATAAACATTCAACAGCATTTCAAATGAATTGAAAATCGGAAAAATACTAAATAGCCAAAACAGTCTAAAACCAACAGATCCAATCACTGTCAGCAATGCAGGCAACAGTGAATAACCCATTCCTCTTAATACCGATCCAGTAATTTCGTAAGAGTTCATTAAAAAATGTGGAATCATGCAGTGATACATTCTAATTAATGCATAGCTGGCCACCAGCTTTTCAGTTGTATACAGACTGATAAACTGATCTCTGCCAACAAAGAACAAAGCTTCCATACATAAAATGCCAATCAGTGATTCAATCATGCATACCTTAAAGATCTTTTTACAGCGATCATATTTTTTAGCTGCATAATTCTGACCAATGAAAGTAACAGCAGCCTGATTAAAAGCATTGACCATAAAATAATCAAAAAACTCAAAATTGCTGGCAGCAGCACTTCCGGCAATAGCATGACTGCCAAAACCATTGATTCCTGATTGCAGACATACATTGGAAAGTGAAAAGACCATGCTTTGTAAAGAAGCAGGAGCCCCAGTTTTTAAGATCTTGATCATGGCTCTTTTATCAATGGTCATCCCTTTTAACTCAAGATGAATGATCCCTTCTTCTTTAACCAGACTATATGTCAGAATCAATGATGATACGATCTGTGAAATAACGGTAGCGATAGCTACGCCCGCTACAGAAAGATCAAATACAATAACCAGGATCAGATTTAAAATGATATTTAAGATCCCCGCAATGATCAGACAATACATTGGTCTTTTCGTATCCCCTGAACTACGAATAATAGCTGAAGCAAAGTTAAACAGTGAGATGAAAGGTACCCCTAAAAAATAAATACGTAAATAAATACTTCCCAGATGAATGACATTATCCGGTGTTCCGACCATCATTAATATCTGATCTGCCAGCAGCAAACCAATGATCCCTATTACGATTCCTCCTAATATTGAAAAAAGAATCGCCGTCTGAATTGTTTTTCCAATATGTTTTTTATCATCAGCACCAATATATTGGGCAATAATGACATTGGCACCAATTGAAAGTCCAACCAGTGCGTTAATAAACAGTGATGTCACCGGCGTATTAGCGCCAACAGCAGCTAACGCTTCACTTCCGGCAAAACGACCAACAACTGCACTGTCAGCAGCGTTAAACAGCTGCTGTAAAATACTGCTGGCTGCCAGTGGCATCGCAAAAAAGAAGATCTTTTTCCATAAAGAACCTTCCAGCATACTTTGTGATTTCATTACCTTTTCCCCTCATCCTTTCCAGCTTCACGATGAATATTCATGGATTCCTGTCGCCAGGTTTCTAAAATATAACGATCCAGATCGGTTTTTAAACAGTGATTGTCATAATAAACCGGTCTGATCTTATGGCGACAACATAAAAGATTGAGGTCTTTTAAACATTCCTCAATCTTTTTTGTCTCCTGACTGGCAGCATAATCACAAAGCAACTGATAAAAACAGCTGATTTCTTCTTCATGTTTCCAGTCATGATATAAACATTCAATGATATATCGATCGATCATATTATAATTCAATATCGCATAATTCATCAGCAAAACCAATATAGCTTGCTGGTGTCATATCCAATAAAGTCTGTCTGTCTTCATCAGATAAAACATCTAAACCTTGAGCGAATTCCATGATGGCTTCACGAGAGATATTTTTACCTCTAGTTAAAGCTTTTAACTGATCATAAGCATCAGCAATACCATATTTTCTTAACATCGTCTGAATTGGTTCCGCTAATACTTCCCATTTTTCATTTAAATCAAAAGCCAGTTTTTCTTTATTAACAACACATTTCGCTAGACCATTTGTTGTTTCACTAATAGCCTGCAGCGAATATCCGAAAGCCAATCCAATATTTCTTTGACTTGAACTGTCAGACAGATCTCTTTGCATACGTGATTTAGGCAGTTTATTTGACAGTCCCATGCAGATCTGATTAGACATATCAACATTAGCTTCAGAATTTTCAAAACGAATTGGATTCACTTTATGTGGCATCGTACTGCTTCCCACTTCACCTTTTACTGGAATCTGTTTGAAATATTCCATAGAAATATACAGCCACATATCAACATCCAGATCAACCAGCACATTATTAAAATGTCTGATTCCATCTAAAATATGACAGGTATAATCATGACTTTCAATTTGTGTTGTCAGTGGGTTATAAGTTAAACCTAAATATTCTTCAACGAATTTTTTATTTAATTCACGCCAGTCTAAATTTGGAAAAGCGGTTAAAATGGCACTATAGTTTCCTGTCGCTCCATTAAACTTCGCTTTGATCTTGATATTTTCAATATTTTCAATACTAGAATGGAAACGATAAGCATAAACCTTGAATTCTTTTCCAATTGTTGTAGGTGTTGCAGGCTGACCATGCGTATGAGCCAGCATCGCATCATGTTTATGATCAACAGCCCACTGATCAATGATCTTAGCAAAAGCTTTAGCTTTTGGCAGCCAGACGTCTTTTAAACCATATTTAAGCATGCAGGCATATGATGTATTATTGATATCTTCTGATGTACATCCGATATGAACAAAGCTTTGCAGATAACCCATTCCCATCGCTTCTAATTTTTCATCAATAAAATATTCAACCGCTTTAACATCATGACGTGTCGTATTTTCAATTTCTTTAATTCTGGCAAATGAATCAAAACTGAAATCAGCAGATACTGACATTAGACGATCCATTTGACTGTGATCAAATTTGGCTAAAATATCATTTTCAACATTTTCCAGCAAAAACTTCAGCCATTGCATTTCGACAAAGACACGATATTTCACTAAAGCATATTCTGAAAAATATTCACCTAAAGCATCTTTGATCGCACCATAACGTCCATCCAGCGGACTTAATGTCATACATTCAAATTCTAGTTTTTCCATTCTATTTACCACCTCTGAAATAATTTACACCAGCTTCAAACAGTTTCTGGTCCATTTCACCATAAACATTTTTGAAACGATTTTCACCTTGACGTTCACTATGTCCCATCTTTCCTAAAACACGACCATCTTTAGAAATGATACCTTCAATTGCATACATTGATCCATTTGGATTATATGGTGTCTGCATCGTCACTTTACGATTTGGATCAACATACTGTGAGAATACCTGACCATTGGCAAACAGTTCATCAATCACTTCTTTTGGTGCGACAAAGCGTCCTTCACCATGAGAAATTGGAATAATATGAACATCACCAACATGAACATATGAAAGCCATGGTGATTTGACTGAACCAATACGAGTATCAACAAACTGAGATAAGTGACGACCAATCGTATTAAATGTCAATGTTGCATCATCTTTCGTCATATCTCTAATTTCACCATATGGTAACAATCCTAATTTGATCAAAGCCTGGAATCCATTACAGATACCGATCATTAATCCATCTCTATGATCCAATAAATCACTGATAGCGGCTTTTAACTTAGGATTTCTAAGTACCGTAGCAATAAACTTACCAGACCCTTCTGGTTCATCACCAGCTGAGAAACCACCAGGCAGCATCACGATTTGAGCACGCTTGATCGCTGCTTCCAGTTCATCGATCGATGCTTTTAACATTTCTTCTGTTTTATTTCGAATCAGTACCAGTTCAACTTCAGCACCAGCTTTTTCAAAAGCACGTTTTGAATCATATTCACAGTTCGTTCCTGGGAATACAGGAATAACAACCAATGGTTTTTCCACCAGCACTTTTGGACGTAATGTTGATCTTGTCTTGCAGGCTGCTACTTTAATATCTTGAGTTGGTGCTGTTTCACGCGTTGGATAAACACTTTCAAGAGGCTGTTTATTTAAAGCATAAGCTTCTTTTAAAGTAATTGATTCTAAACCATAAGATAAACAGTCACTTTCATTTAAAATAGCAACGATACGATAATCTAAACCTGATAGATATTTTTCTGATTTAACTTCAATAATGATATTTCCATAATTCTTTTCTAAGTATGATGCCAGAGAATAGTTTGTATTGAAAGCAGCACCTAAGCCATTACCAAAGGCCATTTTGCTGACAGCTTCAATAACACCACCATCTTTGACAGTATAAGCTGAATAGATTTTTCCCTGTTTCATTAATGCCTGAATCGCATCATACTGTTTTTGCATATGAGCAAAATCAAAGACTTTAAACTCATCTTTATTTAACTGTACTTCAACCAGAATATGTCCAGCTTCTTTGGCTTCTGGAGTCATGACATCATCCACATCAAGCGATGTGATTGCAAAAGACACTAATGTTGGTGGCACGGAAATATGTTCAAAAGTTCCTGACATAGAATCTTTACCACCAATTGATGGCAGCTTAAGTTCTTTTTGAACACGATGGGCCGCCAGTAATGCCGCTAAAGGTTTACCCCATTTATATGGATCATCCAGTAATTTTTCAAAATATTCCTGGAATGAAAAACGAATGGTATGATAATCACCACCCATGGCAATGATCTTAGCAATACTTTCTACAATAGCATACATTGCCCCATGATATGGTGACCATTTTGCAATCAAAGGATTAAAACCATAGGCCATGATTGAAGCCGTCGTAGTTTCTTTACCTAAAACAGGAATTAAAGCTGCCATTCCTTCGGTTTCACTATGATAAGTTCTTCCTCCATATGGAGATAAAACCGTACCATTACCGATTGATGAATCAAATCTTTCTACCAGACCTTTTTGACTGGCTACTGAAAGTCTGGTCATCACTTCTTTGACCGTTTCCACAAAGTTTTCCTTAGCTTCAACTGTAAATGGTGTCTTTGAAAAATCTGGCAATTTTACTTTAACATCCTGGTAACGTTTCGCCCCTGCAGCATCCAGGAAGGCACGAGAAATATTCACGATATCCTGTCCCATGTGTTTCATCACTAAACGATGAGTATCGGTAACCGTTGCTACTTCCACAACTTCCAGATTTTCTTTAGCACACTGTTCTTTAATGAAATCAACATCATAATCATTAACAACAATAGCCATACGTTCCTGTGATTCAGAAATAGCCAGTTCCGTTCCAGTCAGCCCTTCATATTTTTTCAAAACAGCATCTAAATTGATATCAAGTCCACTTGCCAGTTCACCAACTGCTACACAGACTCCACCAGCTCCAAAGTCATTGCATCTGACGATACGTTTAGAAACTTCCTGATTTCTAAACAGTCTTTGAATTTTTCTTTCTTCAACAGGGTTTCCTTTTTGTACTTCTGCACCAGCTGTTTCAATCGATTTGACATCATGAGATTTAGATGAACCAGTAGCACCACCAATACCATCACGACCAGTACGTCCACCAATCAGTAAGACGATCTGTCCTTTCTGTGGTTCCAGACGAATAACCTGTTCTTTAGGTGCAGCAGCAACAACAGCTCCAATTTCCATACGTTTGGCAATATAGCCTTCATCATAGATTTCATGAACATAACCAGTTGTCAGACCAATCTGGTTACCATAGCTTGAAAAACCATGCGCTGCTTCCTGACAGATCTTTCTTTGTGGCAGTTTACCTGGTGTTGTTTCCGCTAATGATTTACGTGGATCACCAGCTCCGGTAATACGCATTGACTGATATACATAAGCACGTCCTGACAGCGGATCACGAATGGCTCCTCCTAAACATGTTGCAGCCCCACCAAATGGCTCAATTTCAGTTGGGTGGTTATGAGTTTCATTTTTAAACATCAGCAGCCACTGTTCATCACCATCAGTGGTATGAACGGTAATTTCAATGGAGCAGGCATTGATTTCTTCTGAAACTTCCATATCATCAAGATATCCTGCTTTTCTTAATTCTTTCATCGAAATGGTTGCCAGATCCATTAAAGTCAATGGTCTATCTGTATCGATACCGTAAACAACATGACGGCTGGTCTTGTATTCTTCGATATCTTTTTCCAGTATTTCTTTAAATGCCCCATTTTCAATATCAATATCAGTAATAATGGTAGCAAAAGTTGTATGACGACAGTGATCTGACCAGTATGTATCTAAAACTTTGATTTCGGTTTCGGTTGGATCACGATGTTCTTCATTTTTAAAATAATCCTGAGTAACTTTTAAGTCATCCAGATTCATGGCCATGCCATTATCTTTCAAAAACTGTTTTAATCCAGCTTCATCCAGTTCATTAAATCCAGTTAAAGTAGGAACAGGTTTTATTTCTGGTGCAGCTTCATACAGATCATCTGGCTTATCCAGACTGGCAATACGCTGATCAACAGGATTGATCAGATAATGCTGAATTTTAGCAATAATTTCTTCATCATGATCAACATCAACAACGATCATCTTTGCACATTTTACTGTTGTAGAAGAAGTTCCAGTTAAGATTTCAAAACACTGTTGACATGAATCAGCTCTTTGATCATATTGACCAGGCAGATATTCAATAGCAAATACAGATTCATTATCCCCTAAAGGAAATGTTTCATCATAAACATCATCAACCATTGGTTCAGCCAGGATCGTATTAATTCCCTGCTGCAGTATTTCTTCACTGATTCCCTGTACATCATAACGATGAATAACACGTAATGATGGAACTTGAATGCCTAACTGTTCAATTAAATTATTTCTGATTTCATTTGCTTCAGTCGCAAACTCTTTTCTTTTTTCCACATAAATTCGTCTTACATTTGCCATAGAAAACTCTCCTATCTCAATCCAATATCATGACGGAAATAAACTCCATCAAAGGTGACAGTTTCACTTGCCTTATAAACTTTAGCTAAAGCTTCCTTTAAATCTTTTCCTTTAGCACAAATATTTAATACACGTCCCCCATTAGTAACCAGCTTGCCATCTTTTAAAGCTGTTCCAGCATGGAAAATCACGATATCATCATCAACATCATCAATACCTTTGATTTCCATTCCTTTAGGATAGCTGCCAGGGTATCCACCACTAGCTAAAACCAGACAGGCAACATGATCATCTGACCATTTGACATCAATTTGATCAAGCTGATAATTAGCACAGGCTTCCATAATTTCATAAAGATCACTATCTAATCTAAGCAGGATCGACTGAGTTTCTGGATCACCAAAACGCACATTGAATTCCAGTACTTTGGCTTTATTGTTTTCAATCATCAAACCAATAAAGACAACGCCACGATAATCCATACCATCTTCTTTTAATCCCTGCATAAAAGGATCTAAAATATCTTTTTTAAATACTTCATCCATTCCTTCTGGTAAAAAAGGATTAGGAGAAACAGTCCCCATACCACCGGTATTAGGTCCTTTATTGCCATCATAAACCTGTTTATGATCTTTGGCAGAAACCATTGGCACAATGGTCTTACCATCTGTAAAGCAAAGTAAAGAACATTCAAAACCAGTTAAAAATTCTTCTAATACGACTTTGCTGCCAGCACCATCTAAAGCCTTATTGACCATCATATCCTGTAAAGTCTTTATAGCATCATCTTTATTGTCAACGATAACAACGCCTTTCCCTGCAGCCAGACCATCAGCCTTGATAACTAATGGATAATCAAAATTTTCAATTTCCTGACAGGCAGTTTCAAAATTATCAACTTCTACATAACGAGCCGTAGGAATATGATGTCTGATCATAAAATCTTTAGAAAAAGCTTTGCTTCCTTCTAAAGTAGCTGCTTTTTTCTGTGGACCAAAAGCCTTAAACCCTGCTTTTTCAATATCATCTGCCAGTCCCAGGCATAATGGAACTTCAGGTCCGATGACCGTTAAATCAATCTGATGATCATTAATAAAATCAATGATCATTTCTTTATCTTCAACTGAGCCATCAACACAAGTACCGAGTTTAGCCATTCCTGGATTTCCAGGAATCGCATATAACTCACTGACTTGAGGACTTTGTTTTAATTTATAAGCAATCGCGTGTTCACGACCACCACTACCGATTACGAGAACTTTCATGATTTACCTCCTAGTGTCTGAAGTGTCTGTATCCGCTAAATACCATAGGTATATTCTTTTCATTACATAAATCAATAGAATCCTGATCTCTGATTGATCCACCTGGCTGCACGATTGCTTTAATTCCAGCATCAGCAGCAACCTGTACGCAGTCATTAAATGGGAAGAAAGCATCTGATGCTAAAACGGCACCATTGAAATCTTTATCAGGATTATTATGAATCGCATTTTCTAATGCCCATACACGTGAAGTCTGTCCTCCACCAATAGCTAAAGTTACACCGTCTTTAACGATACAGATGGCATTTGATTTGACATATTTAACAACTTTCATACCAAATTCCATATCTGCTAACTGTTTTTCAGTTGGCTGAGCATCAGTAACGACTTTCATTTCTTTGATCATTTCTTTATTTAATTCCTGAACCAGAACTTTTCCTTCCAGATATTTAATATCATATTTGGCTTCTCTGGCATCCAGGTTCTTTAATTTTAAAATACGCAGATTTTTCTTTTTCTTTAAGATTTCTAATGCATCTTCATCATAATCTGGAGCAGCAACGATTTCCAGGAAGATCTTATGCATTTCTTCAGCAGTTGCCTTGTCAACTTTATAGTTAACTGCCACGATACCACCAAAGATAGACTGTGGATCAGCTTCATAAGCTTTCATATAAGAATCATATCCTGTATCACCAATCGCCACCCCACAAGGTGTTGAATGTTTAATAGCAGCAGTCACGATCTGATCACCAAATTCTCTGACTACAGCTACGGCACCATATAAGTCATTAACATTATTAAATGAAATTTCTTTACCATGTAACTGTTCATAATCCAGTAATGATTTTTGAACATAAGTATCTTCATATTTATTAGCTGCCTGCTGTGAGTTTTCACCATAACGCAGATGTTCTACTTTCTTTAATGAGATATTTAAAGTATCTGGGAACTGATCTCCAACCTGATCAGCAAAATATCTTGAAATCATGGCATCATAAGCACCAGTCATCGAAAATGCCTTATAAGCCAGATTTAATCTGAAATCAAAATCAGTCGCATTATTTTTAATTGCTTCCAATACCACATGATAATCATGAGGATCAGTAACGATCAGCACATCTTTAAAGTTTTTAGCAGCTGATCTGATCATTGATGGACCACCAATATCGATATTTTCAATCATATCAGGCAATTCTTTACCTGCTTTTAATGCTTTTTCAAATTCATAAAGATTCACACATACCAGATCAATAGGCTGAATTCCATATTCTTTCACTGTTTCAACATGACTTGGCAGATCTCTTCTGAATAACAGTCCACCATGAATTTTTGGATGCAGTGTTTTAACACGTCCATCCAGCATTTCTGGAAAACCTGTAACATCATCAATTGCGATACAAGGTACGCCCTGATCTTCTAAAACTTTCATTGTTCCACCAGTTGAAACAATTTCATAACCTAAAGCAACCAGCCCTTTGGCAAAATCAACAACACCATCTTTATTTGTTACTGAAATTAAAGCTCTTTTCATCTAAAACACCTTTACCTTTCCATCAATAATTTTTATTTTTCCATCACAGTATAACCCTACTACTTCTGGTAATAACTGATGTTCTATTTCTAAAACTCTGGCTTGAATATCCTCTGCCTTATCCAAATCAGAAATATCACAAGCCACCTGTTTGATGATCGGACCACCATCAACTTCCTGACTGACAAAATGAACTGTCGCTCCACTGACCTTCACTCCTCTGGCTAAGACTGCATCATGAACATGCATCCCATACATTCCTGGACCGCAGAAAGAAGGAATCAGTGAGGGATGAATATTAATGATCCTGTTAGGATAAGCTTCAATTAACGTATCCGTTAATATAGCCAAATATCCAGCTAAAACGACCAGATCAACATTTCTTTCTTTTAACATTCTGACGATCAGTTCGTCATCTTTTTTGACAACTGCCGTTTCAATACCAGCCTGTCTCGCTCTTTCCAGCCCATAGGCTTTCATACGATTAGACAATACCAGAACAATTTCACCATTGATCTTTCCTGCTTGAACAGCATCAATGATCGACTGCAGATCGGTACCGCCTCCCGAAACGAAAACAGCAATTTTTAGCATAAGTCGACTCCTTTTTCACCATTAACAATTTCACCGACAATATAGCATTGATCACCAGCAGCCTGAATAGCTGCCATCGCTTTTTCAACATCAGCAGGATCTAAAGCAATGACCATACCTAATCCCATATTAAATGTGTTATACATCATTTCTTCAGCAATATCACCATTTTTAGCAATCAGATCAAAAATTGGAGGCACTGGATAACTGTCTTTTTTAATTTGCGCTCTGGCATTTTCTGGTAACATTCTTGGTACATTTTCAAAGAAACCTCCACCAGTAATATGACAGCAGCCTTTGACTTTAACACCGTTGTTTTTAATATTCTTTAAAGCTTTGACATAAATACGTGTTGGTTCGATCAAGGCTTCACCTAAAGTCTTTCCTAATTCATCATAGTAAGTATCCAAAGATTCTTTTGTCATCTCAAATACTTTTCTAACCAGCGAAAAACCATTAGAATGAACGCCACTTGAAGCCATTCCTACTAAAACATCTCCCGCTTTGATCGTAGAACCATCAATGATATCTTTTTTATCAACAACACCAACAGCGAACCCTGCCAGATCATAATCATCTTCAGGCATAAGTCCAGGATGTTCTGCCGTTTCCCCACCAACTAAAGCACATTCAGACTGAACACAGCCTTGGGCAACACCACTGACAATAGTTGCAATTTTTTCAGGATAGTTTTTCCCACAGGCAATATAATCTAAAAAGAATAATGGTTCACCACCTGAACAGGCAATGTCATTGACACACATCGCAACAGCATCAATTCCGATCGTATCATGTTTATCCATGATAAAGGCCAGCTTAACTTTGGTCCCACAGCCATCGGTTCCCGAAAGCAGTACTGGTTCATCCATCTCTTTGATCTTGCTTAAATCAAAAGCCCCTGCAAAACCACCTAAACCACCTAATACTTCCGGTCTCATTGTTTTTTTGACATGTTCTTTCATCAGTTCTACTGATTTGTACCCAGCAACAATATCAACTCCAGCTTTTTTGTAATCCATTTTCAATCTCCTTATTTATATTTTTCTATCACTTCTTGGTTAGCTTTCATAGCGTCAGCTTCCATCTGTTTACGATAATCCTTTAATTTAGCTTTGATTTCATCATGTTTAACAGCCATGATCGATAAAGCCAGATATGCAGCATTTTTGCTGCCATTAATAGCTACAGTAGCTACCGGAATTCCAGAAGGCATCTGCACGATCGACAATAATGCATCTAATCCGTCTAACTGACTGCCAGCAATAGGTACCCCAATAACAGGCAGTACGGTCTGGCTGGCAACGACCCCAGGTAAAGCTGCAGCCATTCCTGCAGCAGTAATAATAACTTCCGTTCCATCCGTTTCAGTTTCTTTAATAAATTCACTTAATCCTAAATGCGCTCTATGCGCAGACAGACATCTGACTGCAACTTCAACTCCATAGTCTTTTAAAATTGAAATTGCAGGTTCCACTTTTGCCAGATCACTTGTTGATCCCATGATAATTGCGACTTTCATCTTTTCATTTCTCCTTTTCATTTTAAGCACGAAAAGTGACTTACGTCACTTTTAGAATAATCCTACGATTTTGCCGTTTTCATCGATATCCATACCAACCGCTGCAGGACGTTTAGGCAGTCCAGGCATACGCATGATATCTCCCGAAATAGCAACCAGAAAACCAGCTCCAGCCGAAGGAATAACATCATTGATCGTTACTGTAAAACCAGTTGGTCTACCCAGCAATGCTGGCTGATCAGAGAGCGAATACTGAGTTTTAGCAATACAGATAGGTAATTGTCCCAATCCCTGTTCAGTATACTTTTTGATCTTATTCTTGGCCTTTTTAGTCAATTCAACACCATCACCACCATAGATTTCCTTAACGATCGTTTCAATTTTCTTTTCAACTGGTAAATCAAGATCATATAATGGATGATAATGAGCTTCTTTGGTATCTAAAACTTCTAATAATTTTTCTGCCAGTTCAATACCACCATCAGCACCTTTTTCCCAAACTTTTGAAATGGCTACATCAACTCCCAGTTTCTGGCAGCATTCATTCAATAAAGCCAGTTCAGCTTCAGTATCAGTTGGAAAAGCGTTAATAGCAACAACACTTGGCAAATCATATTTAACAATATTTTCAATATGTTTTTCCAGATTTTCTAAACCTGCTTTTAAAGCTTCCAGATTTTCTTCACCTAAATCTTTTTTAGCTACTCCCCCATGCATCTTTAAAGCACGAACCGTAGCAACAATAACAACCGCATCAGGTTTTAAACCAGCCTGACGACATTTAATATCAAGGAATTTTTCTGCTCCTAAATCAGCTCCAAATCCAGCTTCAGTAATCGCCAGATCACCTAATTTAATAGCCAGCTGCGTTGCCATAACAGAATTGCAGCCATGAGCGATATTTGCGAATGGTCCTCCATGAACGAATACCGGAGTATGATCCAAAGTCTGAACCAGGTTTGGTTTAATAGCATCTTTTAATAATAAGGTAACAGCTCCTGTTGCCTGAAGATCATTAACCGTAACTGGCTGACCATCATATGTATAGGCTACGATCATACGCCCAGCTCTTTGTTTTAAATCTTCCAGTGAGGTTGCCAGACATAAAATGGCCATTACTTCACTGGCTACTGTTATATCAAAACCGTCTTCACGAGGCACACCATTGACTTTTCCTCCCAGTCCACAAACGGTATGACGTAAAGCACGGTCATTTAAATCAACAACACGTTTCCATACGATCTGACGAACGTCGATATTTAAAGGATTTCCCTGATGAATAGAATTATCCAGCATAGCCGCAATCAAATTGTTGGCTGCGGTAATGGCATGAATATCACCAGTAAAATGCAGATTGATATCTTCCATTGGTACAACTTGAGCATAGCCTCCACCTGCAGCACCACCTTTGATTCCAAAACATGGCCCTAATGATGGTTCACGCATGGCAACTACAGATTTCTTTCCTAATTTATTTAAAGCCTGAGATAAACCGATCATCGTTGTTGTCTTTCCTTCACCGGCAGGTGTTGGATTAATGGCCGTAACTAATACCAGCTTCCCATTTTCATTCTTTTCTGCTTTTTTGATGGCATCCAGAGAAATTTTGGCTTTATATTTCCCATATAACTCCAGATCATCTTCATCTAAACCAACTTTTTTTGCGATATTAACAATTGGTTCCATCTTTGCGTTTTGCGCAATTTCTACATCTGTCAACATATCAATTCTTCCTTTCTTTTTTCTGGAATAATGTCTCTAAATTCAATGTCATTATATCGTAATTTTCGTCTTCTCTCAACCAAATCACCGAATTAATGGCCTTGAATAAAAGGCATCTCCAACATTTATCAAAAAAAGAGCCTAATCATCCGGACTCTTTGGCCCAGACGGTCGGCTCTTCTACTATTATACTCCATGTGGTTAATTCCACTTCCGTCAGTCGTATAACTACTTGAATAATATCAAATCTGACATTTTTTAGCAACAAAAACTTTTATTTTTTAATAACTGTATTTTCTGATCTTATCTAAAACCCTCTGGCCTTCATCTCCGGTAAGAATTTTTGGCTGATAGTCATTACGCCCTGATGTAGAAGTCAAGGCACAAGGAACGATATTAACCTGATAACCGGTTTGTTCATTGCCTTTAAACTGATATGTCAGCTGATAGATCATACTGTCAGTATCACTTGGATTACGGTTTCCACCAAAACAGAAATTACCCAATGAATAAATGATTGGCTTGTTCTGATAGGTTTCACTGCCTTGAACAACATGAGGATGCGAACCAATGACCGCATCAGCACCCGCATCGATCGTAAAATGCGCTAAAGAACGCTGATCATCATTAGCATAATACTGTCTTTCAATGCCCCAATGATAAAAAACAAAAACCAGCTGACAGTTTTCCTGTTCCTTTAGCTGCGTGATAGCTGCTTTAATCTTTGCCTGACCTTCTGCGTTATTCATCGAAAGTGATAAAGAACGATACCCCAAAAAGCCACATTTAATGCCTTTGATTTCCCTGATCCAATAATCATCATAGCCAAAATAACCAACACCAGCTTCATCCAAATAGTTTTTAGTATCAGTCAAACCCTGAGTAAAATAATCTTCACTGTGATTATTTGCTACCGAAACCGCCTCTACGCTGCCAGTGGTTAGAATCTTGACATATTCAGGTTTGCCGCTGAAAGCAAACTGTTTTTCAGCATGAGCTGTAGCTGTCGTAATCGGTCCTTCCAGATTTACTACGGTTAGATCATCATTAGCGAAAACATCCTGTACATTTTTTAAGAAATAAGCAGGATCGCTGCCCTGTCTTACATACTCCTGATTAAACGAACCATCATAAGCCTGACCAGCATAATTGCCTAAAGTACAGTCACCAGCAAAAGAAATAGTAAAGTTAACTTCCTGGGCTTCACTTTTTTCTTCCTGTTTTTCTTCCTGAACCTTGGCCGTATCCTTTTTTTCTGTTTCTGGCTTTGAGGCACTGTCAGTCAAAGAAAAGACTGCATATATTCCCAATGCAATGATCACAACCAGCAAGGTCGCTGCCAAAGCTACCTTTTTCTTATTTAATTTTCTCCCAGTCATTCATATTCACCTCGATTTTATTCTATCATATATGACATAGCCTTAAAACACTCACCGATAAATTCTCTTTACATCTTTTTTTCTTCAATGGTAGTATAAAAAAGAAAGGAGCCAAGATGAAAACAAAATCCCTATTACATTCCATTTATCTGATCTGTCTTGCTGGAATCTTGACCATCCTGTTTTTATCCTCGATGAAAACAATGGCTTTGATCATGATAATTCTATTGCTTGGACACAGTCAAAAACAAAATCATTTTCGTTTTTACCAGCGAAGAAAACCGATCAGGATTATCTGTCTGCTGTTTTTTATTTTAACAGCGGTTTGCTTTGATGGTCTCATGCAAAGCAGATACAGCAATGCCCTCTATGCAATAGAACCAGCCAAGACCAACCAGCAAAATATAAAAAAAGAAGCTTCAGCTTCAGCTATTAAAATTCATTTTATCGATACCGGCAATTCCGATTGTACCTTTATTCAAAGCCAAGATAAAAATGTACTGATCGATGGTGGTGATAACGATGATGAACAGCGCATCGTCAGCTACCTTCATCAATTAAAAGTCAAAAAAATCAATTATCTGATCAGCACTCATCCTGATGCTGATCATTGTGGTGGTCTCGACGCTGTGGTAACAAACTTTGACATTAGCCAGACCTATGTATGTAATGGCAGTGCTCAAAGCAAAACCTATCGTGACTTTATTAATGCTTTATCCGCTAAAAATCTAACCCCTGCTGTGCCTTTAGAAAACAGAAAAATCAGTCTTGATGATCACTCATCCATCAGATTTTTTAACACCAAGGCAACCGGCCAGGGAAATGAATTATCATTAGTTACACTTTTACAATATAAAAAACACAACATCCTGTTTATGGGAGATGCGACAGAAAAAACAGAAAATAAAATTCTTGATCAGCTGCCTTCTAAAGTAGATATTTTAAAAGTATCCCATCATGGCAGTCAGTCTGCAACCGGCCAGAAATTTCTCAAAGCCATAAAAATTAAATACGCTGTCATTGAATGTGGTCAAAACAACCGCTACAATCATCCCAGTGCCAAAGTGCTGTCACGTTTAAAACGCAAAAACATCAAAACTTTACGCACTGATAAAAAAGGAAATATCATTTTTACGATCAAAGGCAATAAAATCAGCTACAAATCATATAAAACTACTGACAGTCAACTATCGACCGTCTATATTGCTAAAAGCAAAGGCAGCAAATATCATCGAAATTCCCATTGCAGCAATATGAAAACACCTCAGGCCATTTCTCTTCAAGAGGCCAAAAAACAAGGCTATCAGCCATGTCAGAAATGCTGTCAATGATACTTAATAAAAGCGCGTTTCAACACGCGTTTTTGTTTGCTCTTTTAGGTCATATCACTTTCAGATTATGAAAATGATCCAAGACATATAGACACGATCTGTAAAAAGTGCAAAAATGACAATATCACATTACGAAAGGAAGGAAATTATGAAAAAAGACCTGACAAATGGAAACACCTTAAAACTGATCATCACCTTCTGTATCCCACTTATCGGTGGAGCCATCTTTCAGCAGTTATACAATGTCGTTGATACAATGATCGTTGGTCGCTTTGTCGGTGTTGACGCTTTGGCAGCAGTAGGTTCGACTGGTTCTTTAAACTTTCTGATCATTGGCTTTGTTTTAGGTCTGACACAAGGATGTGGTATTCCTGTTGCGCAGGCATTTGGTGCTAAAGACCACCGTCGTATGTTAACCACCATCATGAATGCCTTATATCTGTGTCTTTTTTTCTGTGTGTTTTTAACATTGCTGACTTATTTTATGACCAGCACACTGTTAACCTGGATGCAGACACCCACAAACATTTTTAAACAGTCATATGACTACATATCTATTATTTTTTACGGCTTGACATGTACCATCGCCTATAATTTTTTAGCCAGCATCTCGCGTGCTTTAGGAGACAGTAAAACGCCTTTGCTTTTTCTGATCATTTCATCAATCTTGAACGTCGTTTTAGATCTGGTCATGATCATTACTTTTTCCATGGGCGTTTCTGGGGCTGCCCTGGCAACCATTATTTCCCAAGGCATTTCAGCAGTTTTATGTTTTCTTTATATGGCTCGAAAATACCCAGATTTGAGATTTGACCAGCAAAGCCGTCAGTTCAACAGCAAGATCATCATCAAACTGATCAATATTGCTATTCCCATGGCACTACAGTATTCCATTACTGCCATCGGTGCAGTCATCCTGCAAAGTGCTGTTAATACCTTAGGTTCTGCTAAAGTAGCGGCAATTGCTGCAGCCCAGAAACTGTCGATGTTTTTCACTCAGCCAATGGATATGATGGGGGCTACCATGGCAACATTCTCCAGTCAGAATTTAGGTGCCAATAAGATCGACCGTATCTTTAAGGGCATCAAAGAATCATTACTGCTGGTAATAGGCTATGGTATCATAGCCTGTATCTTCATGGCTTTCTTTGGCAAATATCTCTCATTATTATTTGTTTCAGGAAACGAAACTGGTGTCATCAATGATGCCCAGCAGTTTTTGATTTACAACAGTATTTTCTATTTTGTTTTAGGTATCCTGTTTGTCTGTCGAAACACGATCCAGGGACTAGGCCAATCCGCTTTAACCATGCTGGCAGGTGGTGCTGAACTGCTGGCTCGTAGTGGTGTTGCCTTTTTACTGGTTGGAACCTGGGGATATCGTGCTATCTGTCTGGCAAATCCTATTGCCTGGTTTGCAGCTAACATTATCCTGATACCAACTTTGATGATATTACTGCAAAAACTTAAAAAAACATATAAAAAAGTATAGCGCTGCTATACTTTTTTAATCACTGAGATCACTTCCATTAGAAGCAATCACTTTTTTATACCAGTAGAAAGAATCTTTACGATAACGATTAAGGGTCTTTAAATCAAATTCTTCACGATCTACATAAATAAAGCCATAGCGTTTAACCATTCCTTCATGAGTCGAAATCAGATCAATGGCTGACCAAGGACAATATCCCATCATGTCTACACCATCACTGATCGCTAACTGGATCTGCTCAATATGTTTTCTTAAATATTCTATACGATACTGATCATGAACTTTTCCATCTGCTGTCAGCTTATCATAAGCCCCTAAACCATTTTCAGTTACGATCAGTGGTAAACGATATCGCGAATACATTTCTCGCATCGTCGCACGGAAACCAAAAGGATCGATTTCCCAGCCAAAATCAGTATGTGGCAAATGTGGATTGGCAGCTCCCAGGTATACTTCGGGTTCCATTCGGGTTTTCTGCTGATCATGCCCAAAAGTTTCCTTTTCACCTTTTTGACACCATGCTACCGTAGCTGTTGAATAATAGTTAAAACCAATAAAATCAGGATGACCACTTTTTAAGATTTCCATATCGCCATCTAAAATAACAGGCACCGCATTTCTTTTTTCCATAAAAGCCCATGCCAGATGATTATAGACACCATAAACTGCCATATCAAGATACAGCCAGTTTCTAATAGCGTTTAGATTTTGTGCTGCCAGAATATCTTCTGGTTTGCAGCTGGCAGGATAAGCCAGAGATATATTAGGAGCAGGTCCAATTTTCCCACCTTCAACCATTTCATGACACAAAGCCATCGCTTTGGCCTGAGCTACCAGCATGTGATGATTTTGCTGGTAAAGTGATTTGTATTTGTCTGGACCCGTCAAAGTTGTTGTCCCAATGATATCACCAGATAAGATCAAAACATTCTGTTCATTAATGGTCAGCCAGTATTTGACACAATCACCATAATTTTCAAATAATGTTCTGGCAAAATAGACAAACCAGTCAATAGATTCGCGTTTTTCCCATCCGCCTTTTTCTTCCAGGGCCTGAGGCATATCAAAGTGATACATAGTTACCAATGGAATAATATTGTAATGCAGACATTCATCAATAACATGATTATAAAATTCTATTCCTTCAGGATTGACATCACCAATTCCCTGTGGCAGGATCCTTGACCAGGAAATTGAAAAACGATAGACTTTGAATCCCATTTCTGCCATCAAGGCAATATCTTCTTTATAACGATGATAATGATCAGCACATACTGTCAGATCTGAAGTTCCTTCTGGTACTTTTTTGACATCCTGAACCGAAGGCCCTTTACCGTGAGACAGATTAGCTCCTTCTACCTGATAGGCTGAAGTACTTGCTCCCCAAAGAAAATTTTCAGGAAAAGGTTTTAAATGATCGTATAACATAATTTTCCTCCTTAACTCTATGTTATTTTTATTATACCTGAGTTAAAAATACTTTTAAATATTTTTATCAATAGCGCATTGACAAATATATATCGCGTGATAAAATAATTACCGTTTAAAAGTAAACTGTTTAGGAGGTAAACAATGAAAGTATTTGAACTGGCTATTTTTTCTTATATTCTCAAACAGTACAATACGATGTTCAAACCATTACTGAGTCGTTACGATATCACACAGGTCGAAATCGATATTCTTGCCTTTTTATATAACAATCCTGAATATAAATATGCTTCGGATATCGTCAAGATCCGCTGTATCAACAAAGGACAGGCTTCCATTGCCATCGATAAACTGGTTGAAAAAGGCCTGTTACAGCGCCAAGTTGATCCCCAATGTCGAAGATGCAATCTGCTGTTGCTCACCGAAGCATCTCATGAACTGATTGCTCAGATCAAAGCCGTACAGACACAGTTCAAAAAAAAGATCTATCACGAAATTGCTGATGGCGATAAAGAAAAATTCGATCAGATATTGAAACAGATGTATCTGAATTTAGGAGGTTACAACAATGAATGAAAGACTGGCAAATGAAAAAATATCATCATTGCTGCTGTCACTGGCCGTTCCCTCAATACTGGCTCAGCTGGCAACGCTGATCTATAATATGGTAGATAGAATCTATATCGGGAGATTAGCAAATGGTTCTCTATCAATAGCTGGAATTGGCCTTTGTGCTTCAATCATTACGATCATTACTGCTTTTTCCAATCTGTTTGGTCGTGGTGGTGCCCCACTGGCATCTATTCGTCTGGGAGAAGGCAATCATAAACAGGCAGAAAAAATACTTGGTAACTGTTTCTGTATGCTTGCCGTTTCTTCAATACTAATTACTTTGATACTCAATCTTTTTGGCAATGAGATCCTTATTCTTTTTGGAGCAAGTGAAAATACTTTGCCTTATGCCATGAGTTATTTGAAAATCTACAGTTATGGAACGATCTTTGTCCAGCTGACTGTAGGCATGAACTATTTTATCAATACCCAAGGCTATGCTAAATTTGGGATGATGACATTACTGATTGGTGGTATCTTAAATATTATTTTAGACCCTATCTTTATCTTTGTCATGGATATGGACGTAGCAGGAGCCGCCATCGCTACGGTTATTTCGCAGTTTGTTTCATGTCTATGGGTCTTAAAATTTCTATTTGGTAAAAAAACGACCATCAAGATCAGAAAAGAACATCTCTGGCTAAATGCTCAAATTGTAAAACGTGTTTTCGCTTTAGGTTTTTCTCCGTTTTTCATGTCATCAACTGAAGGTATCCTGCAAATGTCATTTAACCGTCAGCTGCTGTTTTTTGGGGGCGACCTGGCTGTCAGTGCCATGACCATCATGCTGTCATTAAATCAGATGCTGTCATTACCGATGGAAGGTATCGCCCAGGGGGCGCAGCCAATTACCAGTTTCAACTTTGGAGCAAAAAATTATCAGCGTGTTAGAGATACGATTCGTTTGGCCATCATGTCGAGTCTGACCTTTTCCGTAGTAGCTGTATGTACCATGGAATTATTTCCATCCCTATTTGTTAAAATGTTCGCTACGGATCCTGCATTAATCGAAGAAGCCAGCTGGATGATGAGAATTTATGTCTTTGGTTTTATCATCATGGGAGCCAATTCAACTTTCCAGCAGACATATACTTCTTTAGGTTTTGGAACCCGTTCTTTCTTCTTTGCTTTCTATCGAAAGATCATATTACTGATTCCTTTGATCTATATTCTGCCGATGTTTATTTCTAATGGTGTCCTGGCTGTTATGCTGGCTGAACCTATTTCCGATCTGGTAACAACCCTGACCAATGGCTTTTTCTTTAGAAGATTTATCAGAAAAGAACTGCCAACACAATAAGAAAAAACCAAGATTCACTTGACGATCTTGGCTTTTTTATTAAATTTCATTATCCTGAATAAAAACTGTAATACCTATCTGCCAGGAAGAAATCTTATAGAAACCTGCGCAACAGTCAGAATAGCCTTCAATGGAGAAAGTATAGCTGCCATCAGCACAATCTTCAATATCACAGACTTCACCTAAAAATTCGATATCATCTTCCTTATATAATACAGTTTCTCCTTCCTTTAATCTACGCACGTTATTCATCCTCTCTTATTTCCATATATCTTTGACCTGCATAATCAATCATCAGTTCATCATAATACTGGGGCGGCAAATACTCTCCCCAATAAAGCATTTCATAGCGTACGCCATACTCAATGAAATGAAAATTCATGGCCTGCATTCCATTTTTTTCATAAAAATGCTTGCGCGCCAAACGTTCCTGATAATTTTCATACTGATCATCAACTTCTTCAATGGCCAGCATGATCGTTGGGGTCGCATTTTTCTGTACATACTGCAAAATAGCACTGCCATAGCCACTGCCACGATATTTTTCATCGATAGCTAAATAAAAAATATACGAAAGCTGCTTTCTGGTAATGATATAAACCATCCCTACCCATTGATCATCATCATAAACTCCATAAAATATACCTTTATTTTCTTTCGCATTGGTCATCAGCATTTGCATAGGAGCTCTTTCCGCATCAGGGAAAGCACGATGATACAGTAAATTAATCTGATCAAAATCCTTTGAATACTGTAAAATATTTTTTAACTGCAAATTCATTCTGTCACCTCTGATTTAAACTGATATCTGTTTTTTTCATCAAAAACTGCCTTTTTAACTTCATCAAACCTCAATAGCGGCAGCTGTTTTTCCTGATGATCATTGATCATTTTTTCCATCCAGATCATATCAAACCAGCTTTGGAATTTATATCCACAGGAATGAAACTTACCAACAGGCTGAAAACCCATATGTTCATGAAAACGAATACTGTTATCATCCAGATAAGGTCCTGGCTTTACTGGCGAAGCAATACAGGCATTCATATTAGTTACATGCTGTAAACGTAAGATATTTTCCAGACATTGATACAAGATCCTACCTGTTCCCTGATGACAGCAGTCAGGCTTAAGATATATAGAAGTTTCTACACACCAGTCATATGCTGCCCTTTCATGAAAAGCGCTGGCATAAACGTAACCAGTTATTTGCCCATCAACTTTAGCCACCAGATAAGGATAACGTTTTAAAATCGTTATGATACGCTGTTTGAACTCTTCTAAAGAAGGCGTCTCATACTCAAAAGTAATCGCCGTATTTTCCACATAATAACGATAAATATCCAACAGCTGCCAGGCATCTTCCAAAGCAACAACTTCTATTTGTAAATTTCCCATCATGATCACCTTATTTTCTTTAAAAAAAGTTCACTGCAAAGTGAACATTTTTTAATATCCAGTTATAATATTAACAATTATTCCAACTTTCATCAATCTATTTACCCAAAATTATCTCTCAGTTCTCTGGTAAAGCCATTGCCTCCTACTTCTTCGATCTGCGAAACAATCACAAATGCTTTATCATCAATGGCCTTCACAGCATCTTTAACCAGGGGCAGTTTGCGATAAGGAATAACTGATAAAATGACATTAGTTTCTTTTTGACTATAGGCTTTGGTTCCATGCAGCAAGGTAGCTCCGGCATTGACCTGATTTAAGATGGCCATTTGAATTTCATGATAACGATCTGACATAATAACGATCTGAGCCAAGGCTTTACCTGACATCAAAGTATGATTCATGATATAGGCTGTTAACATAACGGTAACGATTCCATAGATGACCTGATCAAACTGATGAAACAGACACTGCAGCACAAGAATACTGATATCAATCAGATTAAAAGTTAAAGATACAGGAACATGAAAGTATTTTTCTACCAGCAAGGCCACGATATCAAAGCCACCGGTAGATCCTCCAGACTTTAAAATCAGACCAACACCGTAGCCAATCATCACCCCACCTAATACTGATGAAAGAAAAGTATCCGCCAGCAAATGCTGAAAAACTGTCTGTCTATTAAAAAAATCAAGTAATATTGGGAACATAAACGTTGAAACCAGCGTTTTCATCGCAAAGTCTTTACCAAAAAATATCAGACCCATCAAAAACAATGAAATATTAATCATTCCTACCACCCAGGAAAGTGGAATGTGAAAATAATATTCAATGACACTTCCTAAACCTGAAACTCCTCCAGCAATAATACCATTTTGTAAAATAAGAGCGCTGATTGCTAACGCAATCAGAATATTTCCAGCTGTAATCAATAAAATTTTTTTCATTTCTCATCACCTCGCCGACATCTTAACAAATCTCTTGCTAAAAAAATGTAATATATGTTACATTTTTAGTAAGAGGTGAGCATTTTGAAAATCAAAGAAGAACTGTTCCACTATTTTGAAAAAGCCGGAGTCAAAACCCATTACCACCCTCAAGATCTGATTTACATGCAGGAAGATGATGCCAAAGCGTTATATCTCATTACTAAAGGTCGGGTTCGGGTTTATGATATTGCTAAAAACGGCAAAGAAATAACTTTTGATGTACTCGATCGTGGACGTATTTTTGGTGAATCATCATTTATCCAAAATGCCTGTCGGCCAACAACCGTCTCTGCAGTCAATGATGTAGAACTGATATCCTGTCAGTTAGAAGATCTGTATCCCTATCTCAAAGAATCACCAGATCTGACGATTTCACTTTTACAGCTTATGAATGAAACATGCAATCATATCACGAAACGGCTGAAGTGGGCACAAACCTATAATCGCTATGAAAAAGTCGCTGCTTTTTTACTTGACTTGACCAGCAGCGATAATATTGATAAAGACATCATTGATGGTGTACTTCCCTATACTCATCAGGAAATAGCTGATTCTATTGGTTTAGCCAGAGTTACGGTTACAAAAATTCTTAATGAGTTTGCTGAAGGTGGCTATATTGCCATGAAATATGGTAAAATAAAAATCGTTGATAAAAATGGACTCTACAGACAATATTTGTCACATCAGTAAGATAATGAATAACTGCTGATATTTTTGATATAATAAGAAAATGGAGGAACCAGTATGGAAAAAATGAGGGTAAATGAAATATGCTGCTGCGACACTGGATCTGGCGACTTTTTTGGTCCCATCTGTGTCGTTGCCTGCTATATAGACAATACTGACTGGCCATGGCTTAATGAACTGGACATCATGAATCTGGATATCAATGACCAGCAACAGATCATTGCAGCTGGAAGCATCCTGAAAGATCGTCTCACATACAGCTTGCTGCTGCTGGATAATTCCCATTACAACAAAATGACGGCCGCTGGTCAGAAAATGACAAAGATCAAAACCAGACTTTACAATCAGGCCATGATCAATGTGATGCATAAGATCCAGCAACCGGTTGACAAAAAAATGATTCATGGCTTTTTGTCACCAAAAAAATACTATAAAAATCTAAAGCATCAGCTTCTGGTCGTTTCACATTTAACATTTATGGCTGATGAACAGGGCTCTATCGGTATGAAATGTGCTAAAATACTGTCAATGTATGCTCATTATCAGTATTTTAACAATATGAACAAAGCCTTAAAAATAACGCTTCCTCATGGCTGCAATATCAAAGCAATCGAAACTGGTATTACATTGGTTAATAACTACGGTGTTGATATCTTACAGCGCGTATGCAAGAAAAACTGGCCAAACTACCAGCAGATCCTAGAAAAATTACAGTAGTCACTTAATCATTGTGCCCATCAGATGCATCGTTAATATCACTTGCATCCATTATCTTTTATACGATAATTCGGTCATAAAAATATATTGGCTAAATACCATGAAGCAATTAGATTATTCCAGGGGGATACGCTTTTTATCGGCGTTATCATCGGTATGTGTGTATTTCTGATTTGTGGAGCAATGATTGGGGAATCATGACACTTTTAAAAAACAAAAAAACAGGTAAGTTATCAAATAATCATATAGCTTACCTGTTTTGCTGTTATCTAAGTATCCTTGATGTTTTGAACATCTGTTCTCTTTTACTCTTTAAAGCGGTAACCCACTCCTACTTCAGTAACGATAAAATGGGGATGATTTTTATCCTTTTCGATCTTTCTTCGTAACGTCGCCATAAACACCCTTAAGGCATTTTGATTAGAACGATCCTGATAGCCCCAAATCGCCTTTTGAATATAATTATGTGTCAGTACTTTACCGCGATGCTCGATCAACAGCTTCAGTAAGTGAAATTCAATCGGGGTCAGATGAATTTCCTCATCATCGATCCTGACACGACGGGATTCAAAGTCAACATACAGATAATCCTGATGATAGACTTTCAGCTCTTCCCGGTTATTTTTTACGATTCGTCTGGCAACACGTATTCTCGCCAGCAGCTCTCCCATATAGAACGGTTTAACGACATAATCATTTGCGCCTAAATCCAGTGCTTTGATTTTCTCCTGTTCTTCCAGGCGTGCCGAAACAACAATGATTGGAACTGACGAATAATCCCTTATCTCTTTAATAATGTCCAAACCATCCATATCAGGCAAACCTAAATCCAGAATAATAATATCAGGATGATGCTGATAGAACAGTTTCATAGCTTCCTGTCCTTTACTGGTCATGATCATCTGATATCCTTCCTGCTGCAAAGACATATTCAGAAAATGAGATATATATGGATCATCTTCTACAATTAATATTAAATCATTCATCTTATATATTGATCTCCTTTGCCTGCGGAATAGTAAAAATAATGCTCGCTCCCTGATCAGGGTTATTCATTGCCTGAATGTGACCATGATGAGCCTGAATAATAGCTTTGCATATAGCCAGACCTAATCCTATTCCCTTATGACTGTCGCCAGAAACTCCTGAATAGGTAACAAATTCATCGAAAATACTTTCCAATACCGAAGGATGGATACCACTGCCACTGTCTTTGACAGTAAAACGAATATCGTTTTGTAAACTTTCCACCACAATGATGATGCGATCACCACGTTTAGTATATTGAATTGCATTATTTAAAATATTGATCAGTACCTGGATCATCAGCTTGCCATCTACATTGATCAACAGCAGTTCACTAGGCAGCTGCAGCTGAAAATCACGCTGATCCAGTTCTGGTACATGACGAATCGCTTCATAAATCAGATCATCAACAACTTCAATATTTTTATTGAGTTCCAGACCATTTTCTATTTTAGACATATTTAAAATATTTTCAACTATCTGAATCAGCCATTTGGCCTGGTCATAAATATCCTGTGATAACAGATGCATATCTTCAAGGTTCATATCTTTTTTCTCCAGCAGCAAAGAACTGGCTCCCATGATTCCCGTCAAAGGTGTCCGTAAATCGTGCGATATACTTTTAAGCATGCTGTTGAGCATATGTTCTCTTTCCATGGCTACTTTAATTTTTTCCTGTTCCTGATAGGTCAGTTCACGTTCTAAAGCATTGCCCAGCTGATTGGCAGCAGCATTGATAATGATCATCTGATCTTCAGTTATGGGCTTTTCATCCAGAATTTCGATCGTACCTAAAGTACGATTCATTCCCGTAATCAAAATTACGTTTTTGCTTTCTGGTTTAAGCTGCAGGGTCACCGCTGTTTTTACATGAATGCTTTCTTCAATATACAGTCTGCCCTGATATAGGATCTGTTCAATGCCTGAAACATTCAATAAACGTTTCGACAGGACAAACAGCTGCTTAGAAATACTTTCATTCTTTTTAGCTATCTCCATCTGCTTTTGCAGACGGTCAGTCAGACTGCAGGCAATCAGCGAAGTAATAAGAAAGAAAACGACCAGCATAACATCACCAGGATCACTGATATGAAAATCATAATTGGGATTAATAAACAGATAATTAAAGCATAAAGCACTGATGATCGATGCAATCACTCCATAAAGATAACCACGAGTTACCGCAGCTACCAGCAAAACACCGACAATAAATACCATCAGAATATTTTCTTTACTGATATCATAGCGATTTAATGTTAAGGAACATAACAGTGCCAGAGCCAGGACCACGCACAGACGAAAAACATATTTGTACTGAATTTTCATAATATCACCATTTATATCATGACATACATCTTAAAATAATATCAATATCTTTTTTCTTGCCAATCACCAGCAGATGATCTTCCTGATTAAAAACATAGTTAACCGATGGCAAAAATTTTCTTTTCTCTCCTCTTTTAATACCGATGATATAAATATGGAAAGCGGCACGAATATTGGCCTGGCCAATAGTTTTACCGATCCACTGACGCAAGGCAGGAATTTCATAGATCGAATACTCATGATCCAGTTCAACATAATCAAACAGATGATCGTTGCTGACACGAACAGCCAGTTTTTCAGCACTGTCACGATTTGGATAAATGACCTCATCAGCACCATTTTTCAGCAGAAATTTAGCATGGATATCCCTGGTAGCCTGAGAAATGACATATTTGGCTCCCAGTTCCTTTAACAGACTGGTAATTTCCAGACTGCTTTGAAAATTGGTACCAATACAGACAAAACAGATATCAAAATTTTTTACACCGAAACTCTGTAGAACATCTTCCTGCGTACAGTCTCCAATTTGAATATTTGGTATCAGTTTAGTCATATCTTCCAGACGGCTTTCTTCTTTATCGACGATCATCACTTCATTTCCTAAAGCAATCATATTTTTTGCCAGATGATGACCAAAACGCCCCATTCCTATAATTAATACTATTTTCATATATTATTCAATCCTTTCTTTTGAATTAACCTATAGCGATCTTTTCGCTAGGATTATGACATTTAGAAATGCGTTTTCTACGTGTCAATGATAGAGCCAGCGTCAAGCCACCAACACGACCGCTATACATCAAAACAATCACAGCTATTCTGGATATCGTCGTCAGTTCTCGGGTAATTCCCGTAGAAATACCTACCGTACCTAAAGCAGAAAACAATTCAAACATCACATCCTGAAACATCAGTTCAGGCTGCAGCGCAAAAACGATCATCGCAGCTGTAACAATAAAAAACATATTCATCAGCAAAACAGAACTGGCCTTTTTAATGGTTTGATCATCAAATCTACGGTTAAAAATATGTGCTTCATTTTTATTGGTAATAATGGAATAAATATAAATCATCAGTACCGCAAAGGTTGTAGTTTTGATTCCACCAGCCGTTGAACCAGGACTGCCGCCTACAAACATCAGCATCATCATCAAAATAGACGTTGCGGGATGAAGCTGAGATACATCAATACTGTTAAATCCTGCAGTTCGACAGGTCACTGACTGAAACAGGCTGGCCAGTACAGTTTCATTTTGATTCAAACCCAGCAAAGCGTTATTTCGCTCCAGCAGATAAAACAGTACTGCTCCACCAAAAATCAGACATAAAGAAGTGACGATCACGACTTTGGTCTGCAGCAGATAGTTTTTCACATGCCATTTCTTTTCATAAATATCTTCCCAGACAATAAAACCTAAGCCCCCAATAAAAATTAAAGCCATGACCGTAATATTGACCAGCGGTGAATTTACATAAGGGACCAGTGAACCATAGGGTTCGATTACTCCCAGTAAATCAAATCCAGCATTACAGAATGCTGAAATTGAATGAAATATGCCAAAATATATCCCTTTGATCAAGCCAAAATCTTCAACAAAAACAATACTCAGCAAGATAGCTCCTATGCCCTCAAAAAAAAGCGTCCCTTTAATAATATGTTTAACCAGCTTAACACCACCGGAAATCTTAAGCATGCTGACACTTTCTTCAATCAGACCACGCTGACGTAAACTGATTTTCCTTTTCAGATATGTAGCCAGATAAACACCAATCGTAATAAATCCCAGTCCGCCAATCTGAATCAGCATCAAGATCACACATTGACCAAACAGTGACCAGTGATTTGCCGTATCATAAACAATCAGTCCGGTTACACAGGTGGCACTGGTCGCTGTAAACAAAGCATCAAGAAAGGGGGTTGAGACCTGATCATGATGCGCTATGGGCAGCATCAGTAAGCCCGTACCAATGATAATGACCATCAGAAAGCCTAAAGCAATAATCTCTACATTAGTGCGCTGTTTCCCTATCTTTGCCATACAATCTCCTTACTAACTGATGCAATTCTTCATTATTTTCAATCACATTAATTTTTTCTTTTAAATAAAGATTCAAATATTCTTTTTCATGACAGGTTGCATAAACCTGACAGTCATTCATACTGTTTTTAATACGATAATTAAGCAGCAGATTATACTGATCTTCCTGTGTACAGATCAAAACTGTCATATACGGTTTTGACAGATCCCATAATTCATGTTTACTCAAACAGATAATACGTTCACTGGAAAAATCCTGCATATTCTGATAATGATCATCATACACAATAAGGATATCTCGACGATGACATATTGTTTTCAGCTGACGATCAACTTTGTCCATTTGTACATATCCCAATATCAGAAAAGATGCCAACAGACATACTAATAAAATATCTTCCATACCTTCCGTCTCCTTAAATTTATTATAATAATTCGGGTATTAAGATAGTATTAAGATAGTTCCCAGGACATTAATAAAGCATAAAAAAAGATCATTTGACATGATCTTTATCTGAATTGATTGGTTTGATAACTCGCGCTGGAACTCCAGCTGCCAGAGTATGAGGCGGGATATCATGGGTAACTACCGATCCCGCCCCAATGACGCTGCCTTCGCCAATGGTCACACCAGGCATGATCGATACTTTGGCTCCCAGCCAGCAGTTATCGCCAATCGCAATAGGCAACGCCTGTTCCAGTCCCTGATTTCTTAACTCATATGATAAAGGATGATTGGCTGTATAAAGTCCACAGTCAGGGCCAATAAATACATGATGTCCAATGCTGATGGTAGCACAATCCATAAAATAACAGTTATGATTAATAAAAACATCATTTTTTATTTCAATATTGTAGCCATAATCACATTGAAAAGGTGGCAACAGCACCAGATTCGAAGGAACCCTGGTAAGCAGTTTTGACAGTATTTCCTGCTGCCTGGCAAGGTCACTGCACTTAGTCTGATTCAATGCCAAACACAGATCTTTACAGCGCATTCGTTTTTCAAGCAGGTGGGGATCATTATTGGCATCATACCACATTCCAGCTTTCATTTTTTCTGCTTCATTCATGACATTTCTCCTTTTTATCAGTCTTTCCAGAAATTAACAGGTTCATATTCCTGCAGTTTAGCCAGAAAACCAGCTTTATCCAGTTCTTCCTGAATTTCATCCAGTATGTCTTCGTTTTTAGCTTTAACGGTATGATAATGATAACCTGAAGTTACATTCATCAGTAAAGTAGAATGCCCACTTTTCAGTTCCTTGAGATATTTCTGGATATCACGACGAGAATTAATATTCAAATTGGCCTTGACGACATTATAAACTTTATGATAAACAAAGACATCTTCAATATACCCGCCCAAATCAACGATTAGATTCAGCTCCTTTTCAACTTCATCGTTTTCATGTCTGACTTTAAACACCCTAATGCATTCAGTTTTATTGTTAAACAGCACATAGCCACGATGAGTGGAACTGATTTCTTTATTTTTAGCGCGTAATAAAGCAATATCCTGAACGATAACCTGTCTGCTGACTTGCAGCTCACGAGCTAAAAAGGTTCCCGATACAGGTTTATCACTGTTTTTCAGTATTTCCAGGATTTTATTTCTTCTTTGTTCACCAGTCATTTAACTGCCTCCTTAATAATTATATTGCGTGTAGATTTTTGAGAGATAAATCCAGGATCTTAGCTGAATGTGTCAATGCCCCACTAGAAATATAATCAACTCCATACTGTATCAAACGACTGACATTTTCTTTAGTGACATTTCCTGAAATTTCAATTTCAGCACGATGGTCAATTAATGCTATTGCTTCCTGCAGCTGCTGATCATTCATATTATCCAGCATAATGATATCAGCTTTCGCTTCCAGTGCTTCTTTGACCATGGCAATCGTTTCAACTTCAACTTCGATCTTTCTGACAAAAGGAGCATAGTCTTTAGCCATCATTACAGCCTGTCGAATTCCCCCGGCTGCTCCTATATGATTATCTTTCAGTAATACACCATCACTTAAATTATAGCGGTGATTATGTCCGCCGCCAACTCTTACCGCATATTTTTCAAAAATTCTGTTATTAGGTGTCGTTTTACGTGTATCTAAAAGCTTGACTTTAGAACCTTTAAAGTACTTCACTACCTCATGAGTATAGGTAGCAATTCCTGACATTCGCTGCAGATAATTCAAAGCAACCCTTTCCCCAGATAATAACACTTTGATATCTCCTTTGATCCTTCCTAACATTTGACCTTTTTCTACCGTATCACCATCTTTGACAAAATATTCAAAAGAAACATGAGGATCCAATAATTCAAAGACACGGGAAAAAACCTGCAATCCACAAATAACTCCATCTTCTTTACAGATCAGATCAACGACTCCCAATTGAAAATGATCCATAACACAGTTTGTTGAAACATCTTCACTAGTAATATCTTCTTTTAAAGCACTTAAAATAAGTGGATCAACATTTAATTTTAATGTAGCCTGATCAAACATAAATTTCTCCTTTTCTGCTAGACTTTTTACAACTCTCTTGGCAGCCCGTTTGGCAAAAACCAGACTCTCCAGCAATGAATTGCTGGCCAGACGATTCTTTCCATGAACTCCATTACAGGCTGTTTCCCCTACCGCATAGAGATGTTTCATGCTGGTATGACTGTCATAGTCAACTTTGATACCGCCCATAAAATAATGCTGCGCCGGAACAACAGGGATCGGTTCTTTAAAAACATCATAGCCTTTTTCCTTACAGTGTTCGATAATATGAGGAAAATGTGCTTTCAGCTCCTGAGGATCAATGGCTCTTAGATCTTCATATACATATTCGCTATGATCTTTTTCCATCTGTTTAAAAATAGCTTCAGCTACAATATCACGAGGCTGCAGTTCATCGACAAAACGTTCACCATGAACACTTAGCAGCTTAGCTCCTTCCCCGCGAACAGATTCCGATATCAGAAAACTTCTTTCATTTTCGCGAGTAAATAAAGTTGTAGGATGAATCTGGACATAATCAAGATTTTTCAGTTCTATTTTATATTTTTTTGCCAGTTCAATAGCATCACCTGTTAAATGACGGTAATTGGTGGAATGCTGATACAGGCCACCGATCCCACCTGTTGCCAAGATCACTTTTTTAGCATAAACTTTCGTTTTTTGTTTTGAAATTTCAATGACCCCACCTAAACAGACATCATTTTCGACGATCAGATCGACCAATGGCGTATTTTCCATGATCGTCACATTTTTTTTCTGACGAACTTTATTCAGTAAATGACTGGTAATTTCCTGACCAGTAATATCTTCATGATAAAGGATACGTTTATGACTGTGCGCTCCTTCACGGGTAAAAGCCAGACTGCCATCTTCGTTACGCTGAAAGTTCACCCCATAACTGATCAGATCAGCAATGACTTCTGGAGAAGATCTGATCATAATCTCAACAGAATAAATATCATTTTCATAATGACCAGCTTTCATGGTATCTTGAAAATAGCTGTCATAATCACTTTCATCTTTTAACATACAGATACCTCCCTGAGCTAAAAATGAATCACTCAGTTCAGCTTCTTTTTTTGTTATCATTAGAATTTTATAACTATCCGGTATGTTCATAGCAAAATACAGTCCTGAACAACCGGTACCTACGATCAGAATATCATAATTCATTATTTTTCACCTACTTTGCCAGTAATAACATTTTTTCCAAAGGCTTCATCGCCTGATCCATAAAATTAGCTTCCAGTATAACTTCATTGCTTTCATTTTCCAGAACATCGATTATTTTATCCAGTGTCACTTTTTTCATGTTAGGACAAATCTGATTTTCAATGACTGGATGTAAGATCTTGTCTGGGGCCAACGCATGGATCTTGGCAAAAACACCATCCACCGTTCCAATAATAAATTCCTGAGCCGGAGTGTTGACGACATAGTTAATAATACCTGATGTACTTCCTACATAGTCTGCCTGCAGCAGGACATCTTTTGTACATTCTGGATGAACTGCCAGACGTGCCTGAGGATATCTTGCTTGAGCCTGCAAAACATCCTGTAAGGTAATGATTGTATGACGTGGACAATGTCCATAGTTAGTGATGATATTTTTTTGAGGAACCTGCTGACGCACAAAGTCTCCCAGGTTCTGATCTGGAATAAAGAAAATATTTTTCTGTGGCAGTTTTTTGACAATATCAACCGCATTAGCGGAAGTGACACATACATCAGCATGCGTCTTGATTTCAGCAGTCGAATTAATATAGCAGACAACTGCCAGATCATCATATCTGCGTCGCATTTCTTCAATTTCTTCAATCGTGACCATATGTGCCATCGGACAGTCAGCATGTAAATCTGGCAGCAGTACCTTTTTTTGAGGATTCAGTATCTTAGCACTTTCTCCCATAAATTCTACTCCAGCAAACACGATAATTTTAGCCTTGGTTTCTTTGGCAATCTTGGCCAGATAAAATGAATCTCCAATATAATCAGCAACATTCTGAACCTCTTCATCAACATAAAAATGAGCGAGGATAATGGCTTCTTTTTCCTGTTTTAATTTTTCTATTCTTGCTTTTTTATTCATTCTCTTTTCCCTTGCTTTCTACATGATTGCTTGTAGTATACACCTTTTCTTTACATGTGACAAGACAGTTATCAAGACAAATTAAAAAGGTTATCACTGTCGATAACCTTATTGACGGTCTATTTCTTTAAGTCCCAGAATAATTGACCCAATCAGCATATACTCTTTCAGACTTTCGATCTGAATAATATCAGGAATAAAGTCTTCCGGTAAAAACTTTTTCATTTCCGTTTTGACATCATCTACAGAAGTTACCAGTCGATTCATGATCACTATTTCTTCTGGTGCGACCATACTGGTAATAGCCACACAGTATTTAGCTGTCCATTCGATAGCACCTTCCGGCGTTTTACGGATCTTTTCATAATTATCACTAAAAGCAATCGGCAGATATTTGATTTCACCAGCAACATTATGTCTGCCGGTAATCAGATGACCATTATGAACATGACCTACGCCACCAGTTCCACCAATTTTTGTCTGCAGTAAAAACGAAATCGATTTATATTCATCCTGTGAAGCATAAAATCCCATCACTATAGCATTGACATCATTGCTTAAGACAATTTTCTGCGTATATTTCTGGCTTAAATAATCCATCAGATTATGATGATGCAGCCCATAGTTTTCTAAAGTAACCGAACCCTGATAAACGACCCCCGGCAAAGAAAGACTGATCAGTTCTATATCAGGATGCTTGAGCAGAATATAATCAATCATATCTGAGACATCTGAAAACGAGATGTTAGATTTATATGTTTCATAATCTTCCAGAATGATATCATCTTGACCATAAAGGCGACTGACCAGTCGCACTTTAACGTCAAGAATAATAAAAGCCAGACATAAGATCTGTCCATGTTTTTTTAATGGCTGTTTGATTGGCAAGGGACTGCCTTCATCATTTTGCTGACCGGCATTTTTTTGCAGTTCTTCTTCGATAAAAGCCAAGGTATTAGCTACGTCATATTTACCAAACAGCACCGATGAAAGAGCGAGAACCGTTTTATTCTTTAAAACCTCCTGAACTTTAGACTGCATATAAGAAACCTGTGGTGCCAGCAAAATAAGATCATATTTATCTGCAACACTAAAAAGTTCACTGTAGGCGACTGCCTCAAATTCAAGATCTTTATTAAGCAATGAAGCCCCTTCCTGCAGCTTTTGAGCAAAATAGCCGGTCGTCAGTCCACTGGTACATGAAAGCAGAACCTTCGTCGTATGATGTGCGCTCATCGTTTCCAGACATTCTTTCATTTCTTTTAATAAACCTATTGCATGATGAAGACCATTGATCTGAAAATGAATGAAAAAACACATTTCACCAGTCTGTTTATCGATTACATTCAGTTCAATAATATTATCTTCATAAAAATTGATATGTCCTATTCCAAATTGCGTATCTATGATAATATTATCATCCTGACGCGAAAACTGCTTTGAACCCTGATAGCGACACCATATCCATTCTCTTAACACTGAAATATGAATTTCTCTTAAGAACTCATCCATTGCTTTCACCTCAAGTTCATTATAATAAAAACCATTATCTGATAAAACTGCTTTTTCTTATTTTAAAGTAAAAAAAGTGATAATGATCACTTTACTGTTCTGGTAATACTGCAAATATTGTTAAAGTATCATCACTGTCATTGATCAAAGTATGACGATGTCCTTTGGGACAGTAATGAACATCACCAGCTTTGACTGTTTCTTTGATGCCATCATAAACAAAAGACCCCTGTCCTTCAATAATATATATGATTTCACTGTTAGTTTCATGAACATGTTCGCCAATGGACGCTCCAGAAGGCAATTTTCCATAAAAAAGACGATTTAATCCATCAAAAAACATTTTCCCATCAACATATTTCAAACCACCTTTAAAATGATCAAATCTTTCCAGTTCATTATCATTATATTTCAATATCATAAAACAACCCCCATTTCTTTAGTTTCTATTATACTCAATCATCTGATTTTCAACAACTGGGAAGTCGTTTTTTGTTTACAGATTACAGATAAAAAAAAGATAAAAGCAAACTAGCTTTTATCTTAAATTACTGATTCAATTGATAGAATACCTGTTTGCCATCATAACAGCTCTGTAAGCCCAGTTCATCTTCAATTCTTAACAGCTGGTTATATTTAGCGATGCGGTCAGTTCGTGAAGCAGAACCTGTCTTGATCTGTCCTGCATTGGTCGCAACGGCAATATCAGCAATCGTTGTATCTTCCGTTTCACCAGAGCGATGCGAAATAACTGCTGTATAATTGGCTTTCTGCGCCATTTCAATAGCTTCCAGTGTTTCCGTTAACGTTCCAATCTGATTGACTTTGATCAAAATCGCATTCGCTGTTTTCTTGGCAATTCCTTCCTGTAAACGTTTGGTATTGGTTACAAAGAAATCATCACCCACCAGCTGAACTTTCTTTCCTAATTTTTCAGTCAAATATTTCCAGCCTTCCCAGTCATCCTGATCCAGACCATCTTCAATGGAAACAATAGGATATTTACTGCAAAGTTCAGCATAGAAATCAACCAGTTCACGAGACGTAAACGTTCTGTTACCTTCTCCTGGTAAAATATATTTTCCATCGTGATAGAATTCACTGCTGGCTACATCCATCGCCAGTTTAACATCCTCACCAGGTTTGTATCCTGCTTTTTCAATGGCTTCAATGACTGTTTGGATTGCCTCTTCATTCGATTGAAGATTGGGCGCAAAACCACCCTCATCACCAACCGCTGTATTTAAGCCTTTGGCATGCAGGACCGCCTTTAAATGATGAAACACTTCGGCTCCCATACGAATGGCTTCTTTAAATGTTTTAGCAGATACTGGCATGATCATAAACTCCTGAAAATCAATATTATTATCTGCATGTGCTCCACCGTTGATGATATTCATCATTGGCGTTGGAATCATATGGGCATTGACTCCTCCAATATATCTATATAATGGAATTTTTAAAGAAGCAGCAGCACATTTGGCCAAAGCTAGAGAAACACCTAAAATGGCATTGGCCCCTAGCCTTCCTTTATTATCTGTGCCATCAAGCTGACACATCAAAGCATCAATTTCTCGCTGTTTAAAAATGCACTTTCCCACTAATGCCGGAGCAATGATCTCATTAACATTTTTAACAGCTTTTTCTACCCCTTTACCTAGATAACGCGATGAATCATTATCTCTTAATTCAACAGCTTCGTATATTCCTGTTGATGCACCACTGGGCACGATAGCACGTCCAAATGCACCATTTTCGGCTATAATTTCAACTTCGACAGTTGGATTGCCACGTGAATCTAAAACTTCACGTGCCTTGATTGTTTGAATTGTACTCATTTGTTTACCTTCCATTTCTTTTTGTTTGTGTTTGATCATATGTGAATGTATCAGTAAAAAGAGACTGATACAAGTGAGGTTAGTTATGTCTAACTATACATATGTTAGCATTGCCTAACTTATTTGTCAATTATTGGTAGGCCTTACATTTTTAAGTTTGTGCATTTTTTTTAGTTTTTATTCGCTGAACATAACAAGAAAATTACATTATTTCGTTTTTATTAAATTATGTTTCATTGACTTTCAAAGCTATTCATTTTATAATTTTACTAGGTGAATTCCTTCACCTGAAGGAAGAAATTTTGTAGTTTTTACGTTATTTCTTTTTAAGTGTTTGTGATCATTAATGTGATGAAAGGAGAAAATAAAAAAATGATTTATTCACATGAAGTTGAAGAAATGTGCACTGTAAATCGTGGTGCATCACATGGATGTGCTCCTATTCCTGAAGAAGGTAAATGGGTATATTCAAGAGAAATCAAAGATATTTCTGGTTTAACACATGGTATAGGTTGGTGTGCTCCTCAACAAGGTGCTTGTAAGCTGACTTTAAATGTTAAAGAAGGTATCATTGAAGAAGCATTGATCGAAACTATTGGATGCTCAGGTATGACTCACTCTGCAGCTATGGCTAGTGAAGCTTTAGTTGGAAAAACTTTATTAGAAGGTTTAAATACTGACTTGGTTTGTGACGCTATCAATACAGCAATGAGAGAATTATTCTTACAAATCGTTTATGGACGTACTCAATCAGCTTTCTCTGAAGGTGGATTAGTAGTTGGTGCTGGTCTTGAAGACTTAGGAAAAGGTTTAAGATCAATGGTTGGTACTTCATACTCAACTAAATTAAAAGGTCCTCGTTACTTAGAATTAACTGAAGGATATATCACTAGAGTTGCTTTAGATGACAATAGTGAAATTATCGGATATGAATTCGTTAATTTAGGTAGAATGATGGAAATGATCAAAGATGGAAAAGATGCAAATGAAGCTATGGAAGCTGCTAAAGGTACATATGGTAGATTCGCAGATGCTGCTAAATACATCGATCCAAGAAAAGAATAATAGGAGGACACGAAAAAATGGCATTATTTGAAGGTTATGAAAGAAGAATTGATCAAATCAACGCTGCATTAGCTAAATATGACATCAAATCAATCGAAGAAGCAAAAGCTATTTGCGACGAAAAAGGTATTGATGTTTACAATATCGTAAAATCAACTCAGCCAATCTGTTTCGAAAATGCATGCTGGGCTTACACTGTTGGTGCTGCTATGGCTATCAAAAACGGTGATACAAAAGCTGAAGATGCTGCTAAAACTATTGGTGTTGGTTTACAGTCATTCTGTATCCCAGGATCAGTTGCTGATGACCGTAAAGTTGGTTTAGGACATGGTAACTTAGGTTCAATGTTATTAAATGAAAACACTGAATGTTTTGCTTTCTTAGCAGGTCATGAATCATTCGCTGCTGCAGAAGGTGCTATCAAAATCGCAGAAAAAGCAAACAAAGTTAGACAAAAACCTTTAAGAGTTATCTTAAATGGTTTAGGAAAAGATGCTGCTAAAATCATCTCAAGAATCAATGGTTTCACTTATGTAGAAACTGAATTTGATTATTTCACTGGAGAAGTAAAAGAAGTATCTAGAACTCCTTATAGTGATGGTCCACGTGCTAAAGTAAACTGCTATGGTGCAGATGACGTACGTGAAGGTGTAGCAATCATGCACAAAGAAGGTGTAGACGTTTCAATTACTGGTAACTCTACTAACCCTACTCGTTTCCAACATCCAGTTGCTGGTACATACAAAAAAGAATGTATCGAATTAGGAAAGAAATATTTCTCAGTTGCTTCTGGTGGTGGAACAGGACGTACATTACATCCAGATAATATGGCTGCTGGTCCTGCTTCTTATGGTATGACTGACACATTAGGACGTATGCACAGTGATGCACAATTCGCTGGATCTTCATCAGTTCCTGCTCACGTAGAAATGATGGGATTAATCGGTATGGGTAACAACCCTATGGTTGGTGCTACTGTTGCCGTAGCTGTTGCTATTGAAGAAGCTTGCAAATAAGCACATACAAACACGTAAAACCCTGATATAATCAGGGTTTTTTTGATTCTTTGTACAGACACCATTTATATGAAGAAGTTCTTTATTAACCTCTATATTTTTAAAAAAAGCAAAAAAAGTTAACATCTCGTTAACACGATAAAAATTTATTACATATCATTTTAAATGGAAACCTCTTTTGTTTTATATTTTGACCTTTTTTATTCTATTCAAATCTGATAAATCATACCCTTCATATTTTTCTATAAACCTATCTACAGCAAAATATCACCAGTATTAATGCAACTGGGAATACCAGTAAAATTTTAGTTTTACAACTAAATAAATCATCACCGTTTTTTGTTATTAAAGTTAAAATAAGATTACCCAAATTGGTCAAATTATCTTGACTTTTATACCAATATAATAACAGGTATTAAGATCAAAACCGAAGCAATAACATCTGTTCCCGTAATGAAACTCAATACATATAGTTAGGCCGTCTTATCGACTACTACTCCAGTTGCCAACTGACAATATTTAAAGAATTTTCAGAACTGCTGAAGAGACACAGAAAGGATATTGTCAATTCATTTATTTACATAATTGCCAGAAGCCAAAATGCAAGAAGACTGTCAAGTGGACCTATGGAAGAATATAACAGAACACCCAAGGATTTTAAAAGAAATTCGAGAAGACTGACAAATTTTGAATATGCCAGAAGCAGACTAATATGGACTAAAAGAAAAAACGAAGCAGTATTAACAACTCCAAAATCAAAAAAGAAAGTATACAAATTCAAAAAATAACATAACCAAAGTATCTAGACAAAATGAAAGGAACAACCATTCTTGATTGTTCCTTTATGTCTAACTGTTCACTGTTTTTAGGTTGTCCCCTAAATAATTTTGGTACCCCTATCTATCTGCACATTCAACTTCAAGCAATCAGAAATCTATATCCAATTAAAGAAATCTAGTTTATAATAATTATTGTAAAACCTCTTTCAATTTTTCTATACGTTGAATCAATCCATGATACAATGCTTCTATCTTATCTTCTCCCATTGCAGTTAAATAATCATATCCATACAGCATATTTCTCCACTTAATAGCAACTTCATATAACTTATCATAGTTAATTTCAATATTCTGATTTTGAGAAACAGTATTCAAAATAAAATCAAAATCTATACTCTTTTGATTAAAGAACGTACCAGAAGCCGTATGAAAATTGTATTCATAAATTTTGCATTGAGAATACATTGCCTGCCCACTATCAAATATAGGAGCTATATCTAACCACTGCAAATTATTTACATCTCTTACTACACCAAAATTTCCTAAATGTCTATCTTTATTAACTATTAAATAATCTAAGATAAACATTTTAAGAAGTTTATCTTTTACATTTTTGATTCCTTTTTCTTCCAATACTTTAATATAATATTTATAAACACTTGTACTTCTTTCGGTATTTAAATCTACATTTTCAAATTTAAGAATGGAGAAAGAAGATATATATTCTGTATTAATATCAATAAAGCATTCACATTTTGACATTATTTTATGCCCTATTTGATCGATAGTGTATTCAACATGATCTAAATTTATAACTTTACAAATATCACTTGCAAGAACTTCACAAAACGGTTCTAAGTCCATTTGTCTTAAAGAACTTTTTAATAAATATCTTTTCTTATCAGATTCAACAACCCACGCTTTCTTCAACATTCCATCAGATGTATTGTTGGGCGTATATAAATTGATATTATCTTTAATTAATATTTTATTTTCAAAACTTGCATCAATAAAATCCTGACTATTAAAATCATTCATAAAGAAATTAATATCATGCCAGTCCATTTGTTTTTCGACTGGATTTAACCAATATTGATCACTCAAAGATAATCCAAATGCTTTATTTAATAAAATGTCCTTATTTTTTATACCAACATTATCTAAGAAATCATCTAATCCATCTCTCCATGAAGGAATGCCACGACCTCTAAACCATGAAGTAATACAATTAACATTAAGTTGTTTTTTTTTAAAACATTCTAATGGTGCATAATCAGGATTATATATTTCAACAATATCTACAACAGTATTATTTTCATTATTTAATGTAATTTTAGAAATTCTTGTCGTCTTATTCATTAAATAATATTCCGTAATTCCATCAATGAAAGGATTACTAATAAAGTACTCATCATCTGGAAAACGATTATAATGCTTGCCATAATGTTCCATTTCATAATCTATACAAAACTTTTCAGCCGCAAAAAAATCAACTGTCCTATTGAGATAAGGTTGTTTATAGTCTTTTATTTTTTGCTTGTATATTCTTTGTGCTGACTTTTCTATTCTTGATTTATTTTTGTTTAAATATTCTATTTTTTTATTGAAAAGAGATATTAAATTTTCCGATATGACAGTAAAGTCAAATGACAACAATTCATTATAAGGGATCGGGAACATATTGGATAACATACATTTACCAAGAATTTTTTTATTATCAGAAGATCTCATTCTTAATACGAAAGGACTAGATTTTTTTATTGTACCATCACTTTCATAATCACTACCATCCTCGTTATTTATAGGTAAAAAATAGATATAACCATTAATTCTCAAAACTGTACCTAATACTTCTTCTTGTTGAGGTATAAACGAGCTTATTTTTTGAATTTCTTTTAAATAATCTTTTGTAACTCTAAATAAACGCATATATCTATAATCTCCTCACTGATAAAAATAAAACAGAGAAAAGTCATAAAACCTTCTCTGTTTAAAAACTTAAATCTACCAACTAAGGCTATGGTAACTCCCTTTTACTGGTTCCAACTAAGGCTATGGTCCTCCATTTTAGAGAAGAATTACCTTCTATAAGCAATATAACATAAATATGTTTAAATTTCCATAATATTATATGTTTAGATATAATTCTTTTCATATTATAGTATATAGCTCATAAGTCATATTTATAATTGTTTTTTTATTTTATTATATTTTTATTTTAGTAAAAATAGTTAATTTAGTAATACTCATGAGACAAAGACTTCTTGACGTAATCGCAAACTTCGAGAATTACACACAAATTTTTTCATCATTTTTAACTGAATTAGCGAGACTCTCCGTAAGCTATAAAAACTTAAAAATGAATGAATTTTTGATAGAATTTAAGATGCTGATTCAATCGAAAAAACTTGTAAATAATACATACAAACACGTAAAAACCAGATATAATCGTTTTTTTTTGATTCTTTATACATACACTATTTATATAAATTAGTTCTTTATTAACCTCTATATTTTTAAAAAATAAAAAAAGTTAACATCATGTTAACACCATAAAATTTATTTAATTTGTAAATCATATAATATTCAATAATATAAATTATTTACACTTCTTAATACAATTTAAATCAGTTAAATCATATCCATCATATTTTTCGATAAATTTATCAATCGATGATGCTCTGATTTTATATCCACCCAAGTTCATGGCTGGCAGAATTCCTGAATTAATTAAATCATATACTCTATTTCTTCTTATCTTTAATAATCGTGCTGTCTCCATAACATTATACAATTGTTCTTTCATTTTTTATCCTGGTATATTGTAATTGACTCATTTAACAGTCATTTACAAGTATACCTTATCCTTTCTATCAACTTTATTTATCCGTAGTTGATGACGGTTATGTTATTCTATAAAATTGAAATATGTGAATGTGGATTTGTGTTTAATCCTGTGGCTTGACTACTTTAAGGAGGTTCTTACCACACCTTATTCCAGAACAATGATGAGTTAGATGAGTCTTGAATTCGTATTTTGCACCAGGTTTTGTGGTCTAAG
>JACJKV010000090.1 GCA_016901755.1 Thomasclavelia spiroformis | reverse complement strand
CAGGTGTGACATATTCCAAGGAAGAATACAAAGTAGAAGTCAGTGTCAGTGATGCCGGAAACGGACAGCTGCAAATAGACAAGAAAGTAACTAAAGATGGTGAAGATGTGGCTGGTATTGTATTTACAAATACCTATAGTGCAGTATTCAGTGAAGACACTACCATGACGATCAGTGGAACAAAACAGCTGACAGTTCCAGCAGAAAGCAGTACGACGCTGACAGAAGGTCAGTTCAGTTTTGAAATTACAGGTGCAAAATCCACAAATGCAGAAAACAGCAAAGGTGGAGAACCTGAAATAACAGCTGAAAACAAGATCTATAAAGGAAGCATTGACATCCTGAAAGATCAGACATATACTCAGGCAGGAGAATATGTCTATGAAATCA
>JACJKV010000089.1 GCA_016901755.1 Thomasclavelia spiroformis | reverse complement strand
TCCTTAAGAAGGTCCCTTCTGATATCTCTTATGAATTGAACGATGAAGACTTTATCTTTAATCTTCAACAGGCTTTTAAACATATCGATTGGCTGAATGATTATTTTAAAAATAATATCAATAATCTTCTAAAAAAAGAAATATGCAAACTTAAAAATCATAAACCTAAGGATAATACTATCCCTTATGCTGATTTCACTATTGATAAACCTCCGCTGTTTAAAAAGAATTTACCTGTTCAGCTTGATTTCCAGTCTATTCTGAACGATTCTTCTATCAACGGCAAACCTTTAAAACCTGTCAAACGCAGAAACCCTGATTCTTTTGGTTTTATGGGTGTTTGCCCTTTTTGTGGCGCTCCAAAAGAGTATATCTATGATAACAACAATGG
>JACJKV010000088.1 GCA_016901755.1 Thomasclavelia spiroformis | reverse complement strand
ACATCTTCACCATCTTTAGTTACTTTCTTGTCTATTTGCAGCTGTCCGTTTCCGGCATCACTGACACTGACTTCTACTTTGTATTCTTCCTTGGAATATGTCACACCTGCTATTGTTCCTTTTGTTTCGCTGATCGTGTAAACATATGTCTTTCCTATGTCTCCCTGATCATAGCTGATGTCTCCAAAGGCTCCTCCTACATTTTCTCCGTTTTTCTGTGAATGATCTTTATCATAGCTCAGTGTCACTTTTTCTTCAGTTGGCATTGGTGCTCCATCTTTTCCACTGATCGTAAATTCGAAGCTGTCTCCTTCTTTCCAGTCTCTTCCGCTCAGGATCTTGCTGAATGACAGATCTTTATCTCCTTCCAGTGTTCCTGTTGCTTTATACTGGTTTTTAAAGCTTGCTG
>JACJKV010000087.1 GCA_016901755.1 Thomasclavelia spiroformis | reverse complement strand
AGGCAATTCTACTCAAAATAGAATATCCTGAATTATTATAAGTTGCCGCTGTCGCTTCAAGCACAAATAAGTAGGACATGAGCTTCGCACTTATAATTGTACAATCAACTTAAGTGATTATCTTTGACAGCAGTCAATGCCACCTCTCTTCTTTCAATGAGGTAGTGTAAAGAGTTTATGAAAAATTAATATCGAACCAAAAATTTTCTGCACTTTTTTACACGAATCCGCAAAAAAAAAGAAAGATGAAATCCAGTTTTGAAAAATCATAAATCTTTGAAACCTGAAATTAATAAAAAAGCCCAAAAAAGGGTGCAATGAGGGTATCGGGTCTCACAGTAATTTTTAAACAATTCTAATTAATGTGATATTGTGAACTTAATTCAATCAGCTTTAACCATCTATCTGGCATAAGCATTGAATTATCAAAAAGATCATCATC
>JACJKV010000086.1 GCA_016901755.1 Thomasclavelia spiroformis | reverse complement strand
ATAATTATAACGCATTTCAGTTATCTTTGCCACTGGATTTGGGAATAAAAATTGATCCTGATGATGAGGTTGTTTCTTTTCTAAAGGCACTGGAAGGAGTGAATCTAAAAAGATATCTAAAAAGAAAAGAATGCCGTGAAAAAAACGTTTGGGAATACGCTGCATAAAAAACAAAAAGAACATGTGAAAATAATCAATCATAAAATCCTGGTCAAGGATTTTTGAAAAGTCGTGATTGATCATCTTCATACGTTCCTCATGATACTGTTTATAGCTGTCGATAAGTGCTTCAACCGCCTGATGAGAAATGCCAAGAGCACAAGCGATTTGTGAAACTGACAGATGTTTTTTTAAATAAAGATCAAAAAGACGAAGAATAAAAGGTGAAGAAAAGTAGCGATAAGGGATGATGATATCAGGGAGAAGCGCATGCGTGCTTCCGCATGATTCGCATCTGACACGCTGAATGGTAATATATTCTTCAGTACTGTTG
>JACJKV010000085.1 GCA_016901755.1 Thomasclavelia spiroformis | reverse complement strand
ATATTAAAAACATATCTCCGAGAAGAAAAGATAATTGATAATGAACAATATTTATTTTCAACGAATTATAATGGTTTCAAGCATAAGATGTCAGCGGATAATGTTGATAGAATTTTATCTAAATATGAAAACGAATTAAGAACTCTGGGATTTGAAATTCCTCATCTCCATCCTCATTTGTTTAGACATACAAGAGCGATGCATCTATACAAAAATGGAGTTTCGCTAAGCCTAATCAGTCAATGGCTAGGACATTCTAATTTGGAAACAACATTAATTTATGCATATGCAGATACAGAGATGAAGAGGAAAGCAATTGATAAAGCGATGAATGGAAAGGATATGCTTTACATCGAAGAAGAGGCTAAATACTCAAAAGAAGCGATAATAAAGGCTATGTTTGGTTTATAAAAGATTCCGACATTTTAATCGTTTCATATCAAAAAAGACCAGTTATCATAAAGGATAATTGGTCTTAAGTTTGTAATTGTCGGAATCTTTAGAAAGTCGGGATATC
>JACJKV010000084.1 GCA_016901755.1 Thomasclavelia spiroformis | reverse complement strand
TATTATACTTATGGCAGTGATGAAAACGGAAAACGCGAAAATATCACCTATGATGATCTGCCTCAGGTTCTCATCGATGCCGTAGTCGCAGCTGAAGATTCCCGTTTCTTTGAACATAACGGTTTCGATCTGCCACGTATCATCAAGGCAGCCTTTTCCAATCTGGTAGCCGGTGATATCACTGGTGGTGGTTCTACCATTACCCAGCAGCTGATCAAGAAAACCTACTTTCCAAATGCTCAGCAGACCTATTCCCGTAAGCTAAGTGAAGTCATCCTGGCTATCCAGGCAGACAAGGAACTGAGCAAGGAAGAAATCATTACGCTTTATCTAAACAAGATCTATTTTGGCCGCAGTACTGATTCCATCGGTATCGCAGCAGCGTGCAAGTACTACTTTAACAAGGAAGTCAGTGAACTGACCCTGCCAGAAGCAGCCATGCTGGCAGGCAGTCTGAATTCACCGTATAACTATGATCCTTACTACAATCTGTCAAAAGCGACCAACCGTCGTAATACTATTTTAGATCTGATGGTCAAACATGGCTATATCACTCAGGAGGAATGTGATCTGGCCAAACAGACCAAAATTGAAAATACA
>JACJKV010000083.1 GCA_016901755.1 Thomasclavelia spiroformis | reverse complement strand
AAGCTGTCTCCTTCTTTCCAGTCTCTTCCGCTCAGGATCTTGCTGAATGACAGATCTTTATCTCCTTCCAGTGTTCCTGTTGCTTTATACTGGTTTTTAAAGCTTGCTGTATTCTTTTCTGATCTTTCAGCTGTCAGTTTTCCGTTTTTGTCCGTAACTACATATGTGACTACATATTCATGTTCATCATATGTTATTGTACCGTCCTGTCCCTTTTCTTCTTTAACTGTGAATTCATATGTTCCTTCTTTAGTGAATGTGATATTGCTGAATGATACTTTTCCATCTCCTTCAGCAGTCGTTTTTTCTTCACTCTGTGTATTTTCATTTCCTACATAGAATCCATCAGCTGGAGACTGTCCTGTTGCTTTTCCTGTCAGTATGAATTTGAATTCTCCTGCCTGGATTTCCTGTTTACGGTTTCCGGTAACTGTTTTTGTAATCTGTATTCCATCTTTTGCAGGATCTTTTGTCGTTATGCTTGCTGGCTTGTATGTGTTGGCAAATACGATATGCTCTGCTGCTTCTGCTTTCGTTACTTCTGCTGCTTCTCCATATACATATTGTCCATTGTCATCTTTGCCTGTGCTCTTGGCAATCTTGACTGTATCACTTGCA
>JACJKV010000082.1 GCA_016901755.1 Thomasclavelia spiroformis | reverse complement strand
AAGCTGTCTCCTTCTTTCCAGTCTCTTCCGCTCAGGATCTTGCTGAATGACAGATCTTTATCTCCTTCCAGTGTTCCTGTTGCTTTATACTGGTTTTTAAAGCTTGCTGAGTTACTCGTTGTTTTTTGGATTGACAATTTTCCATTTTTATCAGTTACGACATATGTCACTATATATTCATGAGTGTCATAAATTATCGAGCTGTCTTGTCCTGTATTTTCTTTTACAGTAAATTCGTATGTTCCTGCTTTAGTGAATGTAATATTACTGAAAGCTACAACACCATTGCCTGAAGCAGTTGCTTTTACTTCACTTTGTGTATTTTCTGTACCTACATAGAATCCATCAGCCGGAGATTGTCCAATTGCCTTTCCTGTTAATGTGAAAGTAAATTCTCCTTCTTGAATTCCCAGTTCACGGTTTCCAGTGACTGTTTTATTAATCTGAATTCCATCATTTGCAGGATCTTTTGTCGTTATGCTTGCTGGCTTGTATGTGTTGGCAAATATGATATGCTCTGCTGCTTCTGCTTTCGTTACTTCTGCTGCTTCTCCATATACATATTGTCCATTGTCATCTTTGCCTGTGCTCTTGGCAATCTTGACTGTATCACTTGCA
>JACJKV010000081.1 GCA_016901755.1 Thomasclavelia spiroformis | reverse complement strand
TATGGAGCGGGTGATGGGAATCGAACCCACGTAGTCAGCTTGGAAGGCTGAAGTTCTACCATTGAACTACACCCGCATTGTTTTTATGGTGCCCAGGGCCGGAGTCGAACCGGCACGGATTTTTATGTCCGCAGGATTTTAAGTCCTGTGCGTCTACCAGTTTCGCCACCTGGGCATATATTTGGTGACCCGCAGGCGACTCGAACGCCTGACCCTCTGATTAAAAGTCAGATGCTCTACCTACTGAGCTAGCGGGTCTTATTGGCTGGGGTAGCTGGATTCGAACCAGCGCAGTGACAGAGTCAAAGTCTGTTGCCTTACCGCTTGGCTATACCCCATGCTCGTTTTCAAAAAAATGGTGGAGGGGGGCGGATTCGAACCACCGAACCGTTAGGAACTGAGTTACAGTCAGCCGCGTTTAGCCACTTCGCTACCCCTCCATGGTGCCGGCTAAAGGACTTGAACCCTCAACCTACTGATTACAAGTCAGTTGCTCTACCAGTTGAGCTAAGCCGGCATATTTATTAAAATGGTGGAGGTTAACGGGCTCGAACCGCTGACCCTCTGCTTGTAAGGCAGATGCTCTCCCAACTGAGCTAAACCTCCATCTCAACGCTCATTTATATTATCATTTATATTTTATAAAGTCAATA
>JACJKV010000009.1 GCA_016901755.1 Thomasclavelia spiroformis | reverse complement strand
CCTTGCTGAAACAGGTGTTTGCTAATCCTAGTATTGAAAAAGCAGTGAATGATTTTAATGCTGACTGGTATGAACTTTATGGTCAGGGTCATGGAATTTTAGATATTTAAAAACGAGGTATTTTCCTCGTTTTTAGCTTATTTTATTAAAAATGATGAAACCGATCATAAACATGATACTAATAGCGGCGATTCCTAAATTCATCTGGCCTGTTAACTGAGCCAGCAGTCCTACTAATGCTGTTCCCACAAAGGCAGCACCTTTACCGCAGATATCAAAGATGCCAAAGAATTCACCTGACTTTTCAGCTGGAATGATTTTAGCAAAATATGAACGGGAAAGAGCCTGGATTGCGCCTTGAAACATACCTACCAGTACAGCCAGCAGCCAGAATTCCCACTGTTTATCCAGCTGGATCGCAAAAATGGCGATGCCAGTATAGGCGAGAATACAAAACTGCAGCAGCTTTTGTGTTTGTATGGTTTTAGATAACGTACCAAACAGCAAAGCAAAGGGAAAGGCAGCGATTTGGGTCAAAAGCAGTGCCAGAAGTAAACCTTCTGTGTTAAGACCTAAAGCAGTGCCGTAAGCAGTCGCCATATCAATGATGGTATAGACCCCATCTATGTAAAAAAAGAAGGACAGCAGAAACATGAAAATCTTTTTATGTTTCTTAATATCTTTAAAGGTATTTTTGAGGCGAATAAAACTTTCTTTTACCGGATGTTCAGGTTTTTCTACAAAATGTTTTTGCTGATAGTTTTTTAATAACGGAATCGTAACGATTAGCCACCATAAAGCATTGATCAAAAAGGCCAGAGTCATCGCCATGACAAAGGAAATACCCATATTGTTATAAAATAATACTATTACCAAAGAGATAATAAAAGGAATACAGCTGCCAATATAGCCCCAGGCGTATCCTTGGGAAGAAACATAATCCATACGTTCATGACTGGTAATATCGATCAGCATCGAATCATAGAAAATCAAACTGGCTGAATAGCCAACTTTGGCTATTACAAAGACTGCCAGAAAGATGATCCATGATCGAGGAACAGATAAAGCAGCTAAACCTAGCACACCAATCATCATGGAAATAGTAAATATTGGTTTTTTATAGCCTTTGGTATCAACAATGGATCCCAATATTGGACCAATAATCGCAACGATTATGGTCGTAAGTGAAGAGGCATATCCCCAATATGCCAGATAATCAACTTCACTGATATGAGCTAAAGAAGCTAAATGATTGAAATAGATAGGCAAAATAGTTGCTATCAGCAAGACAAAGGCTGAATTGCCAACATCATATAAGATCCAGTACTTTTCAATTCTAGTTAGTTTTTTATTCATAGTCTCTCCTATTCAAAATTAAAATGGTAGATGTCATCTAATGGCTGTTCCATAAAAGTTTCAATGAGCCATTTTGCGCTCATAACCTGACGGTCAAGGTTTTGTGTTAATTCCTGAATGCATTTTTCACATTTCTGATTGGCTTCATAACTAATAAGCAGACCATGATATTCATCATATATTCCGCCTGCTTTCATACACAGTAAAACAAAAGTACGTTTGATTTTACCTGGAGCTTTGATCCAGTTTAAGTAAAATCGCAGATCTTTCAGGGTTTTGTAGATGGTTTTTTCATCCAGCTGGAAAAATGGGGCTATTGTTTTACTGATTTCATGACGGGGATGAATATGATCGATGAGGCTTGTTCTTAAGGGATCAAGATGATTATTGACAAGCAGTCTGCGATCTAATTCTGATTCGATTTCACTATGCGTTAAATCAAGTTCCCGCTGTTTTACAGCAATATAAGGATGACAGCTGTGATCAAGAACAAAATGGGTAATAAAGCCATAAAGATAGGCTATTGAAGCTTCATCTGGCTTGCTTTTTATGATATTTTGAGCAGTCTTAAAAAAATCATAGGCCGCTTTTTGATGCATGGTATTACCTTGCTGTTTGACTTTATTGCTTACTGGAGCATTATAATAAAACAGTATATCGGGACCATGAACACCAATATTATAGAGATCGATATTGTTTTTAATGATTTGCTGGTAAGGTGGCTGTAAAGCATTCAGTACTTTCTGACCAAAAATATAATGAGCATAACCTGCCGGCATGTAATCACCTCTTTCTATATAAAACATTTTCATTATAACATGGTTTATTGTTTTTACATGATTAATTTCATGATATGATAATAAAATAAAATGAGAATTTTTGAGAAAAGTGCGTTTTATTAATAAAGGTAAAGGCTTTATAATTGCTGGATATTCAAGTATAATACTTATAGGAAAGTAGGCGATATGATGATTGGGACTATTAATTTTGATTTATCATTATTAGTCAATATTGTAAGGACCATTTTAGATGTGCTTTTGGTATGGTATGTTTTGTATATAGTGATTAGTATGTTTAAGCAGAATATGCGTACGATGCAGCTGTTTAAAGGGGTACTGATCATTTTAATGCTGAAACTGGTAACCAGTATTCTAGGTTTATCAACGATGGGATATCTGGTTGATACGATCCTGACCTGGGGAATTGTAGCTATCGTGGTTATTTTCCAGCCAGAAATTCGTTCTTTGCTGGAAAAAATGGGTCAAACTAAACTGGAACATCATTTATCAAAAGATCAGAAAGAATATATTTTAAAAGAAATAGTAGATGCCGTAACTAAGCTGTCGGAAACGCAAACTGGTGCGTTGATAACTTTTGAACGTGGACAGTCACTGATAGATTATATTAATACGGGAACGAAGATTAATGCTGATATTAATTCAGAACTGTTTAATACGATTTTCTGGGAAGGAACACCGTTACATGATGGTGCGGTTATTATTAAAGATGACAGGATCATTTGTGCAGCAGCTTTTTTCCCGCCAACCAATCAGGATTTATCTCCATTATATGGAGCCAGACACAGGGCAGCAATTGGTATAAGTGAGGTTACTGATGCAGTAACCATTGTTGTTTCAGAAGAAACGGGAACGATTTCATTAGCTATCAATGGTGAGTTAAAGAAAGTTCCACGTAAAGAACTGAGAGCATCATTGGTCAATGAACTGTACTGGTTCAAAGATGAAGAAGAGGATGGTGATAATTATGAAAAATGATGGGAAACGTCGTGATTCTACCACTGACTTCTTCTTAAAAGTCATTAATCGTGAAAAATCAAAGAGTGAACATAAAAGCAGTACTTTTAAATCAAACGAAGATCGTCAAAAAGGTGAAACTATTATCAATGGTGTTATCACTATAATGAATTTTATTAATACGACATTGGATAAGATGCTGCAATCAGCCTTATCAGTAAAAATACTGTCGTTACTGCTGGCAGGAGTGTTAGTATTTACTGTAAGTGGTGGTGTTGATAATTTGTTTTCCAGTCCGACTTCAGGTGATGTCGTTGATTCTGTAGCTATTGAAACAGTAGGACTGGATGATGACTTTGTGGTGGCAGGATTGCCTAAAACGGCAAGTATTGGATTGGTAGGAAGTTCATTAGATATTTATACAGCAAAATTATCTAATGACTATGGATTATATGTTGATTTATCGGGATTAGGAGAAGGAGAACACACGGTTGCTTTAAATGCCAGTGGTTTACCTTCCAATCTTGATGTTTTCATTGTTCCGCAGACAGTAACGGTTACGATTTCACAAAAAGTGACCAAAACTTTTGATTTAGGATATAAATTTATCAATGAAGATACACTGGATAAAAAATATTCAGTTTCGGTAGATTCGATTGAACATGAAAGTGTTGAAGTAAGGGGATCACAGGATAATATTGATAAAATATATCAGGTTTGCGCTTTAATTGATCTTGAAGGAGTTGAAGATTCATTTACTCAGGAATGTAAAGTAGAAGCATTTGACAGATCTGGTGAAAAACTTGATGTTCAGATCATCCCTTCATCGGTCAAAGCTTACTGTTCAGTCAGCACTTACAGCAAGACCGTACCACTGGTTCCTGAATATTCTGGAAATACGGTCGAAGGCTACGCCGTAGATACGGTACAGTTTAAAAAAGATGAAGTGAAAATTTATGGCAGTGAAACACAACTGAAAAATATTAATGAAATTAAAGTTAAAATAGATATTACTGATCTGGCTGCAGATCGTAACTTTAAGGATCTGAAACTGATCAAACCAACTGGTGTCAATAAAATGTCATTTAATGAAATTGATGCATCAGTTAAAGTTGTACCAGCAATTTCCAGGGTTTTTGAAAATATTGATATAGAAGTCGTCAATGGAGATGCTGATAATGTCAGATTTAATGATACTTCACAGGTTGCAATTCAGGTTTCAGGTAAAGCAGAAAAAATTAATGCCTTGACAGAAGAAAATATTCATGCTTCAATTGATGTCGAAGGTCTGGAAAAAGGAAAACATGAAGTTCAGGTTGATGTTGAACTTGATGATAAGATGATGCAGTTTGCTTTTGCAAGTGCAAACAAAATAACGATTACAATAAAAAAATAGGAGAGAGATTTTATGGGAAAATATTTTGGAACTGATGGTTTTAGAGGGGAAGCAAATGTTACTTTGACAGTGGAACATGCTTACAAAGTTGGACGTTATCTGGGATGGTATTTCCGTCATGGAAAAGATAAAGCTCAAATCGTTATTGGTAAAGATACAAGAAGAAGTTCTTACATGCTGGAATATGCATTGGTAGCTGGTTTAACTGCCAGTGGTGCAGATGTATCTTTAATGCATGTTACAACAACTCCTTCAGTAGCTTATATTACCAGAACTGATGGGTTTGACTGCGGAATTATGATTTCTGCTTCACATAATCCTTATTATGATAATGGGATTAAACTGATTGATTCTAATGGTCATAAAATGGATGCTAAGGTTGAAGAATTAGTTGAAAAATACATTGATGGAGAAACTGATGAAATTCCAATGGCAACAAAAGATGGTATTGGTTGTGCCAGTGATTATTCAGTAGGACGTAACAGATATTTAGGATATCTGATGTCAATTCCAACTAGAGCATTTAAAAATATTCGTGTAGGATTAGACTGTGCTAATGGTTCAAGTTCTAATCTGGCAAAAAGTGTTTTTGATGCTTTAGGAGCTAAAACATATGTTATTCATAGTGATCCAGATGGAATAAATATCAATACTAACTGTGGATCAACACATATTGGTTCTTTACAGGAACTGGTGAAATCAAAAGGATTGGATATTGGTTTTGCTTATGATGGGGATGCTGATCGTTGTTTGGCAGTTGATGAATTTGGGCGTGTCATTGATGGAGATCTGATTTTATATGTATGTGGTAAATATTTAAAAGAACATGGTGAATTGTCTAATGATACTATTGTTACAACAATTATGTCTAATATTGGATTGTATAAAGCATTAGATAAATTAGGTATTAAATATGAAAAAACTGCAGTAGGAGATAAATACGTTAATGAAAATATGGTAAAAAATGGACACTGTATCGGTGGAGAACAGTCTGGTCATATTATTTTCTCGAAACATGCAACTACTGGAGATGGTATTTTAACTTCATTAAAGATCATGGAAGCAATGATCGAAAGTAAACGTACTTTAGCTCAGTTGGTAGAACCAGTAAAAATTTATCCTCAGTTAATGAAAAATGTATATGTAAGAGATAAAAAAGAAGCACAAAGTGATCCTGCAGTACAGGAAGTTATCAAAGAAGTTGAAGCACAGTTAGGTGATGAAGGTCGTGTTCTGGTTAGAGAATCAGGAACCGAACCAGTTGTCAGAGTCATGGTAGAAGCAAATACTAATGAAATGTGTCTGCAGTCAGTAGATAAGATTATTTCAAAGATGAAAGAACGTGGATTTATCATCGAAAGATAATTTCACATAATATTACAAAATATTGCCATATAATATGGCAATATTTTATATATAGTGAAAATGAGGTGATCATAATGCAATTTAGAATTAATATTATCGATGATGAAAAAAATCTGAATGATTTAGTTAGAACATATCTGGAAAAAGAAGGATATATTGTCTGTTCGTTTTATACTTATGATGAAGCTTTGCTGCATAAAGATGATGATGTTCATTTATGGATCATTGATATTATGTTAGACAAAGCTTCAGGATTTGAACTGTTTAACGAAATTAAAGCATTGAAACCTAAGATGCCGATCATTTTTATGTCGGCACGCGATCAGGAATTTGATCGTATCATTGGTTTAGAAAAAGGCTCTGATGATTATATTACAAAACCGTTTAATATTAAGGAAACAATTCTTAGAGTCAATAATCTTTTAAAAAGAGCGTATGATAATCCATCCCGCATTCGTATTGATGGATATGATATTGATTTAGAAAAAAGAAGAGTATTCCACAGCAATGATGAAATAATGCTGACAACAAAAGAATATGAATTACTGGTTTATTTTATTAACAACAAAGGCTTAGCTATTTCCCGAGAACAGGTTTTGTCTAAAGTATGGGATGAAAATTATTTTGGCAGTGACAGAGTCGTGGATGATACATTAAGAAGACTAAGAAAAAAATTGCCTGATATCAATATCAGAACAATTTACGGGTTTGGATATCGTTTAGACTGATGTTTACCAGAATCTCTTTACAAAAACAGCTGATCGTTATTTTTTCAGCTATCGCGATCATGATTCTGTTTGTCTTTTTGCCGCTGATCGACCATAACCTGTCAGCAGTTATTGATGATGAAATGTATGATATTTTAGACAGATCGCTGGAAGACTTTTACTCTTATCACTTTTCTCCAGTATATGGAGAAAGTGATAAACAGATTTATCATTTTACATATAATATCACGACTGATACGCTTTATCTTTCACAAAACATTTCACCAAAAAAAGAAAGAGAACTGACATTAGCTTTTAGTGAACAGCTATATAAGATGATTGATAAAGATCAGGTTTCAGCCAGAAATAAAGTGAAACTCAATGATCAGACTATTTATTATCAGATCAAAAAAGTTAATTCCAGTAAATACATAGTTTCACTGGTTTACAGCGATTACAGTAAAAATCTGATAAAAAATCTTAATGAACAGATCATTTATATCTTTTACGGTATTCTGTTAATTGTGGCAGCGCTCCTGTTTTTATGGGTTTCTTCTTTGATCAAACCTTTAAAACAGATCAGAGGATATATCAATGATATAAAAAATGACAGAGAAAGTACCCTGCATATTAAACGTAAAGATGAAATTGGTATTCTTTCTTCTTCGTTAGTGGAGATGAAAGAAGAAATTGACCGCCAGAATGAAATCAAAGAAGAAATGATTCATAATATTTCTCATGATCTGAAAACACCAATTGCGATCATTCAATCTTATGCCCAAAGCATCAAAGATGATGTTTATCCTTATGGGGATAAAGATTCTTCCGTTGATGTTATTCTTGAAAACAGTAATCGTTTAGAAAAAAAGGTTCGTAGTCTGCTTTATTTAAATCGCCTTGATTATTATAGTGAACATATTGGTGATGATACATGTCATATGAAACAGCTGATCGAACACCTGGTCATGCAAATGCAAAGTTTACATCAGGATATTAAAATTGTTACTGAACTGGAAGATGTAGAATTTAAAGGATTGGAAGATCACTGGCGTATCTGTATTGAAAATATTATTGAAAATGCTTTTCGTTATGTAAAGAGTGAAATTAAAATTATTTTACAGGAAAATTTCTTAGAAATTTTTAATGATGGGGAACCTATTGATGTGGAAAATCCCGATCTGCTGTTTCAGCCTTATGAAACAGGAAATAAAGGACAGTTTGGTTTAGGGTTGTCTATTGTATATAAGACCGTGACCATGTATGGATTCAAAGTTACGGCTGTTAATAAGGGAAATGGAGTTAGTTTTATAATTACAAAAAATAAGAACAAGGATTAATCCTTGTTCTTATCTCTTTGCAGCATATCTCTGTAAGAATACAGACAACCACAGTAATTCTGACGATATAAATTATATGTTTCAGCAAAACGAACAGATTTCAGGTATCCATTATTTTTTTTGAAATCACTAAATAAAAATTTTGTATGATCATTTTTAAAACTGGCACCAATTTCATTGATCCATTGACTGTTTTTATGCGGTGAGACACTTAATACGGTTGTCCAATAATCAAAATGATTGACCGAAGCATAACGATGGGCATCATCCATACGTTTACGATAACACATATAACAGCGTTTTCCACCTTCTGGTTCATCTTTCAGTAATGAAATATCTGCCATAAATATGGTTGGTTCATATGGCTGTTCTATGATTTGGATATTCTGATCATAATCCTGATTAAAACGTTTGATGAAGTCTTTTAGTTCTTCAAATCGTCTTTGATATTCATTGGCCGGATAGATATTAGAATTAGAATAGTAAATGGTAATATCAAACAGCTGACATATTTCTTTGAGTACATTACCACTGCAGGGAGCACAACAGACATGTAATAATAATGTTGGTTTTGTTCCTTTGATTTTTTCTAATTCTTCTTTGAATTTTAAATCATAGTTTATTTTTATCATAAGATCATCATACTATCGCCGAAACTGAAGAAGCGATACCTTTCTTCAATTGCTTGATGATAAGCTTTGAAAATCAGATCTTTTGAAGCGAAGGCACTGATAAGCATCAGTAAAGTTGATTTTGGTAAATGAAAATTAGTAATTAAGCAATCAATGGCTTTGAATTCATATCCAGGATAAATAAAAATATCAGTGTTTTCACTCGTTGCAGTGAATTGTCCGTATTTTTGCATATTTGCTTCTAAGGTACGGGTAGATGTCGTTCCTACAGCAATAATTCTACGACCTTCAGCTTTGGCCTGATTCAGTTTACTGGCAGTAGGTTCATCAATCATATAGTACTCACTATGCATATGATGTTCTAATACATTTTCAACTTTCACCGGTCTAAAAGTACCTAATCCTACATGAAGACAGATATCCAGTATTTCAATTCCTTTATCGATGATTTTCTGATTGATTTCATCAGTAAAATGCAAACCAGCCGTTGGAGCAGCAGCACTGCCTTCAATTTTGGCATAGACTGTCTGATAACGGTTTTTATCTTCCAGTTTTTCTTTGATATATGGTGGTAAAGGCATTGTTCCCAGCTGATCTAATATTTCATAAAAGATACCATCATAAATCATTTCGAATATACGTATACCTTCATCTTTGACTTCTATACATTTTGCTTTCAGTAAACCTTCACCAAAAGTAATGACTGTACCTTCCTTGATGATGCGGGCATTACCACAAAGACATTGCCAGGTATCTTTTTGGATTTCTCTTAGCAGTAAAACTTCAACGTGACCATTGGTTTCCTCTTTGATTCCAAAAAGTCTGGCAGGAATGACTTTGGTATTGTTTCTGACCAGGACATCACCAGGCTGTAAATAATCAATGATATCATAAAAATGTCTATGTTCAATTGTCTGTGTTTTTCTGTTAACGACCATCAAACGAGAAGTATCTCTTTGCTTGACAGGATGTTGGGCAATGAGTTCTTCAGGCAGGTCAAAATCAAATTCACTTAGTTTCATTAAAAAGCCCTCTTATAAACATCTCTACCGTATTTTTCTAAAAATTCTTCTTTAAAATCTAATAAACGATCTTCCTGAATAGCTTTTCTGATATCTTCAGATAACTGTAATAAAAATCTGACATTATGAATAGATAATAATGATTTTCCAAAAAGTTCATCAGCTTTATGAAGATGACGAAGATAAGCTCGAGTATAATTTCGACAGGTATAGCAGTCACATTCGTTATCTATTGGCGAAAAATCTTCTTTGTATTTTTCATTATTGATATTGATTCGTCCATGATGGGTCATCAATGCACCATGTCTGGCTACTCTGGTAGGTAAAACACAGTCATACATGTCAATACCTCTTATCGCAGCTTCAATCAGATCAATAGGATTACCAACGCCCATCAGATAACGTGGTTTATTTTCTGGCAGCCATTTAACAGCATCTTCAACCATTTTATACATGACATCTTTTGGTTCTCCAACACTGGTACCCCCAATAGAATAACCAGGGAAATCCATGTCTACTAAGGCTTTAGCACACATTTCTCTAAGTTCAGGATATTCACCACCTTGGACAATGCCGAATAATGCCTGACGCTGATCATGATGTGCATCTTTACCTCTTTGTGCCCAGCGAATTGTTCTTTCTACGCTGTTTTTCATATATTCATAGGTTGCAGGATAAGGGGCACATTCATCTAGTGACATGATGATATCTGCACCTAGTTTATTTTGGATATCTATTGCCTTTTCTGGAGATAGAAAAAGCGATTTTCCATCAATAATACTTTTGAAATAGACCCCTTCTTCTTTGATTTTTCTGGTTTTTCCTAAAGAAAAAACCTGAAAACCACCACTGTCTGTCAGTATTGGGCCATCATAATTCATAAACTTATGCAAGCCACCAGCTTTTTGGACAATATCTTCACCGGGGCGCAGCCATAAATGATATGTATTAGCAAGAATCACCTGTGATCCCATTTCTTTTAACATTTCAGGAGCAATACCTTTTACTGTAGCTAAAGTTCCTACCGGCATAAACATTGGTGTTTCTACATCACCGTGTGGGGTATGTAAAATACCATAGCGAGCTCCACTTTGTTTACAAACATGTTTAAGTTCGTACCAGAATTCTTCCATTAAATCACCTCTTTTTGCCTCATTATTATACATGAATCTCTCCTTAAGTTCAAATAAGTTATCAAAAAACCTTAATATGTATCAATATTAAGGTTAATCAAATGTAACATATTCATTTTGTAAAGGTTTTGTTCCTTCTAAACGATCAACATGCAAAATGGCAATATCATGTCCTACAGTTTCATCATATTCTAAACCAATCGTTCCTTCAACGATCAGCCATTCATCTTTAATTAACTGACTGGCATACGGACTGATACAGACCAAACCTAAAAGCTGCATATCTTCTGCGCAGCAGACCATAGCTTCTCTTCCTAAAACAAAGCCATTTTCCAGCAGTTTATCTCTACCGATAAATTTTCCTTTAATTTTAATAGTTTTATTTTCGTATATGGAAGGATCTTCCATGATATGCATACAGAAAATACCATAATCGATATCACTGACTTCGATATAGTCATCTTGAAGATTGTAGGGCAGATCATTGACACTTAATTCTTCGATTTGTCGGTTTTTATTTTCATAAACGATCTGACACATTGGATTTAATGATTTTATGCTGCCACGAATAGGATATTTTTTAGTGTTGGCATCACATCTGTTAACGATGACCAGATCACTGCCCGTAATATGAAAGACAAACTGGCTGCGCATATTATTATAATAAAGATCAAAAGTCTCAGCATTGATCGTAGTTAGAATCTGTACCACCTGCCATTGTTCTGGACAGTATTCATTAATGAACATTGCTGGATCCCACATTCCATTGTATTCAATCATAACTTGAGTTGGTTTGTATTTTTGATGAAGATGTAACATGTTTTCATAACTCATCTCATCTTCACTTTCAATAAAGATGACATCAGTATTTTCTTTTTTTAAAGCAGGCAGATCAAAAGGAATTTCGCCTTCTTCTGTAGCGATGATCAGCGTTTTTTCATCATCGCCAAATCCCTGATTTAACAGTGTATCAGAAATAAAAGATGTTTTACCGCTTTCTAAAAAGCCAGTAAACAGGTAGACTCTCGTTTGAACTTTATCCATTTTGCTGACCTAAAAACATGGTTTTAATTTTTTCTTCATCAATATCTTTACCAATAACACAAATCTGACCAGTATACATTGGTTTTCCCATACGAATTTCATATTCTTCAGGAACCAGATCAAAATACCACCAGTCATCATTTCCGCTGTCAACAAACCCCTTTGCTCTTAAAATATTTTCGTTGCTTAGCTGATCTAAAATGTGGCTCAATTCAACTTCATTGTATTTTTTAACGGTTGTTAAACCAATACTTTGGAAAACTTCATCGGCGTGATGATGATGTTCATGATGATCACAGCCACAATGTTCATCGTGATGATGATGTTCATGGTGATCACAGCCACAATGTTCATCGTGGTGATGGTGTTCATGGTGATCACAGTCACAATGTTCATCATGATGATGTTCATGATGGTTACAGCCGCATGCGTCATCATGATCGTGAAGTAATTCTTCTTTTAAGTTGACAAGGCAGGCTTCAATAATGTCTTTTCCGTTTAATTTATCCCAAGGCGTTGTAATGATAGGACTATGGTCATTGATACCTTTTAAGATGTCAAGACATTCATTTAACTGAAATTCAGTTATGTCCTGAGTACGGCTTAAAACGATCAAAGAAGCATTTTCAACCTGATTATTGTAAAACTCACCAAAGTTTTTAGTATACATACGACATTTTTTAGCATCAACCACAGTAATAAAATTATCTAATTCCAGTTCAGCACTTTTTACTTTGGTAACTGCTTTGATGACATCGCTTAATTTACCGACACCTGAAGGTTCAATGATTACTCGATCAGGATGGTAAGTATCAAGCACTTCTTTTAATGAAGCTTCAAAATCACCTACCAGACTGCAGCAGATACATCCAGAATTCATTTCATTAATGGTTACTCCTGAATCCTGAAGGAAGGTACCATCAATACCGATTTCTCCAAATTCATTTTCTATTAATACAATTTTTTCATTGACATAGACTTCGTCTATCAGTTTTTTAATTAATGTAGTTTTTCCAGCTCCTAAGAAACCAGAAATAATATCTATTTTACTCATGTTATCCACCTCCGGACAATTATAACACTATTATATTATTTCATCAAATAATAAAACTTATGCTATAATGTTTTTACTAATCAGCAAATAAGGAGTTAAAAAATGAAATGTTCATTGATTCATAAATGTGGTGGCTGTTTTTTTGAGGATGATGATTATCAAAAACAGCTGCATTATAAAACGGATTTGGTTAAAAAAGAAGTTGAAAAACAGCATATTTCTTTAAAAGTTCATGATATTCAGGCTTCCCCTTTAGAAAAAGGATATCGCAATAAAGTGATCGTTGCATTTAATCATCGCTATGAGTATGGCTTATATGAAGAAAGCAGCAGAAAAGTCATTCCTTATCATAAATGTTATTTGCATGAAGAAATTATGGATGAAATTCTGATGTTTTTACAGAAATATTTCAAAAAGTACCGAGTATCTATTTACGATCCTTATAAAAATAAAGGTTTGTTGCGACATGTGTTAATTCGCAGAGCCGTAGTAACGAATCAGACGATGGTCGTTCTGGTCTGTAATGACAGGATATGGAAAGGATCAAAACAGCTCTGTCAGCAGTTAACAAACAGATTTTCTAGTATTAAAACGATTGTTTTAAATGTGAATACCAGAAAAACACCAGTTGTCTTAGGACAGGAAGACAAAGTTCTGTTTGGAAAAGGTTTTATCGTTGATGAATTATGTGGCTTAAAGTTTAAGATTTCACCACAGTCTTTTTATCAGATCAATCACGATCAGTGTGTGGCCCTTTATACTAAAGCGCTGTCACTTTTAAAAGTGAACGGCAAAGAGCACGGTATAGATGCTTATTGTGGAATTGGAACGATAGGCATGATTTTATCTAAGCAAATTGGACATGTTATTGGTGTAGAAAGTAATCGTAATGCCGTTAAAGATGCGATTAATAATGCGAAAATGAATCAACTGGATCGGATTCATTTTATATGCCAGGATGCTTCTGATTTTATGAGCGAGCTGGCGTTAAAAAAGGAAAAGATAGATATTGTTATCATGGATCCGCCACGCAGTGGATCAACAAAGCAGTTTATGGATGCAGTTTATCAACTGCGTCCACAACAGGTCATTTATATTTCATGTGATCCTATGACTCAAATCAGAGATCTGCTTTATTTTCGCAAATTAGGATATCAGGGTAATGATATGTATTTATATGATATGTTTCCCCACACTAAACATGTAGAATCAATCGTACGGCTTTGTTTCAAAAAAAGCTGTTGATATAAATTCAGTTGGTATTTGAAGGGGCTAGTTTACTGAATTATACAACTTTGGTTGAATATGGATTGTGTATATTGAATTAGTTCAAAAAGCTGTTATTTATTGAGGCTACCTTTTTAAGCAAAAAGAGAAGGCATGTTTATCTTTTAGGATATCGTTAATCATTGTCTTAGATTTAATTTGAACTGATTGGTATCTTGTTTTTTAGTATTTTGATTGTTCTTTTGGAAATGTAATTTTACTTGCAGTTCATTTATTTTATGGTAGGTGTTTCTTTTTATTTATAATTAGTTTTAGATATTTACTTATTTATAGATAGATATTTGTTTAAAAAATCAGAATCTCAGGATTCTGATTTTTTAATTAAAGTATTAATGCAGAATACATAAAGTTAAAGAAATTAAAAAAAGTTTGAAATCTTTGGTATTTTGTGTGATAAAAACAGCAATTTATGCATTGATAAAATAAAGGAGATGAAAGATATGAAAAAAATACAAATACCAAAAATAATAGTAGCAAGTATATTCATGTTATCAATGATAACTGGATGCGGGAGTGCAAACAAAACGCAGGAGTATAAAAGTTTGATAACTTTGGATATTAATCCCAGTATTCAGTTACATTTAGATGACGATCAAAAAGTTATGGACGTATTAGCTGTCAATGAGGATGGTAAAAAAGTTTTAGAAGATATGAATTTGAAACAGGCTGATGTTAACGTGGCATTAAATGCATTATTAGGATCATTGGTCAAGAATGGATATTTAAATACGAATCAAAATACTGTTTTATTATCTGTAGAAAATGATGAAGAAAAGGAACGTACTGCTTTAGAAGAAAAATTAAGTCAGTACATTTACTCGACTTTAAAGAATTATTCAATTGAAGGAGCTATTTTTTCTCAAGATATTGATATTGATGATGATATTGAAAGTTTAATGGAAAAATATAGTATTTCCTATGGAAAGGCCAATTTAATTGAAGAAATTATTGATGAAGATGAAAAGCAGAAAAAGTACACAGCAGGAGAATTGGCAAAATTAAAGATACAGGATCTGATTTTAATTTATCAGTCTTTAGAAGATGATAATAAAAATCATAAAATATTAGGAAACATGAGTACAGCTCAATATATAACTCAAGATGAGGCATTGGATATTGCTTTAAAGAATGCTTCACTTACCAAAGAAAATATTCAAAATTTAGAAATAGATTATGATATAGAAAACGGTGTTCTTACTTATGATATAGAATTTATTTATAACAATAATGAATATGAATATGAAGTGAGTGCAGAACAAGGAATCATAGAAAAAGAAGTAGAACCTAAAGAAGCTACAACCCCAAATATTACAAATAACGCTAATACAACTTATGGAAATGAACAAACGTCAGGTTCATCAGGTAAGAATACTAATTACGATAACACGAACTATAATGATAGCAACTACGGAATTACTCAATCATCAGGTTCATCAGGAACAACTAATCAAAATGCAAACAATAACAATACCAATTATGATGACAGCAATTATGGAAATAATCAATCATCTAGTTCGTCGGGGGCAGTAGATCAAAATTCAAATTATGGCAATACCAATTATGATGACAGCAATTATGGAAATAATCAATCATCGAATACATCGACAACCCCAAATCAAAATTCAAATTATGATGATAATTCAAATTATGATGACAGTTCTAATTATGACAATTAATTAACACAAACTTAAAAATAAAATAACGCAAACAAGAGAGAAAAAAAGGATATTTAATGTGATATTAACATCATAGGAGAGATATGATGATGTTAAAAGAGGATGATTTAGAACATTTATTGCTTGAACTTCAAAATAACAGTCTGGTTTTGGAACAGATATATGAAAAAATGTATAACGAAGTTTATAGATATATTTATAGTATTGTACGTATCAAAGAATATGCTCAAGATTTGACTCATGATGTTTTTATACATATTTATCAAAATATTCATTTGTATAAAGGAAATGGTCATGCCAAAGCATGGATTTTAACGATTTCCAGAAATATCACATATATGTCATTAAGAAAGACAAATAGGGAATATGCGGTTGATTATGAAATTGGTAAAATAGATGAAAGTATGAATGGTATTCATAATAAGCTATTGATTAATACTCTAATGCTTTCACTTCATAGTGAAGAAAGAGAAATTATCGTTTTGCATGCTGTTGAAGGCATGACATTTAAAGATATTTCTCAAATTATGGACTTAAAATTATCAACAGTGCTAAATAGATATCATCGTTCTTTGAAAAAGATGAAGAAAAGTTTGGAGGAATGATCTTTGAAAAATAAAGAGATAGAAAAAAAATTAAAGCTAGAGTTTCAAGATATTTGTATGCCTTCAAAGAAAGAACAATTAATGCGAGATATAAAAAATATCACACAATTAAGATCAGAAAAGAAAATAATTTCTTTTTCCTGGAGATATAAAGTATCTGTTCTTGCAGCTGTATGTGTTCTTTTTATGGCTTTGATCAATTTTCCAGTTAATAACCTATATTCGGTTGCTTTTGAAGTAAATCCAAGTATAGAGTTAGAAATTAACAGTCAAAGACGTGTAGAAAAAGTAATTTGTCATAATGAGGATGCTCAACTGATTATGGATGACATGGATTTATTAAATACAGATTTAGATGTGGCTATTAATGCCTTGCTTGGAAGTATGTTTAAATATGGATATATAACTGAAGCTAATAATTCTATTCTAGTAAGTGTGCAAGGAAAAAATCAAGAAAAAAGAGAGAAATTAAAACAGAATGTCGCTAGTGATGTGAAAAATATTTTATCTGGTTATTCTGTGCAGGCTTCTGTTGTTTCTCAAGATTATGATTTTTCTACGGAAAGAGAAAAACTGGCGGAAAAATATAATATATCTGTAGGAAAAGTCACATTAATTCAAAAACTGATCAGTAAAAGTCCAAATTATGATTTTGAAGATCTGATTCATTTATCTATCAGTGATTTGAACACTTTAATCCATTATAAGAATATTGATATTAAAAACGTTACTTTTGATGGTGAGAAAAGTCAAAGTGGTTACTTAACGAATGAAGAGGCTAAACAAATTGTCCTAACTCATGGCCAAGTGAATAAAGATGAATTAGATGATTATGAAGATGATTTAAATGTTATGGATGATCAGTTAATTTACATGATTAAATTTAAGAAAGAATCTGCAACATATGAATATACAATTAATGCAGTGAGTGGTGAAATTATATCTTTTGATATCAAAGAATAAGGAGTTTCAATATAAACTCCTTTACTCATATAATTATTGATGGATAAAAATGTTGAGCGAATATAAAAATTTATTTTACTACTACAGGAGTGAGAATATGATTATAGACTATCAGCCCATATCTTATCGCCATGAATTAAAACATCCCATTAATGGTTTGGAAGTTTATTATTTAAAAGAAAGATTAGCACTACTTTTTTCAAAAGATCAGTATTGTTATAAAAATGGCTATTATAATGTTAATAGTCTATATTTTGATACACCGTATGATAAAGCATTAAAGGAAAAAATGGACGGAGAAATTCAAAGAGAAAAATTTAGAATACGTTATTATAATCAGGATTTAAGTTTTATTCGTTTGGAGAAAAAAATAAAACATAATGGTTTATGTGCGAAAAGGAGCGTACCTTTGGAGGTGTGGCAGGTAGAAAAAATATTACAGGGTGAAATAGATTTTTTGTTAGAAAGTCAAGAGCCACTGATGATAGAGTTTTACAGCAAAATTAAAGGAGAACTTCTGCAGCCAAGTGTGATTGTTTCTTATCAAAGGTGTGCGTTTATTTACGATGTAGCAAACGTCAGATTGACAATTGATAATCATTTAAAAATTTATAAGAACTGGTGGGAGTTTCTCAAGTTAGAAGATACGTATATCTCGCTTGATGGTGCTGTTTTAGAAGTTAAATATAATGAATTTCTACCTGATATTATAGTGATGGCTTTACAGGGAATTCATCAAAAAACGACATCTTATTCTAAATATGCAAGATGTCGTCTGTTGGATTGGTAGGTGAATAAGAATGACTTTTCAAGATGTTTTTAAATCAAATTTTCTAGCAAATATAAATGCAGTATCATTATTGGATATGATTATTGTTTTAATTCTTTCTTTTACTTTGGGTTTATTTATTTTTTATGTTTATCAAAGAAGTTATAGTGGCTTAATGTATTCATCTGGTTTTGCAGTGACATTGATCGCTCTAACAATGATTACAGCACTTGTTATTTTAGCTGTTACCAGTAATATTGTTTTATCTTTAGGAATGGTGGGGGCTTTATCTATTGTTAGATTTCGTACCGCTATTAAAGAACCAATGGATATTGCATTTTTATTTTGGAGCATAGCAGCAGGAATTGTTCTAGCTGCAGGATTAATTCCTTTAGCGGTATTTGGAAGTCTGTTTATAGGTTTGATCATTTATGTTTTTTCTACTAAAAGAAATATTCAAAGACCTTATATTCTGGTTGTCCATTGTGATAATTTTGAACACGAACAAATAGCTGTTCAATATATACAAAAAAATGTGGATCGTTGTTGTATCAAAAGTAAAGCTATCAAAGGGAAATGTATTGAATTAAATTATGAGGTAAGATTAAAAAATCAAGAAGTGTCTTTTATGAATGAATTATCTCAAATGGAAGGAATTATCTATACTGTAATAGTTTCTTATAATGGAGATTATATGAGTTAAAGTATGATTAGACATAAAAAGATTGATTGGATTGTTATTGGCTGTATATGTTTTTCTTTGATATTAACTTTATGTTTTATGCTTTTAGAATACTTAGGATTAAATAACTTTTATTCAAATCCTGGTTACGTTGATAAATTATTTGATCAAAGTTATGTACATACTATAGATATTGAGCTGGAAAATCCAAATTTGTTTTTTGATCAGGCGCAAAATAAAGAATATCAAATAGCTTCGCTGGTAATAGATGGAGAAAAATTTGATATGGTAGGATTAAGGGTTAAGGGAAATAACTCACTGGAATTGATTGAACGTTATCAATCAAATCGTTTTAGTTTAAAAATAGAATTCGATCATTATGATAAGGCATATAATTATTATGGATTAGATAAGTTTTCTTTAGATTGTTCGTTTCAAGATAATGCTTATTTAAAAAACTATATAGCTTATGATATGATGCGATCTATGGGAGTTCCATCATCATTAACGAGTTATGTATGGGTTACTATTAATCAAAAGGATTGGGGCCTTTTTCTGGCTGTTGAAGAACCGGAAGAATCTTTTGCACAAAGGAATTATGGTAAAAATCATGGAATATTATATAAACCTGGTTATACTGATGTTTACGGAGAAAATAAGGATCTGGCTTTACAGTATATTGATGATGATATCGATTCTTATCCCAATCTTTTTGAAAATGCGAAATTCAAAATTAAAGAAACTGATAAAAGAAGATTGATCGAAGCTTTAAAAAAGTTAGATGAAAATCAAAATCTTGAAAAAGCCATAAATGTTGATGAAGTTTTAAGGTATTTTGTGGTTCAGGTTTTTGTGGTTAATTTAGATAGTTATCTTGGACCAACAGGACATAATTATTTTCTTTATGAAAATAATGGCATTATTTCGATGTTGCCTTGGGATTATAATTTAGCATTTGGAACATATTCTTTGGGAATGCCAAATCCATGCAATGATATCACGCGATATGTTAATTTTCCGATAAATACACCTTATACTAAAGAAGTTATGTTTAATCGACCGCTTTTTCATCATGTTATGAAACATGATGAATATTATCAACAATATCATCAGTATTTTGAAGAATTCATAGCCAATTATTTTGAAAATGAATATTTTCAAAATAAAGTACAAAAGATAACTTCACTAATATCACCTTATGTAAAAAAGGATCCTACTGCTTTTTGTTCATATGATGATTATCTGATAGCAGTTGAAACATTTACTGAATTCTGTCAGTTAAGGTCGCAAAGTGTTAGAGGACAATTAGAAGGAGAATTACCTTCTACAATTGCCCAACAGAATGAATCGTCACTATATATTGATGCTTCTCATCTTCGTTTAGAGGATCTTGGAGAAATTGAAGATTTAAAAGTTATTGATTTTAAATAATATATAAAAAGAAAGCACTTGAAATATACAATTATTAATTACATAAAAATAAGAAATGAAAGTTCTAGATTTTGTGGATTATCTAATTAGCAGTTAATTATACTAATGATGATCATTTACCTAGAAATATTTTTTAATAGGAAGATAGCTAAATACCTTTCTTTACGTGCTGTTTGTTTTATCGTTGATGTCATCTGTATACCTGTTAACAATGTTTTTTGATAATTTCTGCAAAGATATCTTTTCTGTCTGTAGAATATGGTTGAACTGAAATTGACAAAGACGTTGTGTTTAAGTTTCCAGGTTCTGTAGTCTTTGACATAATGGGCAAAGCATCTGCAATGAGGACAGATGTGATCTTTGATTTTTAGAGTGATTAGAAAATAAGCCTGACTGATTTCGAAACGGTATGAATAGGATCGATATCTTCTTCTTTCAAGTTAAGCAGTTTAATGATAAAATCTTGCATAGAAACCTCCTTTGTGATAATTGTCCGCAAACAAATGATAACAGGAGGTTCCTTTTTCATATACACGTATAGAAACTTCATTTAATCAGCATCTTCCAACCCCCCCATATTGAAATGAAAGCCAAGAAAAACAAACCCAACCTACAATTTAAAGACTAGGGTTTGTTCCTCAGCTGTTTAATATACTGTTATTGATTTTTCAATCGCATTTTTTAGTTCACGGATGGTCTGGTTAAGACGGGCCGTGGCTTCTTTTATTGTTAAAATATGAATCAGTTCTACTGCACCACCAGGACTGGAACGTTTTTGAGTTAATGCAGCTCTGACCGGTTCCATGATCTGACCATTTTTGAGACTGTTTTCTTTGGCTAACGTTCTAAAAAACTGTAACATATCTTCGTCACTTTGACAGTTATTTAAATGATGCAGGTTTTCTTTGACCAGGATTAATGCCTGCAAAGACTTTTGCGGATCGGTTTTAAATTTTTTATGCGAGAAAACAGATAGATCAAAGGGCAGGGGCTGATTAATAAAATCAAGCATATCCTGAATCTGTTTAGCATTGATCTGCAGTAGTCGAGGCTGCAGGACACGAGAAATTTCTAATAAATCAACGGGTTTACTGATGAAATTGTAATATGGTTTTATCAGCTGATGAAACTGATCTAAAGGCATCTTTTTGATATACATGCCATTGATCCATTTAAGTTTTTCAATATCAAAGATAGCAGGTGCTTTTGAAATATGATTAATATCAAACTGACTGATCAGTTCATCTAATGACAGTATTTCATTTTCTTTTGGTGACCAGCCCAGCAGAGCAATATAATTGATAATAGCTGCTGTCATAAATCCCTGCTTTTTTAAATCCTGATATGAAGCATCACCATGACGTTTACTTAATTTATGAGTTTCATCTTTATTGACGCTGGGAAGATGGATATAGATGGGAATATCCCAGCCTAAAGCTTCATAAATCAGATTATACTTTGGTGTACTGGAAAGATATTCATTGCCTCTGACAACATGAGTGATCTGCATCAGGTGATCATCGATCACATTAGCAAAATTGTATGTTGGATAGCCATCGCTTTTAATCAGAATTCCTTCATTTAAAGTATTATTCTGTACTTCGATATGGCCATAAACCATATCGTCAAAGGTGGTAATTCCTGTTGTAGGAATATTCTGTCTGATAACATAAGGTTCATTGTTTGCCAGTCTGCATTGAATTTCTTTTTGACTTAGATGTAAACAGGGATCTTCATTTTTGATTTCATCCTGGCAAAAGCAGTAATGAGCCTTATGAGCTGCAATCAGTTTTTTGGCATATTTATGATAGATTTCTAAACGCTGTGACTGAATATAGGGACCATAAGGTTCTTTGGCTTGTGGACCTTCATCCCATTGCAGTCCAGTTTCCTGAAGCACCTGATAAATAATGTTAATAGCGTCTTTAACTTCTCTTTTCTGATCTGTATCTTCAATTCTTAAAATAAAATCACCATGACCTTTTTTAGCGATAAGATAACTGTATAAGGCGGTTCGTAAGTTACCAATATGCATGTAACCAGTAGGACTTGGTGCAAATCTTGTTCTAATTTTCATTTTTCTCTTTACTCCTTACAAAAAGTATGCTATATTAATACTTGTGATTGGGGTATAGCCAAGCGGTAAGGCATCAGACTCTGAATCTGACATTTCCTTGGTTCGAATCCAAGTACCCCAGCCATATAGTAAATTAAGAATCCTTCGGGGTTCTTTTTTTTGGTTTGATTGATGAATATTGAAAAAAGTACCTTGGATTGGTACTTTATATTTAAATATGGTAGTCCGTAGGGGTTTCGAACCCCTGAATGCTAGGATGAGAACCTAGTGTGTTGACCACTTCACCAACGGACCAGATCACCTATAACATATAGTTTATCACGCTTAGACAAAGTGTAAAGTTTTTTTTAAAAATTATGCATGAATATATGCAAAAAGATAAACAAAAGCAAAATCATGCTGTTTTTTATATATTCATATCAAAAATATATTGTTGGTTGGTAATTAATAAATGCAAAGGTATTTTATGATTTCAATTTATCATAAATTTCAGTTATGTTTTAAAAAGGAGATGTTGATTATTAAAAAAAGGTTATAATATAACTTAAGATAAGGAAGGTGAGATCATGAGTATTACAGTGAATTTATACTACACAGGGAAAAATGGCAGTGCCATGAAATTTGTTGAAGAAATGGTGTCAAGTGGAACTGTTGAAGCTATTAGAAAAGAACCAGGAAACGAAAAATATGATTATTTTCAGTCACTGGATGATCCAGAAACAATTCTACTGATTGACAGCTGGAAAGATCAGGAAGCGATTGATTTACATCATGCTTCTAAGATGATGGATACAATAGCTACGTTGCGTGATAAATATGATCTGCACATGAAAGTAGAAAGATATCATAGTGACGAAGAAGGAATACCTTCAAAAGATGATCAGTTTATTAGAAAATAAATAAATGGTCATTGCGACCATTTATTTTTTTAACTTCATACCATCATGAAATGCTTCACCAACACGTTTATTGACTTCATAATAACCGTGAGTATAAGGATCAAAGGCGATAGCATTGACTAAAGACATGTCCACTTTGCCGTTGGTCATGACTGCTTCATCAACTGAAATATTGACAACTTTTCCTATGACACCACAACCATATTTATTATCCTGATATTCAATGAATTCACATTCCATACAAATTGGAAATTCATTAATGACAGGGGCATCAACCAAAGAGGATTTTTGTGCGGATAAACCACTTTTTGCGAATTTGTCAGGAACGTTATTTCCTGATTCTACACCAAAATAATCAGCTTCCACAACGTGTTTAGCATCAGCGATACTTACTGTAAAAGCTCCACGTGCTTTTATATTTTCAACTGTTTTGTGATTTTCTCCAAGGTTTAATGCGACTATATTTCGATCTTGCATGGTTCCCCAGGCTGCATTCATGACATTGACACTGTTATCTTGATTGTAAGTTGCAATCATTAACACTGGCATAGGATAGATTCCTTCAGTGATTTCTATATTTTTTCTCATTTTTTTTCACTCCTTTATATTTTTCTTCTTTTCTTTAATTATAGTTGACAATTTAATAATGACAAGTACTATTATAAATATAAGGTACTATCATAAAGGAAAGTGTAAATGATTAAGAAATATATAGAACATGCGAATTTTGAAGATACTGGATTCAGTTATACATTATCATTGATTGCAGGAAAACATAAAATGGTCATATTGTATTGCCTGATGGAATTTGAAATTGTGCGTTTTAATGAATTGAAGCGATATATTGGGAAAATTTCGGATAAAACATTAAGTCAGAATTTAAAAGAACTTGAGGCTAATCAGCTGATTGTGAGAACCGAATATCCTCAAATTCCACCAAAGGTTGAATATCGTTTAAGTGCAAGAGGACAGTCTTTGATGGCAGTATTAGATCAGTTATGTCTGTGGGGCGAAAAAAATAGAATATGATTATATTTTTATCATACATTTAAGGCATGATGATATATGATATCCAGGTATTAGACATCATGCTTCAAGAACTGTAAAATAAAAATAGAAAGAAGGAGAACAAGTGTGAAAATAAAATTTGTTATTAATCGAACAAAACAATGAGATTGCAGATATTGCTTATGATAAAAACAAATTTGTTAGTATTCTTCTAAAAGCGTTTAGCTTAATAACAAATTTAAACTTTGATTAAAATATTTGTGTCCGCGCAGTAAAGTGCGGGGAAATGGAGGAAAATATGAAATATCTAGATAAAAAAGAATTTGATAAAGTGAATATGTTTTTAACCGGAATGCCTAATGTTGATTATGCACAATATTTTATAGGTCAGTCTTTTTTAAATCCATTAGCAAAAACAGCTGACCAGGCATTAAGTCTGTCTAATGTTACTTTTGAACCAGGATGTCGTAATAACTGGCATATCCATCATGCTAAAAGTGGAGGCGGACAGATTCTGATCTGTATTGCAGGTGAAGGCTGGTATCAGGAGTTTGGAAAAGCACCAGTTAGTTTGCAGGAAGGAAGCGTTGTGGTGATTCCTCCTGAAGTCAAACACTGGCATGGAGCAAAAAAAGACAGCTGGTTCAGTCATATTGCTATTGAGGTGCCTGGTGTTGAAAATTCTAATGAATGGTTAGAAGAAGTCGATGATGAAGCTTATTTGCAGTTATAAAGTCATCTGACTTTTTTTTTATGAAAATCTATGTATAATATCAAAAAAGAATAAGAGGTGAATTTATGCAGGACGAACTTATTGCGTGGTATCGTGTTCATCATCGTCATTTTCCCTGGCGTGAAGATCAGGAACCCTATCATATCTGGATCAGTGAAATCATGCTCCAGCAAACAACAACGGAAACGGTCATTCCTTATTATCAGCGTTTTATGGCCCGTTTTCCCGATGTTAATTCTTTGGCTTTAGCCAGTGAAGAAGAAGTCTATAAAATGTGGGAAGGATTAGGTTATTATCGTCGTGCCAGACATCTTCATGAATCAGCAAAAATCATCGTTGAACAGTATGAAGGAAAGTTCCCCCACGAATATGAAGCTATTCGTGCCTTAAAAGGAATTGGCGATTATACTGCAGGTGCTATTTCCTCGATAGCTTTTCAGCAGCAGGTTCCTGCTGTCGATGGCAATGTGCTACGTATCATTTCTAGAGTTTATATGATCAAAGATAATATTGCTTTAAGCAAGACACAAAAAAAGATTTATCAGATCGTTGCGCATTTGCTGACGGGTAAAGATGCCTCAGCTTTTAATCAGGGACTGATGGATTTAGGTGCGACGATCTGCCGCCCTTTGCATCCGCGCTGTTTTCAATGTCCGATTGCCAAACACTGTCAGGCTTTTGAGCAGCATCAGCAGGAAGTTTTACCTGTTAATATAAAAAAAATCAGACATCAGGAAAAAAACTACATTACCGGTATTATTACTTATCAGGGGCGTTTGCTGATGATCAAAAATAAAGCAGGACTGTTAGAAAATCTTTATGGCTTTATCCAGTATGAACTGGAAAGTCCCTACAGTTTTGTTGAAAAATTTGCAGAAGATTATCACTGCCTGCTGGCAATGGGAAGATATATTAAAAATGTCAGGCATGTTTTTACACATCGTACCTGGCATATGCATGTCTATCATTTTGAACTGGAATCAGAGATTGAAGGTTTATTTTCTTTAGAACAGATTCAAGCTTTGCCTGTTTCTACGGCTCATCTTAAGGTGCTGAAAGCTTATTTGCATGATATGAATTCATAAACAGGTCACATAGTTTTTCTATAGTAAACCTAAGGAGTGAGCTTATGGCTGAAAAAGAAGATATAACGAAAACCAAGAGTTTTACGTTTTGGACATTAAAAAAAATAAAGTATGTAGACTGTCAGAGTGTTATCGTAGGTAAAGTAACTGGTCAGATTCGTTTTTTTGAACATTTGCATTTATTAGGTGCTCATGGCCTGCATCGTTTGGTAAGGGTTTATCAGTTGCTGGAAGTAGATGTTAAACAACATCTTTATGGTCTGGTCATTGATGATGATGTGGCTGAAAGTGTAGAAAATGGTTTTGTTTTTACCGACTGTTATATAGAAATAATTAAAAATGTTCATGAAGTCAGCAATGATTATCTTCATTTTTTGCTGGAAGGCATTAATAAAGGACATTATGAACTGCTGGATGATACTTTGCGTGAACTGGCTAATCATTGTCATCTGATTTCTATTTTTGAAGCTGACCGGATACCTTATGTTACTATTAATGAAAAAAAATATTACCCATTGTTTACCAGTTATGAAGAACTGAAAAAATATGATAAGACGTCACATAAATATTATATTTTTCCTTTAAGCAACTATATGAGTATTGTTGAAAAAGAAAAAGACATTGAGGGAATCATTATCAATTATGCCAGTGATAAAAGAAATATTCTTTTAAATCAGGAAATGCTCTATTACATTCAAAAAGCTAAAATCAGACATCTCCATGACTATGCCAAAATTAAAGAAACGCATTCTAGAAATAGGAAACAGGGAATGTTACAATAAAGGTAATAGAGGAGAAAAAAGTATGAAAATAATAATGAGAGCTGATGATTTAGGCTTTAGTGAAGCCGTCAATCATGGAATTTGTAAAGCCGTTAAAGATGGAGTCATTACCAGTGTGGGAATGATGCCTAATATGAAAGCCGCCCGTCACGGTTATGAACTTATCAAAGATATGGATATTGCCTTAGGACAGCATACCAATATTTGTGTGGGCAGACCATTGATGGATCCTAAGCTGATTCCTTCACTGGTCAATGAAAATGGTGAGTTCTGTTCATCGAGAGAAATTCGTAATCGAAAAGAAGATACGATCGATATCCGTGAATGTGAACTGGAAATTGAAGCACAGTATAAACGTTTTCGTGAAATTACCGGCAAAGATCCTGATTATTTTGAATGTCATGCCATTTTTTCATCAAATTTCTTTACTGCTTTGAAAAATGTGGCTGACCGCTATCGTTTGAATTATGAAAATATTCTTTTTGATCAGGAATATGAAGAAAAGTCTGGGATACATGGGATTCCCATGACCAAACTGGATAAAAACAATCTGTATAATCCTAGAGACTATATGAATGAAAATGTAAAGCGTGTCCAGCAAAATGGCTGCAGTGTATTTGTTTTTCATCCTGGTTATCTGGATCAGTATATTCTGACGCATTCTTCTTTTACGCTTATTAGAGCGATGGAATGTGAATTTCTGTGTTCTGACTGGTTAAGAGACTGGATCAAAGATCATCATTTTGAACTGACTGATTTCAGGAAAATGAAAGATGAATAAAGAGCGCTGTTTTTGGGTCAGTGATGATCCAGTGTATATTGATTATCATGATCATGAATGGGGCAGACCGGTTTATGATGATGCTAAGCTCTATGAAATGTTTTTGCTGGAAACTTTTCAGGCAGGACTTTCATGGATCACAATCCTTCATAAAAGAGTGGCATTTAAAGAAGCGTTTGATGATTTTGATGTCAATAAGGTTGCTGATTATGATATAAGCAAAGTGAATCAGTTAATGAATGATCCTCGCATTATCCGTAATCGCAGAAAAATCATGGCGGCAATAAAAAATGCTCAGATCTTTCTTCAGATTCAAAAAGAGTTTGGCAGTTTCTGTGAATACATCTGGCATTTTACTGATCATCAGATTATTTTTTGTGGAGATAATCAGCCTGTAACTCATAATGAGATTTCTGATCAGGTTTCCCGTGATCTGAAAAAAAGAGGAATGTCCTTTGTTGGCAGCGTGACCATATACTCTTACCTTGAAGCGATAGGTGTTTTTAATAATCATCAAAAGCATTGTTTTTTATATCACAAATAAAGAAACTTAAGGTTTCTTTTTTTTGAGTTTTTCTTATAATATAGATAGGTGATTATGTTGAAAGAAAAAAAACTGCTGATGGTTTCTATCGCAGAAATAATTCTGATTTGTCTTTTATCAGTTTTTTTAACGTTTAAAACTCTCTGCATCAAAACTATCAGTGAAAATTATATGAATACAACAATAACAAATCAGATCATTGATTTTGTTATTGATCATTATACAAATATTAAAAGTGAACAGCTGCAGTCTTTACAGGATGATTTAAGCCGTAGTCGAGCATTGTATCGTTTTAATGAAAATGCTTTTGATACGGCTATTCAGGATATTAAAAAACAAAGTGAATTTAAAATAGAAAGAGAAACGATCGATGATTTTGCTGAAACCTGTATTGTGATGATTGAAGAACATCTGGACAGAGACCTGAATAAAGAAGAACAGAGTCATATTGAGCTATTGTTAGAACAGGATTCATTGTGGAGCAGGTTTTTGCAGAATATGAATACGAAAATAGATGATCAGTCATTTTTTGTTAAGATATATGATTTATCAAGTCAAATGATCATTAAAATAATTCTGATCATAGCTATTTTAATGGGGCTGGGATATATCATGATTTATGGAAAAGCTTTTAAAATCATATCCCTGATGATCATTTCACTGTTTACTGCCTTGCTTCATTATTTGATGCTTTTTTTTGTGCATCTGATAACGCCGCTTTTAGTGAATATGATCAGTATTGAAAATCTGAAAATTGTGATGGATCCGGTTTTGTATATCGCTATTTTCTGGTTGAGCGTTGCTTTAATTTTGATATATATTTATTTGAAAAAAGAATTTTTTTAAACGTCTTTTTAATAAAAAAGGCGTTTTTTTGTGATGTACATCTAAAAAAATGTGAATTTTATGGACAAAACTGGGAGTGAATAATATAATATTATTTATATACAAAAGAAAGGAAGGGTCCAACTATGGCCGATAACAGAGTATTTAACTTTTCAGCAGGGCCATCAATGTTACCTGTTGAAGTCTTAGAAAAAGCAGCTAAACAAATGATGAACTATGAAGGCAGCGGTATGTCTGTCATGGAGATGAGTCATAGATCGGCAGCTTATCTGGATATTTTTAATAAAACTAAAGATTTATTAAGAAAGGTAATGAACGTTCCTGAAAATTATGAAATTTTATTTTTACATGGTGGAGCAACACAACAGTTCTCTATGATTCCATTGAATTTCTTAAAAACAGGAAAAGCAGATTATGCGATTACAGGAAATTTTTCTAATTTAGCATATAAAGAAGCAACAAAATTTGGGGATATTCATGTTGCTTACGATGGCAGTGCCAACAATTATACACATATTCCAACACAGGAAGAACTGGATTTAAGTGATGATGCAGACTATTTGCATATCTGTGCCAATAATACAATTTTTGGTACGGAATATAAATATGATCCAGTGACTAAAAATGGATGTCCAGTCATTGCTGATATGTCATCTAATATTTTGTCACAGAAAGTCGATGTATCTAAATATGGTATGATCTATGCTGGAGCACAAAAGAACATGGGAATTGCTGGTTTGGGGATTGCTATTGTTCGTAAAGATTTACTGCAGGAAGTTCCAGCAACAGCACCAGTATTGATGGATTATTCTTTGATGATCAAAAAAGATTCAATGTATAATACACCAAGTGCTTATGCTATTTATATGTGTGGACTGGTACTGGAATGGGTTGATCAAAATGGTGGGGTCGAAGCGATGTATGCCCGCAGCATTGAAAAATCACAAATGCTTTATGATTATTTAGATCAGTCTGATTTCTACAATGCACCAGCAGATAAAGCTAACCGTTCAAGAATGAATGTGACTTTTACAACACCATCGAAAGAACTGGATGCTAAATTTGTTAAAGAAAGCATTGCCGCTGGAATGACTAATTTAAAAGGACATCGTCTAGTAGGTGGTATCAGAGCATCTATCTACAATGCAATGCCAATCGAAGGTGTTGAAAAATTAGTGGCTTTCATGAAAGGTTTTGAAGCTGCTAATAAATAAAGGGTTGAAAATGAGGGGATAATTATGTACAAAGTAAAATTAATGAATAAAATTTCTCCAATAGGATTAGATAAATTTGATGAAAACTATGAATATGGAGAAGATTTAACTAATGAAGATGCTATTTTGTTAAGAAGCGCTTCATTACATGAATATGATTTTGGAAAAAGTGTAAAAGCCATAGCTAGAGCAGGTGCGGGAGTTAATAATATACCCATTGAAAAATGCTCTGAAAAAGGAATTGTCGTTTTTAATACACCTGGAGCTAACGCTAATGCTGTTAAAGAACTGGTTATTTGTGCTTTATTAATGTCAAGCCGTCGTGTTGTTGAAAGTATTGAATGGATCAATTCTTTAGCAGACGATGAAAATGTAGCCAAAACTGCTGAAAAGGGAAAATCAAACTTTGTTGGACCAGAGATTGAAGGAAAACGTTTAGGGGTTATAGGTTTAGGAGCTATTGGTGTTAATGTTGCTAATGCTGCTGTTAAACTTGATATGCAGGTTTATGGATATGATCCATTTATGTCAGTAAATTCTGCCTGGGCATTGTCAAAACATGTAAAGCAGGCAGCTGACATGGATGAAATTTTTAAAACCTGTGATTATGTAACGATTCATGTTCCTAGTACCAAAGATACCAGAGGCATGGTCAATAAAGAAAAACTGGACATGATGAAAGATGGTGCCCGTTTATTAAATTTTGCCAGAGGTGATCTGGTAGTTGTTGATGATATTGTTGAAGCTGTTCAATCAGGAAAGTTAGGTAAATATGTGACTGATTTTGCTGATCAGAAATTAATTGGTAAAGAAAATATTATCGTTTTTCCACATTTAGGTGCTTCTACACCTGAAAGTGAAGATAACTGTGCTAAAATGGCTGTCAAAGAAATTAGAGATTTCCTGGAAAATGGAAATATTACCAACTCTGTAAATTTCCCAAGATGTGTTCAGGCACGTGAATCAAAAGTAAGAGTATGTATTACAAACAGAAATGTTCCTAATATTTTAGCGCGTATTTCTAAGCTGTTTGCTGATCATAATCTGAATATTGAAAACATGGTTAACAGATCTAAAGGAGATTATTCTTACACTTTAATTGATACAAACAGTGATGTTCGTCAGGATATCATTGATCGTATCGAAGCAGCTGATGGTATCATTAATGTAAGAGTGATTAAATAATAAAAAAACATCCTGAAAATAATCAGGGTGTTTTTTATTCTATCCACCATTGAAAAAGAAACATTGGCATACCCGCAAACATATGATAACGAGGAAGACAGTATGGATCATCGTGATAAGTCATCGTTCGATTCTGGTTATAGCCAAATGCCAGTTTTACCTGGCTTGAAGCTAAATACTGTTTAGCATTAGAACTGGTAACCCCATAGGGAAATGCAAAATAATCGGACGATACGATGTTTTCATTATTGAGAAAATCCTGCTGTATTTCTTTGACTGATAAAGTTTCAATCAGTTTCTGTTTTGGTAAATGTGCGATATGATGCAGATCGTAGGAATGACTGTAAAATTGAACATAGTCATCATTGATCAGCTCATCTTTTTGCAGATATAATGGATTATCACTGATAGCTTTATGTCCGATGACAAAACAGGTTGCTTTTAAATTGTATTTTTGCAGCAGCGGTTTTACAAGTGTTAAAAAGTTTTTATATCCATCATCAAAAGTTATGCAGACACATTTTTCAGGAACCTGTTTTTGCTGGTGATAATATTCGTTGACTTCATTCATAGTTAATGTCTGAAACTGGTGGTCATGAAGATAGGCAAACTGTTTTTCCAGTTCGCTTACTGACATAAAATAGGTGTTATAGGCATAGTTAAGTTTTTTTTCCTGATCTTCGACAACACCGTGATAGCCAAGAATTGGTATTCCGTTTTTACATTGTTCATGAATGATCATATCTTTTGTTATCCAGCCAAGGCCGATCAAAGCATAACAGGATAAGATACACATAATAATTTTTAATATTTTTTTCATTTGATCACCTATAGTGATTATGGATGATAAAATGAATTTTGTCAATTTTTACGATAACTTGGTTTTATTTGACTAAAGATGCTATAATATTAAAAATACGAAAAAATGAAATGTGAAAATATGAGGAGTTAAAGATGAGAGCTTATATTTATCCTGTAACCATGGGATTTTTTATATTTCCAGTTCTGGCAGCTGTTTTTACTTTGCCATATATGATCTTTCAGTATCGAAAATACGGAGCTATGCTTTTTACTAGAGTGGTCATTGTTTATTCGATGATCTTATATTTACTGTGTGCATATTTCATGGTCATTTTGCCTTTGCCTGCAGCGGATGTGCCTCGTTTGCAGCAGACCATGCAGCTGATTCCTTTTCATTTTATTCATGAAATTATGCAACGAGAATTTTCTTCATGGGCTGCTTTTATACGCTGTCCGTTGGTATATCAGGCTTTTTTTAATCTGTTGCTGACATTTCCTTTTGGGGTTTATTTAAGATATTATTTTAATAAAAAATGGTACCATGCTGTTATTTACGGTTTTCTGTTTTCGCTTTCTTTTGAACTTTTACAGCTGACGGGACTGCTTGGCTATTATCGTTATCCATATCGTCTGTTTGATGTGGATGATCTGATCGTTAATACGATAGGGACGATATGTGGTTTTGCATCTGCACCATTATGTGCATTGTTTTTACCATCACGAAAGCAGTTAGATGAACGTTCTTATGCTAAAGGAAGACAGGTATCAATGATTCGAAGACTGCTGGCTTTTTTAGTAGATGTTATCATATTGATTTTATCTGGGGCAGTCATTAATCAGCTGGAAGTCCCTTTTTCTTATTTTTGGACTTATGTCATGATGCTGGCTTTTTATTTTGGAATTCTGACGGCATCTTTTCAGGGACAGACATTTGGAATGAAACTGGTAAAAATCGCTTTAAGAGATGAAACAGGGAAGGTTCCAGGCTTATTTCAGTATTGGAAAAGATACGGTGTTTTGCTGTTAGAACTTTATCTGATTCCGTGTTTCCTTATAGACTGTTTTTATTTTTCTTTAACATTAGCGCAACCATTCTGTTATATTTTATGGCTGGAAATGGCAGTTATTGTGTTTTTTCTGGTTGTATTTGTCTTCAAGATGTTTTTGGTTACCGTTTTTAAAAACGATTATATGACTTATGAATATTTTTCAGATACATACTGTATCAGCATGGTTCATCAGAAAAGACATGAAAGCAAATAAAAAGACGTTTTCACGTCTTTTATTTATCGTTTGTAACAAAGGTATCGTAAATAGCACGAATAGCTTCTTTGAAATGTATGTTTTTAACACCAACAATGATATTTAATTCAGAAGAACCCTGATCGATCATTTTTATGTTAATTTTTTTCTTAGCTAATGCAGAAAAGACTTTTGCAGCTACACCACGGCCATCTTTCATACCACGACCAACAATAGCGATCAAGGCTAAATCTGATTCTAGTTCGATAGAATCAGGCTGAACTGCACGATGCAAATTGGCCAGGATTTCCTGTTCATGTTCAAGGAATGAATTCAGTTCAACAATGATATTCATGGTATCGATTCCTGATGGAGTATGTTCATACGACAGTCCGGCTTCCTCAATGACCTGTAATACTTTACGTCCAAAACCAATTTCATTGTTCATCATGTCTTTTTCAATCATGATTGTCGCAAAACCCTGTTTTCCAGAAATACCAGTGATGATGTGATTTGGCTTATGACAGGTACTTTCAACGATCAAAGTTCCTGCATCTTCAGGCTTATTGGTATTTTTGATAACGATTGGGATTCCCTGTGAACGGATTGGGAAGATAGAGTTTTCATGAAGAACACTGGCTCCCATGTATGATAATTCGCGTAATTCCTTATAAGTGATCGTTCCAATGACTTCAGGATTTTTTACGATTCTTGGATCGGCAATCAGGAATCCGGAAACATCGGTCCAGTTTTCATATATTTTGACTTTTCCGTTTTTGGCAACGATAGAACCTGTTACATCACTTCCACCACGGGAAAAAGTACGAATTTCATTTTTGCCATCATTGCTGGAACCATAAAATCCTGGGATGACACAGTTTTCGACTTCACTTAATCTTTTGGATAATACTGGATCAGTCAGTTTTTCATCGTAATTACCGTTTTCATCAATAAAGATCACATCTGCAGCATCGATAAATTCATATCCTAAATATTTAGCCAGAACGATACCGTTGAGATATTCACCACGGCTGGCAGCGTATTCTTCACTGATCTTGTTTTTAAAATCATTTTCAATTTTATCAAATTCCTGAGTTAAATCTAAATCAAGCTGTAATTCATCGATAATATCCTGATATCTTGATTTGATTGTTGTAAAAGTACAATCAAATTCTCTTTCAGTATCAGCGTTATAAGCTTTATATAATAAATCAGTCACTTTGATGTCATCTTTAAAGCGTTTCCCAGGTGCAGAAGGTATTACATAACGACGATCTGGATCGCTATTGATAATGTCATATACTTTTTTAAATTGGGTCGCATTGGCAAGAGATGAACCACCAAATTTGACAACTTTTACCATTTTATTCCCCTCCTATATTAATGATAATAAAATATCACTTTTTTTAGAATAGTTCAATATCTTTATTTGGGAAAAATAATAAATTTACAGGCATAAAAACTGTGATATGATGAGAGTAAACATAAAATGAAAGAAGGACCTGCAATGCGTGAAAATATGAAATTTTTAACAAATTATTATCAGATTCGAGAATTAAGTGTTGATCGAATGAAGGAAATCATTTTATTGAATCAGCGCAGTTTACCTGGAGGTACAGTTTTTCTTGGTGATTCGATAACTCAGTTTATGGATCTGGATCGTTTTTTTCCTGAACTGGAACGTAAGTATAATTGTGGTATTGCTGGAATTACATCAGGAATGCTGCTCTATTTTATTGATGAAAGTGTCATAAAATTTCAGCCTAAACAGCTTGTCTATATGATTGGAACTAATGATCTGGGTAAGACAGTGATGCTTTCACCTCGAGATATTGCTGTTAATATTAAAGAACTGGTAGAAACTGTGCATTATAATTTGCCTGACTGTCAGATATTTGTTGTTTCACCATTGCCATGTTTAGAAAAAATGCATGGCTATAAAGTCAGTCAGGGAGTTTTAAGAAGCAATGATATATTAAAAATGATATTTCAGGAAATCAGAAATACGATCCCTTATCATTATGTAACCATGATCAATGCCTATCAGACAATGTGTAATAAAAAAGGTGAGCCTATTGAAAATCTATATGTCGATGGATTACATATTAATGAAGAAGGGTATAAACGATATAGTGAGTATCTTAAACAATATCTGCTGAAATAAAATGTCTGGAATCAAAATTTATTAATGACATTTGAAAAGTATGTGATATAATGAGGAAGTTAAAAAAGGGGGAATAGTGGATGAAAATAAGAAATATTGCAATTATTGCCCATGTCGATCATGGAAAAACGACTTTGGTCGATCAGTTGTTAAAACTGTCAGGAACATTAGATGCTCATGAACAGATCAATGATCGTGCTATGGACAGCAACGCTCTGGAAAGAGAAAGAGGAATTACTATTCTTGCAAAGAATACTGCTATTAATTATAAGGATTATAGAATAAATATCATGGATACACCAGGACACGCTGATTTTGGTGGTGAAGTGGAACGTATTATGAATATGGTTGACGGAGTATTACTGGTTGTTGATGCCTATGAAGGTACAATGCCACAGACCCGTTTTGTATTAAAGAAAGCTTTAGCGGCGAAAGTTAAGCCAATTGTAGTTATTAATAAAGTTGACAGACCAGTAACTCGTATTCCTGAAGTTATGGATGAAGTACTGGAACTGTTTATGGAATTAGGTGCTGATGATGATCAGCTTGATTTCCCAACTGTTTTTACTTCAGCATTACAGGGAACATCAAGTCTCGAGGCAGATATCAATACTCAGGTTCCAAATATGGACTGTCTGTTTGATATGATCATTGATGAAATTCCTGAACCTTTAGTTGATGAAGAAGGAAGCCTGCAGTTTCAGCCAGCATTATTAGATTATAATGATTATGTTGGCCGTATTGGAATTGGGCGTATTCAAAGAGGGACAATTCATTTAAATGAAGCTGTGACCTGTGTAAGAGCTGATGGCAGCCATAGCCAATTCAGAATCCAGAAATTATATGGTTTTATTGGACTGCATCGTATTGAAATTAAAGAAGCGTCTGCTGGCGATATCGTAGCTATTGCAGGACTTAGTGATATTGGTGTCGGTGAAACAGTATGTAATCCTGGTAAAGAAGATCCTTTACCATTGCTGCATATTGATGAACCAACAATTCAAATGGTCTTTGGGACCAATACATCACCATTTGCCGGAAAAGATGGTAAGTTTATAACTGCCAGACAGATCGAAGAAAGACTGTTTAAGGAAACAAATAGAGATGTTTCTTTAAAGATCGAAAGAATTCCTAACAGTGAAGAATGGATCGTTTCTGGTCGTGGCGAACTGCATTTATCGATCCTGATTGAAAATATGCGTAGAGAAGGATATGAATTACAGGTGTCTAAACCTAAAGTTATTGTTAAAGAAATTGATGGTGTTTTATGTGAACCATATGAAGAAGTTAATATTGAAGCTCCTGATGACTGTATCGGTAATGTTATTGAGTCATTAGGTTATCGTCGTGGGACGTTGGAAAGTATGGATTCAAGAGATGGACAGACTCGAGTTGTTTATACGATACCTTCTCGTGGATTAATTGGTTTCATGACAAACTTCTTAACGATGACCAAAGGTTATGGTATTATTTCTCATTCATTTATTGATTATCGTCCAATGGAAGGTGAAACTGTTGGTAAACGTAATTTAGGAGTTATGATTTCTATTGACAGTGGACAGACTACAGCCTATGCACTTGGTGGTGTTGAAGATCGTGGGGTCATGTTTGTTGGTCCTGGGGTAGAAGTTTACGAAGGAATGATCGTAGGTGAACATAGCCGTGATAATGACCTGGTTGTCAATGTTACAAAAGGTAAACAGATGACCAATACCCGTTCATCTTCAAAAGATACAACTGTTGTATTAAAACGACCACGTCAGTTTAATCTGGAAGCATGTCTGGATTATATTAATGATGATGAACTGGTGGAAGTTACTCCAGAAAATATTCGTTTACGTAAACGTTATCTTACGGAGCTGGAAAGAAAGCAGCAATACAGGAAAAAAATGGAAAAGTAGAAGAAATTCTACTTTTTTTTTACATAATCTTATATAATAGAAATATATGTGAGGGGGATTGGAATGTCAGAAATGATTAATATTGATGAAATTGAAAAGAAAATGAATGATGAAAAACAGCAGATCGAAGAAAAATACCTGCAGATTGGTAAACTTTATTACCAGGATCATAACACTAATTCAGATGAAATAACAAAGCTCTGCCAGGAAATTGATACAGTTAAAGAACGTATTGCTCAGTATGAAAAAGAAATACTGACTTTGAAAGGTATTGTCATCTGTCCAGCATGTGGGCATCAAAATCCAGATAGTGCGACTTTTTGTCTAAAATGCGGGACTAAACTTATTCAAACGGTTAATGATGGAAAACATTGTGTTAATTGTGGCGCAGAACTGATGGAAGGTCAGTTGTTCTGTACACAATGTGGAACTAAAGTGGCTGTTGATGCAGATGATAATAAAGAAAGTCATGATGACATTGATACAAAAGAACATGAAGAAGTACAAATGACAGCTCAATGTCCAAATTGTGGTCATGAAATTAAAGAAGGCCAGACTTTTTGTACGTATTGTGGAAAACCATTAAACAATGATCATCAAGTTGCACCAGAAAATGAAAAAACACTTTTATTATGTCCACATTGTCAATCACCTATTCAGCCTGATCAGAAATTCTGTGTTGTCTGTGGCAATCAGTTGAATAGTGTAAAATCGGAGACACAAGTCAATGGACAGGTTAAGGTATGTCCAAATTGTGGTCTGGAAATTGATGGTGCTAAAGATAAGTGTGATATTTGTGGAGCACCATTAAACGGTGATAAACAAAATCTGGTTTGTCCAAAATGTGGAAAACCATATCAGCCTGGACAGGCATTCTGTACAGGATGTGGAACGAAACTATGATAAAAAGGCGCAAGCCTTTTTTTCGTTTGTTTTCAAAGTTTTGTTTGTATGATATAATGTTTTCTACCATGAAGAGGTGAGAGAATGGATAAACTGGAACAGTTAAAAGAACAGCTGAAAAGCTATCAGAAGGTCGCAATTGCCTATAGTGGTGGCTGTGATTCTCATTTTTTGTATACCGTAGCCAAACAGACGCTGGGAAAAGAAAATGTTTTGGCTGTCATCTGTTTTGGCGATATGATGTCTAAGGAAGATATAGACAGTGCCAAAGCACTATTATCAGATGATCATTATGAAGTCATCAATATTGATGTTTTAGCTATCGACGCCTTTAGAAATAACCGTAAAGACCGCTGCTATTTCTGTAAGAAAAATATCATGTCAAAAGTGATTGAAAGAGCTCATCAAAGAGGTTTTACTAAAGTGTTAGATGGAATGAATAAAGATGATCAGGGTGTTTATCGTCCAGGAAGAAAAGCCTGTCAGGAATTGAATATTTTATCGCCTTTACAGCATATGTACAAATCAGAAATCAGAAATTACTCAAAACAGCTTCAGCTATCAACTGCTGCTAAACCGGCCAATGCCTGTTTAGCTTCAAGATTTCCTTATGATACAGAACTGACCAAAGATAAACTGATGCGTTTAGACAGTATTGAATCATTACTGCATCAAAGAGAAATCCTGCATGTGAGATGTCGTATTCATCATGATCTGGTGCGTATCGAAGCTGAGAAAAAAGATTTTGACAAAATAATCAGTGATACAGTGTTAATTGATGAAATAAAAGCCTACGGCTTTCATTATGTGACGTTAGATCTGAAGGGAATCAGCAGTGGCAGTTATGATCAGTTGAATAATGAAACAGATATGATACATGAAGTCAAGTAAAACGTATTCATGTTTAAATGTTAAGGGGAAGCAAAAATAAAATAACAGTAAATGTTTTGTTTTTTCACAATAATATGACGTTTACTGTTTTTGTTTAAGGAGAACTTATGGACGTAAAAGCTATATTGGAAAAAGTACAGGCTCATCAGATGGGAATCGATGAGGCTATGAATATAATGGAAAATCAGGAATTCTGCATAGATTATGATCGTGAAAAAAGAACTGGTGCACCGGAAGTTATTTATGGGGCCGGGAAAACTGCAAAACAGATTGAACATATTATTGAACAGATGCTGGAACATCATCAAAAACAGATCATGGTCACACGTTTAGATAAAAGCAAATATGAAACACTGCATTCCAGATTTCCACAGTTTACATATGAGCCTTTATCAAAGATGTTTTACTATAATGAAAAACCGATGATCTTGAATCGTGGGAAGATAGCGGTTATTTGTGCCGGAACCAGTGATCTGTTTGCGGCAAACGAAGCGGCTATTACCGCCCAGATATTAGGTAATGAAGTAATTCAGATCAATGATGTTGGGGTTGCCGGACTACATCGTCTGCTCAATCGTCTGGATGAAATTCAGCAAGCCAGTGTTATTGTTGTTGTCGCGGGAATGGAAGGAGCTTTGGCTTCGGTAGTAGGTGGACTGGTCAAGGCACCAGTCATAGCTGTTCCTACTTCAGTAGGATATGGCGCTAATTTTCAGGGGCTGTCAGCATTGCTTTCCATGCTGAACAGTTGTGCCAGTGGCGTTGCGGTAGTTAACATTGATAATGGTTTTGGAGCAGGCTATATGGCACATTCAATTAATTGTTTAGGAGGAAAAAGATAATGAAAGTATTATATTTTGATTGCAGCAGTGGAATCAGTGGAAATATGACATTGGGAGCTTTGATGGAACTTGTTGATGATCCTGATTATTTGCAGAAGGAATTAAAAAAAGTTCATGTTGATGGTTATCATCTGCATGTATCGAAAACCAAAAAAAATGGCATAACAGGCACATATGTCGATGTTCATTTAGAAGCTGATCATCACCATCATCATGATCATGATCATGAACATGAACACCATCACCATGATCACGAACACCACCATGACCATCATCACCATGATCACAGGAATCTATTTGATGTTAATAAGATCATCGATGAGGCTGATATTGATTTAAAGGCTAAAGAATTAGCGAAAAAGATATTTCTGAAGGTAGCTTTAGCTGAAAGTAAAGTACACAATGAAACTTTAGAAAATGTTCATTTTCATGAAGTTGGAGCTATTGATTCGATCGTTGATATTATTGGAACGGCTATTTTAATTACGAAAATTGCTCCTGATAAAATAATGAGCAGTGTTGTTAATGATGGTCATGGTTTTATTCAATGTGCCCACGGCATGATCAGTGTACCAGTACCGGCGACATCAGAGATATTTGCTGCAAGTGATGTAATGTTTAGACAGATCGATATTGATACCGAACTGGTAACCCCAACTGGGGCGGCCATTATTGCTCAATTAGCACAATCATTTCGTACTATGCCTGCCATGAAGGTCAATAAAATTGGCTGGGGATGTGGAACCAAAGATTTAAAGATTCCTAATGTTTTAAAAGTATTATGTGGAACGATTGAAGAAAATCAGGATGAAATCCTGGTTATTGAAACAAATATTGATGACTGCAGTGGGGAAATTCTGGGATTTACTATGGAACAGCTGTTTGCTCAGGGAGCGCTTGATGTTTTCTTTACACCTATTTTTATGAAGAAAAACCGTCCAGCCTATCGTCTGTCAATAGCCTGTCATCCTCAACAGCTTAAAGCCATGCAAGATGTAATTTTTAAACATACTACCAGTATTGGGCTTAGATATCGTCGTGAACAGCGTACAATTTTAAATCGTCAAAATACAGCAGTGATGACGCCTTTTGGTGAGGTACGAGGTAAAGTTATTGATTTTGATGGAAGTCGTTATGTTTATCCAGAATATGAAGATGTTAAAGCGATTGCCCAAAAACAGGGTCTCTCTATTCGTGATGTATTTGATATCTGTCGCCAGGCATTAAATGCATAATATGTTTTTCACATTATGAAAGTGTTTACATCTTTTGGTGAAATACGTTATATTATTTATATAAAAATATGGAGAAAATAAGGAGGAATGTAGTAAATGAGTTTTCCAAAAGGTTTTTATTGGGGTGGAGCTACCGCTGCTAACCAGCTGGAAGGTGGATGGCAGGAAGGTGGAAAAGGTATTTCCTGTCCAGATATCTGTACTGGTGGTTCAGCAACCAGAAGTAAAAGAATTACACCAGTTTTAGAAGAAGGTACTTTTTATCCTTCACATGATGCTATTGATCATTATCATCGTTTTAAAGAAGATATTGCTTTATTTGCAGAAATGGGATTCAAGATGTATCGTTTTTCTATTGCCTGGACTAGAATTTTTCCTAATGGTGATGAAAAAGAACCTAATGAAGCTGGATTAAAATTTTATGAAGAATTAATTGATGAATGTTTAAAATATAATATTGAACCATTGATTACTATTTCACATTATGAAGTTCCTTTTGGTCTGACAAAAAAATGGAATTCATGGGTTGACCGTCGTATGATCGACTGTTATCTGAATTTCTGTAAAGCTATTTTTACTCGTTATAAAGGGAAAGTAAAATATTGGCTGACATTTAATGAAATTAACAGTGCCACAACAACGATGGGAGCCTTTTTAGGACAGGGAATATTAAATGAAATTAAACCAATGGATTTCATGGATCAGGTTGATGTTCCTGAAAATCGTTTCCAGGGATTACATCATCAGTTTTTAGCTAGTGCTCTGGCTGTCAAGATGGCTCATGAAATTGATCCTAATTATCAGGTAGGATGTATGCAGATCATGGCTACAAGCTATGGTTTGACTTGTAATCCAGCTGATCAGATCGAAAATCAGAAAAAAGGACATTTGATGAACTGGTTCTGCAGTGATGTTCAGTGTCGTGGAAAATATCCAAATTATATCAAGAGATATTTTAAAGAAAATAATATTACTACTAAAACTGAACCTGGTGATGATGAAATTCTGGCAGCAGGACCGGTTGATTTCTACACTTGTTCATATTATATGTCTAACTGTCAGACAGCAGATCCTGAAAAACAGATTGCTGGTAAAGGAAATATTTTAGGTGGGGTTGCTAATCCATATCTAAAAGCCAGTGACTGGGGATGGCAGATCGATCCAGAAGGATTGAGATTTTCATTAAATGAAATCTGGGACCGTTATCAGTTGCCTATCTTTGTTGTGGAAAATGGATTAGGTGCTTATGATAAGATCGATGATGATGGTAAAGTAAGAGATGACTATCGTATTGACTATTTGAGAAGTCATATTGAACAGATGCATGAAGCAGTATTGGATGGGGTTGATCTGAGAGGATATACTCCTTGGGGATGTATTGATCTGGTTTCTGCTTCAACTGGTGAAATGGCAAAACGTTATGGTTTCATTTTTGTAGAAAGATATGATGATGGAACTGGTGATTTTGCAAGAAGAAGAAAAGAATCATTCTACTGGTATCAGAAAGTTATTGCTACAAATGGAGAAGATTTAGGATAAAAGGCAGAGAAATCTGCCTTTTTTTTGCGCTGGTCATAATTTAAAATTTCTAACATATAATTTAAATAACAGGGTTATTTCTGATAGACGGGCAGAAAAGCTTCATAAGTTTTTTTCAGTCCCTCTTTCAATGGTGTAAAGACTAAACCGACGTTTTCAATTTTTTTACCGCTATAGAGCTCCTGTTGCCAGAGGGCAACTGGAAAAGGTAAAGGATATTGACAATCGATGGCTTCTTTGATCGTATGATCTTCAATGGACAGAGGCTGGCATGAACTAAGAATTTCATTGATCTGATCATAGTCAATAAGTTCATCATTAACGATGTTAAATGACTGATCGTATATTTTCTGTTCAATGATCATTAATAAAGCGTTGACGACATCTTTGACATATACCATTTGGAACTTTGCTTTAGCATCACTGAGATGAAAAAGATTTTTCTGTTCGATGGCTCTTTTGATCAGTAATGATTCGCGAGGAGCGTAATTATAGGGTCCATATATATTTCCTGGTCTTATTGAATTATAGGCAATGCCAAATTTTGTGCATTGCGTGATCAGTTCATCTTCTAATAATCTTTTTTGATAAATATATTCTCCCTCATCACCGGCAAAATGACGATTTTCTAAAGGATGGTTTTCATCCTGAAGTTTTCCGCTTTGTCGTAAATAGACATCAACGGTTGAGATGTAGATATATTGTTTGATATGGTTTTGCAGGATATCAGTTACGATTTTAATATCATTTTGCTGGTAAGCACAGAAATCAACCACAACATCAAATTTTCTGTTTGCCAGTTCTTGCCATTTGACCTGATCGTGACGGTCAAAATGAAACTGTTCAACCGCGTATGATGACATATCATAATGTCCACGATTAATAAGGGTCAGCTGATGTTTTGTACTGGCTAGCATGGTAAATACACGACCTAGAAAATAGGTCCCGCCGATCACAAGTATTTTCATCGGTATTTTCTCCTTTTGATACATATATTTATATTATATAGTGATTTCTGATTTTTCCAAATCATTTGCTTGAAAGATCATCACATATTTTTTTGAAATTATGCGATATTTCTTTTTTAAAGTTATGTCAAGATAGAAATGAGGAAGGAAGGTATGAGTATGAATCTGATCACAAAAATCAAAAGTAAATACAGATTATTTGCAGCTATGATCATTGTTTCGTGTCTGCTTTTGGGTGTTTATCTTTATCGCAGTTCTTTGCAGTTAGAAAACAATGTCAGAATTGCTGACAGTGAGATTGCTGATGAAATCAAAATGATCAAGACTGATGGAGAATTTAATATTTTTGATATGGAATATCAGGATTTTATCCAGAATCTGATTGATGATGAAAAAAAAGGTGCCAGTATCAGTCAACCGTTTTTAATTTATGATCCTTTTGGTACTAACAGTAATGCTGTTAATGTTTATTTTAATGAAAGTGTTGAAAATGTCAGCTATACTATTAAAACCGATGGTTATGCTGATTACAGTCAAACTCTCAAGACTGACCAGGATGACGGTTATCAGATCATTGGTCTGGTTGCAGGTGAAACCAATACATTGATTTTAAATGTCAATGATCAAAGTTTTACGTATACATTAAAGATGCCAAAATCTCCAAGCAATGCTGCCAATCAGCTGAAAATAACTGATGGTGAAAGTCAGGAAGCTTTAAGCAATGGTTTATTTGCCATGCTTGGTAAAGATACAAGATCAAATATTTTTCTTTATGATAATAACGGAACCTTAAGAAGTGAACTGATCGTTGATGACAGTGAATACCGTAGTGACCGGGTATTAACGATTGATGATCAGCTGGTTTATACTTATGATAAAAGAGGCTTTTTATTTGTAAATCGTCAAGGGAAAATTGAAAAAATAATGGAACTTGATGGTTACTACATGCATCATGATTTTATATATGACCAGCAACGTCATAGTCTGCTGATATTGGCTAATAAGGATGATGATGATACTATTGAAGACAGAGTTGTTTCTTTGAATCTTAAAACGGGGAAAACTCAAGAACTGGTAAACATGAAAGAACTGCTGCCAGAAATGTATGAAACGGCAGAAGGCAAAGGCGAAAAAAATACATATGGTGGCGATGAACAGGATTGGATCCATTTAAATAGCTTATCATTAATGGATGATGGTTCTTTGTTAGTCAGTTCCAGAGAATTATCAACGATCATAAAAATAACGGATCTTTATGGTGAAAGTGAAATTGATTATATGATCAGTGATGAAAGTATTTATGAAGATTTATCTTATCAGGATCTGATTTTAGATAAAGTGAGTGATTTTTCTAGTCAGGCGGGACAGCATGCAGTCACATATTCTCGTGATGAAGATATGGAATCAGGATGTTATTATGTTTCGATGTTTAACAATAATTATGGTAAGATGTCTACACGCAGCGATTATGACTGGTCCAATATTGAAGGGGTAGGAACCTATCAGCAAGGCACATGTTCATATTATTATAAATATCTGGTTAATGAAAATACCGGAACTTATACTTTGGTTGACAGTATTGTTTTACCTTATTCAGCTATTGTCAGTTCCATTGAATATTATGATGGACATATTCAAACCAGTTCTGGAAAAGATTTAAGCTTTGCAGAATATGATGCTAGTGGCAATCTGATTAGAGAATTTGAATATGAAGCAGAAGAATATGCTTATCGTGTATTAAAATATTCATTTGATTTGTGGTTTGAATAATAAAATACCTCTCAGGATTTTTCCTGAGAGGTATTTTATTGGTTTATTTTTTATATTGTCCTGGTCCGGCTTTGACAACGTTCATAGACAGGTTGTATTTTTTAAAGTTTTCCTGGAACATTTTAACCAGTTTTTTAGCGGTACGATCATATTCACGCTTATTGGTCCAGGTATTTTTTGGGTTCAGCATTTCGGCAGGTACCCCTGGACAGCTTCTAGGAATGCTTAAATTAAAGAATGGATCTTTGTTATATTCCACAAAATCCAGATCACCATTTAATGCAGCGTTGATCATGGCGCGTGTATATTTTAATGGGATACGATGACCTTTACCATATTGTCCTCCTGTCCATCCGGTATTGATCAGAAAAACATTAGCACCAGATTTTTCAACACGGCGACCAAACTGTTGAGCGTACATAGCGGTATCCAGTGGTAAAAAAGGTTCACCAAAGCAGGTTGAAAATGTTGCTTCTGGTTCAGTGACACCATCTTCGGTTCCTGCCAGCTTGCTGGTATATCCTGATACAAAGTGATATATAGCAGAATATTTGTCCAGCTTGGAAATAGGTGGTAAGACTCCAAAAGCGTCTGCTGCCAAGAAGAAAATCGTTCTTGGAATAGGACCAACACCAGAAGAAACGGTGTTAGGAATAAAATCTACTGGATAACCAACACGGGTATTTTCAGTGATTGAATCATCATCAAAGTTAATGATACGGGTATCTTCGAATAAAATGACGTTTTCAGCTACTGCCCCAAATTTGATGGCGTTCCATATTTCTGGCTCGTTTTCTTTAGACAGGTTGATACATTTTGCATAGCATCCTCCTTCAAAATTAAAGATACTGTTTCTTGACCAGCCATGTTCATCATCACCAATCAGTCGACGATTAGGATCGGCTGATAATGTCGTTTTTCCTGTTCCTGAAAGCCCGAAGAATAATGCAGTGTCACCGTCGATACCCATATTGGCAGAACAGTGCATCGTAAATATTTTTTTCTGAGGCAAAATAAAGTTCATCACGGAGAATACTGATTTTTTGATTTCTCCTGAATATCCTGTACCAGCAATCAGAACGATCTGTCTTTCGTAGTCGATCATAACGGCACATTCGCTGTTGATACCTAGCTTTTCATAGTCTAACAGACAGCCAGGTGCAACCATAATCAGATAATCTTCCTTAAAGTTTTCCAGTTGACCTTTTTTTGGTCTGATCAGCAGATTTCTGATAAACAGATTCTGACTTGCTTTTTCATTGATGATCCTGAAACCATACTGATATTTGCGGTTAGCTCCAGCAAAACCATCAAAGATGTATAGATCTTTGTCATTTAAATAGTTGATGATGGCATCATATACCTGATCAAATACTTCTTTTGAAACAGGACGATTGATTTTTCCCCAAGAAATCAGATCATGAACCGCAGGGGTATCAACGATATATTTATCGTTAGGTGAACGCCCTGTTCTTTTTCCTGTTTCAATACATAATGCACCGGCACGGCTTAATCTTCCTTCTCCGTTAAGCAAAGCTTTTTCAACGAGAGCTCCTGGTGGATTGTTTCGGAAAATGCGTCCGGTTGGGTTAAACCCATATTTCTCGATTCCATAAGTTTCCATATATCTTATCTCCTAATTAAACTGTATATATCTTTAATGATACCCCTTACATTTTAATTTGTCTAGGTATAATACCGGTTTTTTTTTTAGAGGCTTTTGAGACTTGGATGATAAAAACAGTCATTTTTTTCTGCTGAAAAGTAAAGATAGAAAAAAATGGGTAAAAAAATAAATATGGTCGCTTAGGGGAACGACCATATTTATATAGGGAATCGAGTTTTAAAATTTAATATACATCGGGATAATTATATGATAATTATTTTTTTAATCTCGAAAAAAATCTTGTAATACATTCACAAAAATCATAACGTTCTAAACTCATCCAAGATGGTCTATCAGCAGCAGAATTTGTTTTGTGTACTACATAGCAAGCATATGAAACATTCATGTCTTATACCTCCTTGATTTTTCTTTTGATTACACTTTTATTATAGTTATTTTCAGTGTTTTGGATAGAGACATGTATTATAAAAAAAACATTTTAATTTGTGCATTATGCACAATGTGGTACAATAAGGTAAAGGAGAAGTGAAATATGGGATTTACGATTGGAGATGCGTTACTGGAAACACAGAATTTATATAAACTGAAACTGATTGCAGGAGAAACAGGATGTGCAAATGCCATTTCATGGGTGCAGATGGTTGAAGATGAAACGATATTACAGCAGTTATGGGGTAAAGAACTGGTCGTGACGACGGGACTGGGTTTTCAAAAACCAGGAAGTTTACTGAATCTGACAAAACTGCTGGTTAAGTATCATAGTGTGGGACTGATCATCAATATCGGAAATAAAAAAGGTGAGGGCTATATTTTTGATATTCCTCAGGATGTGATCGATTACTGTAATGAACAGGATTTTCCTTTGCTGGTTTTCCCTTGGGAGATTCACCTGGCTGAACTGATCAAAGATTTCAGCTACCGCTGTATCAGTTCGGAACGTGAAGACAGAAGAATCAATAAAGTTATTATTGATACTTTAATTAACTTTCGAAAAATGGAAGAATCACGTGAACAGCTGGCATCATATTTTGATGTTGACAACTATTTTCAGGTTATTGTGATCGATATTGAAAGTCAGGAAGAACTGGGAATGATCGAAAGACGTCGTATTCAATTTCAGCTGGAACTGTGCCTGGAAAAAGTAGAAGGCAATTATGGTTTTTTCTGGTTTGATGGGCATTTTATCTTAATTGTCAATGGTCTTGATGATCAGGATGTTAATAAACTGATCAGGGAAACTTTAAAGCGTGCCAAAAAAAGAATATCTTATCGTATTCATATTGGTATTGGTTCGAAAATGCCGGATTTTAGAAATATTATCTTAAGTTATAAAAGAGGACTGGCAGCGTGCAGGATGGCCAGAAAATTCCATGAAGCATCTCTTACCTTTGAAGAGATGGGAGTTTATCAGCTGCTGTTTATGATCGAAGATCATGACATTTTATATCAGATGCATCAGCATCTGCTGGGACCAATCATTGAATATGACCGCCAGCATCATACTGAACTGGAAGATACCCTGTATAACTATCTGATGTTTGACAGTAATCAAAAAGCGATGGCAGAAGCTCTTTTCATGCATCGTAATACAATCAATTATCGAATGAATAAAATCAAGGAAATTACACAATGCGAGTTTTCTTCTTTTGAAGAAAAAATGCCTTATATGCTGGCATTTTATATTAAAGATATTATCGAAGCTTAAAGTAATACGACTTTAAATCAGCTATAAATAATCAGATAGAAAGGTTAGGGATATTCATGATAGAAATCTGTTTATTTATGCTGGGAACGATAGCAGAAAGTTTCACGGAAACGGTTGCCTATCGTAAAATCAGGCAGGAAAACTATATTACAAGAAGAAGTCATTGTGAACACTGTGATCATCAGCTGTCGGGGTTTGATCTGTTGCCAATTGTGGGTTATGTTTTATTAAAAGGAAGATGTCGTTACTGTCACCAGAAAATCTCCTGGATTCATCCGCTGCTGGAAGTGGCTGGTGGCTGTTTGACAGTTGGCTGTTACTGGCGTTATGGAATGACACTGGAAATGATGGTAATAGTATTGATCTGTTTTGATTTGTTTATGATTAGCTATATTGACAGTGTAACACAGTATATTTATGGCAGTGAACTGCTGGCTTTTTTCATCGGTTCACTTTTCATTAGAATTAATCAGGGTTTTTATTGGCTGGATCTGATATTTGCTGGAACGGTCAGTATGGCCATGGGGCTGATGAATCTGCTGATTCATGACAGTTTTGGTTCAGGAGATATTGCAGTGATGCTGATTGCAGGTTTGCTGCTGGGAGGAAAACAGAATATCATGGCGATGATGATTGCGGTGTTGCTGGCTGGATTTTACTGTGGCTGGCTGCTGTTTTGCAGGCGAGCATCGCGTCATGATCATATTGCTTTTGGACCATTTATGGCTTCTGGCATCATCATTACATTGTTTTTTGGTCAGTATTTTATGGTATGGTGGAATGCTCTTTAAAATACGTTTTAAAATTGTCAAGGTTTTTCTTTTGAAAAGTGTCAAATGAATTGAAAGACGTGATTGAAAATGATAATATAATTAATGGATAAACGGAGGAATATATAATGAAAAAAAGACCTATTGTATTATGTATTATGGATGGTTATGGTATTTCTGAACGTATTGATGGAAATGCAGTCAGACTTGCTAATACACCTAATTTAGATGATTTAATGGCAATGTATCCAACAACGACTATTTCTGCCAGTGGAATGCCTGTTGGTTTACCAGATGGACAAATGGGAAACAGTGAAGTTGGACATTTAAATATTGGGGCTGGTAGAACAGTTTATCAGTCATTAACTTTAATTAATAAAGCTTTAAACGATAAAACATTCTTTGAAAATGAAAAATTATTAAAAGCTATTCAACATGCTAAAGATAATAATTCTAAATTACATATTTGGGGATTATTATCAAATGGTGGAGTTCATTCTTCAAATGAACATATTTATGGATTACTGGAAATGGCTAAACAGAATGGCTTAGAAAAAGTTTATGTACATGCCTTCCTGGATGGTAGAGATGTTGCTCCTGACAGTGGTGTTGATTTTGTTTCAGAATTAGTAGATAAGATGAAAGAAATCGGTGTTGGGGAAGTTGCTTCAGTATCTGGTAGATATTATGCCATGGACAGAGATAAGAGATTTGATCGTGTACAGTTAGCTTATGATGCAATTGTTTGTCAAAAAGGTGAATCTTTTGACTGTCCTGTACAGTATGTAAAAGATTCATATGCTAAAGAAGTATTAGACGAATTCGTCATTCCAGGATACAACAAAAACACTGATGGAACTATTGATGATAATGATGCTGTTATTTTTGCTAACTTCAGACCAGATAGAGCAATTCAGTTATCTACAGTTATCACTAATCCAACATTCTATGAAGCTTATACTCCTGAAAAACAGGTACAGAATCTTGAATTTGTCTGCATGATGAAATATGCTGACAGCGTTAATGGAGAAATTGCTTTTGTTTCTCCAGCACTGACAAATACTTTAGGTGATTATTTATCAGCTCAAGGTTTGAAACAGTTACGTATTGCTGAAACTGAAAAATATGCCCATGTAACTTTCTTCTTTGATGGTGGAGTTGATAAAGAAATCGAAGGGGCAACACGTGTGCTGATCAACTCACCAAAAGTTGCTACTTATGATTTACAGCCAGAAATGTCAGCTTATGAAGTTAAAGATAAGCTGATCGAAGAATTAGATAAAGATATTCATGACGTAGTTATCGTTAACTTTGCTAACTGCGATATGGTTGGTCATACTGGTGTTATTCCAGCAGCTATCAAAGCCGTTAGTGTTGTTGATGACTGTATCGGTGAAGTATATGAAAAAGTTCTGGAATTAGGTGGAACTATGCTGATTACAGCAGATCATGGTAATGCTGAAGAAGAATTAGATGAAGAAGGAAATCCATTTACTGCTCATACAACTAATGTTGTACCACTGATCGTCACTAATTCTCATTTAGAATTAAAAGAAGGTGGAAAATTAGGTGACTTAGCACCAACTATTTTACAGCTGTTAGGATTACCTGTTCCTGAAGAAATGGATGGTCAGTCATTATTAAAATAATAATGAAGAAGTTCATATTGATTTCATGTTTGATATGTATGATAAGTGGGTGTAGCCAGGCTACATCCACTCATGTTATAGAAAGGGATTTTTCTCAAGAACCGATCATCAATGTACAATATGAGCGTTTGCAGCAGATGATTGCTGACGATGAAAGCTTTGTTTTGTATATTGGACGTCCAGACTGTAAAGACTGTCAGGAGTTTGAACCCTATCTTCAGGATTATCTGGATAATCATCCGGGAGTATATCTTTATTATTTTGATACCAAGCAGTATCGTGATCTGGCAAAACAGGAAAATGCCAGCAAAAAAGATCGGGAGTTTTACAGTCAGCTATATGAAGAGTTCGAATTTTCATGGACACCGACACTGAAATTTATTTATGAAGGTGAATTTGAAGGGACGTACACTTATTTGGACAGTGATTATTATGCTTTAAGTGATGGTCAGGAAAAAGAGAAGAAAAAACAGGAATATATTGATGAGCTGGACACATGGCTTGATCATATATTTGTAAAGGAGAATGATGATGAAAAAATGTCCTAGATGTAACCGTAATATTCCCAGTGATGCGAATATCTGCCCTTATTGTGGACAGGAGCAGCCAGGATATAAGCGGCCAGCCAATAATTTACGAAATCGTAAAAAACCAGCATATCTTTATTACGTTCTGGCTATTTTACTTGTCAACATTCCTTTTTTCCTGTCATACATGTTTGTCTATAATAACATGAACCAAGATCTTACATCAGAGAAAATCACATTATCTGCCTATACCGAAAGTCAACAGGAAATAGTCCAGTATCAGTATGATTCTCTGGAGGAATTTGCTAAGCAGGTAACTAACAGTCAGGACTATGTCAGTAAAATCGAAGCGCTGGAACAGCAGCTTGATGATACTGTTTCAAATGATCAGTTTGAAAAAGAATATTTATTTCAGGTAACGCAAAATAACAATATCTATGCTTCGATTCAATATGAAATTACAACAAAGTCCAAGGCAGTTTATGAAATAGATTACAGCTATGATCTTTCTGGTAACAGTTCATGTCAAATAGCTTTGATTAATGAAAATATTGCATCTGTTGATGAAATGATGCAGCTGATCAATGACAGTCAGGATTCTTTAGATCAGGTTATTCATGTTTTTAGTGATAAAAATAATACTAAACTGTTTACCGAAACGCAAAATGAGTTTGTAACGATGAAAGAAGAACTGGCGCAAGGCAGAATTTCACATTATGGTCAGGGAATTGCTAAAAGCAGTTCACAGCAGCGTTATTCAATCAGGGCGTTCAGTCAAGAAAATGGCTATCGCTCAAAACGTACTTTTGAAACGCAGATCAATAGAAAAAAATTTATGTAAGCAAGCTATAACTTAGGTTATGGCTTTTTTTATTGAAGTCATATATAATAAACTTATTAATATTATAGTAGGTGATGTTATGAGAAAAATTGCAGTTTTAACTTCAGGGGGCGATGCCCCAGGGATGAATGGAGCCATCCGCGGGATAGTACGAGTAGGCATTAAACGTGGTTTTGAGGTATATGGTGTTTATGATGGCTATCAGGGACTGGTTAATGATCAGATAGAAAAGCTGGGATATAGTGATGTTTCTGAAATTCTTTCTAAAGGGGGAACGATTCTTGGGTCTTCCCGTTTGCCAGAGTTCAAAGAAGAAAGCATTCAGGATATTGCTGTTGGCAATCTGAAAAAAAGAGGAATTGAAGGACTGATCGTGATTGGTGGGGATGGCAGTTATCGTGGAGCTATGGCCCTTAGTCATAAAGGTATTAACTGTATTGCGATTCCTGGAACGATTGATAATGATATCAATGGTACTGATGAAACGATTGGTTTTCATACGGCATTAAATAATATTATTGATGCTGTGAACAAATTAAGGGATACTTCCAGTTCTCATCATCGCTGTTTTGTCGTTGAAGTAATGGGGAATCATGCTGATAATCTGGCTATTTATGCCGCTATTGCCTGTGGCAGTGAAGTGGTCATCAGTGATAAAACAGGCTATGATGAAGATAAAATTATTGATTTGCTGAAAATTAATGAAAATGATTATCATAAGCGACATGCCATTGTCATTGCCAGTGAAAGAATTTTCGATGTTGAAAAGCTGGCACAAAGAATCAGCGAGGAAACAGGTTTTTCAGGACGTTCTATTGTTTTAGGGCATATTCAAAGAGGAGGAACGCCTACGCCGGAAGACCGTATTTTAGCTTCACGTATGGCCGAGGCAGCGATCTGGCTTTTACTGGAAAGAAAGACTGGACTTTGTGTCTGTTTGAAAGACAGCAAGATCGTCGCCAAAGATATTGAAGCAGCATTAAATGAGGAAAATGAAAATCATGAAGCGTTATATAAACTGTTTTATGATTTGGTATAGCAGGGGTAAGTATGAAAAAAATATTATTTAGTGATATTGATGGAACAATTGTTGATAAAGACCAGCCACTTTGTTCAAAAGATCAGCAGGCCATCAGGCAGTTACGCCAGCAAGGCGGACTGTTTGCTTATTGTACTGGCAGAAATTATCAGGAAACAAAAGTGATTGCTGATTTATTCGAATATGATTATATGGTCTTGAATAATGGGGCGATGATCGTCGATCGTTATGATAAGGTTATTTTTAGGAAACAGATAGCACATGACACAGCTAAAGAAATTCTTCATTACTGTTTCACTCATTATCCTTATATGCATTATTCTTTTTATGATGGCATGAATACATATATGTATTATGATCAAAATGATGTTAGAATGCTGACTTTGGAAGGATATGTCAGCGTTGATAAGAATTTTATGGAACTGGTTGATGCGATGGAACACGATTTTGATATTTTCTGTGTTGAACATCCTGATGGTCAGATGAGGGAAATCTATCAAATTCAAAAGTATATAGATGATCATTATCCAGGAGTTCATGGGACTGTCAATACCAGATTTCTGGATGTGACTGTTGACCACTGTTCTAAAGGAACAGGAATTTTAACTTTGGCTGGTCTTATCGATGAACCGGTAGAAACTTATTGTGTAGGTGATTCTTATAATGATATCAGTATGTTTTTAACTGCTGATCATCCTTATACCTTTCATCGCAGTGAAGAGGCTGTCAAAGAACATACTGCTCGTCAGGTAGATTTTGTTTATGAAATTGTAGAAGATATATTGGGGGAAAAAATATGAGCTGGCAAGATAAATTAAGACAGGTTGAACCATATGTGGCCGGGGAACAGCCACAAATTCAGAATATGATCAAACTGAATACTAATGAGAATCCTTATGGACCGAGTCCAAAAGTAAAAGCGGTGTTGGAGACGATCGATCTTGATCGTTTACGTCTGTATCCAAATAGTGATGCAACTGAGTTAAGACATGCCCTGGCAAAATATCATGGTTTAAAAGATGAACAGGTATTTTTAGGCAATGGTTCTGATGAAGTTCTGGCATTATCATTTTTAACTTTTTTCAATAGTAAAGAGCCAGTACTGTTTCCAGATATTACATATTCATTTTATCCAGTATATTGTGATCTGTATCAGATGACATATCAGGAAATAGCGTTAGATGCTGATTTTAAGCTTCATGTAGAAGATTATAAACAGCCTAATTCGGGAATTATTTTTCCTAATCCTAATGCTCCGACAGGTTTACTGACAGCAACCGATGAAATAGAAAAGCTGTTACAGTTTAACCGCGACAGTATCGTGATCATTGATGAGGCCTATATTGACTTTGGGGGAAAAAGCTGTGTAGAGCTGATTGACCGTTATGATAATCTGGTCGTTATTCAGACTTTTTCCAAATCACGTTCTTTTGCTGGAGCTAGACTGGGGGTTGCTTTAGGCAGTGAAGAAGCTATTTCCAGATTGTATGATGTTAAAAATTCATTTAATTCTTATCCAATTGATTATATAACCCAGCAGCTAGCCTTAGCTTCAGTACTGGATAGTCAGGATATGAAAGAGAAGTGTCAGAAAATTATTGCGACCCGTGAAAAAACTAAAGTGCGCCTGCAGGACATGGGATTTACTGTTCCTGACAGTTATGCCAATTTTGTTTTTGTCAAACATCCTGATTTTGATGGTTCGCAGCTGTTTAAGGCTTTAAGAAAACAGGGAATTATCGTTCGTCACTGGAATAAGCCATTGATCGATCAGTATTTGCGCATTACGATTGGAACTGATGAAGAGATGGAACGTCTGTTTCAGTTTCTGGAAAATTATATTCAACAACATTAAAGGACAGCTTTTTGCTGTCCTTATTTTAATCGGCCGTAATACATATCACTGAAAATACCTTGTTGACTGATAAGCTCATCGAATTGACCTTCTTCTGCAATCTGACCTTCATTTAATACTATGATGCGATCACAGTTTTTTAAAGTTGTCAGACGATGCGCAATAGCGATAATGGTTGTATTGTTTTCATGCTGCAGTTTTTCAATTTCCATCTGAATATGTTTTTCTGAAGTATTGTCTAAAGCAGATGTGGCTTCATCAAGAATAAGAATTTTAGGCTTGCGTAAAAAAATACGTGCGATAGCGATTCTTTGACGCTGACCACCGGAAAGGTTGTTTCCACCTTCAGAAACCATGAAATCAAATTTTTCTGGCAGAGAGTTGATATAATCTAAAATATAGGCTTTTCTGGCAGCTTCTTCCACTTCATGGTCAGTTACTTTGCGCTGAATTCCATAGGTAATATTTTCATAGATGGTGCCAGCAATCAAAAAAAGGGTTTTGAGGAACCAGTGCCAGCATATCAGCTATTTCTTTTCGATTGAGGCAGCTGATGTCTTTATGATCCAGATATATTTTACCATTGCCTTTTTCCAGTTTACAGATGGATTTGATCAGTGATGATTTTCCACAACCTGATGGGCCAGCAATCCCGATATATTTTCCTTTTTCAATGTTTAGACTGAAATGATTTAAAACCAGATGATTTTTATCTTCGGGATAGAAAAAATGAAGATCTTCGACTTTAATGATGTTTTCATGGTCATGGTCATCTTTAAGATTTCTGGTTTCCTGATAAGAAAAATCATGGGGTATTTCTACCATGTCAAAGAAATCACTGGCAAGTACGGTACATTCGGCCACTTCATCAAAGATACGATGTAATTCCTCTAATGGTTTGATCAGCTGATTAAAACATAAATAGGCAGTGAGTACGCTCCCGATTGAAATAGTACCGATGGTTGCCAGGTATGTAGAAATGCCAATGATCAGTACGGTAAAAACAACCTGATTAATAAATTTCAGGCAGTCATAAAAGGCCATGGCCTTATGGTGATTCATTTCTTTTTTTCTAAGAAATTCTGATTTCTGATCAAAACGATCGATTTCGAAATCCACACTGTCACAGATTCTGATGACTTCGATGCCATTGATCAGTTCAACGATCGTACCATCGATTTGTGATTTGCTTTCCAGCAGTTCTACACGAATTCCTTTTTGACTGCTGATTTGTTTTAATACAATAAAGATACCGATGGGAACTACCAGCAGCATAGGCAGTGCTAAGGTGACTGGTAAAGTCATGAAAATGGTAATGACTGCAGCCAGTGAATTGAATACGGCTGGGGCAAAATCCATGAACAGCAGTTTTTCCAGCTTGATCGTACCATCTAAACAGCGGTTTAAGCGACCATGAATGTTTCCGGTCATGTTTTTTCTGAAATATGATAACGGGGCCATCAGTAAAGACTGAATGACCATGCCACGGGCTTTTTTTTCTGTTCTGGTCGCTACGTCTTCAACCATGACACGACGAATAATTTTGATGACTTCGTTGACTACGTTGACTACCAGGATCACTGTTAAAAAAGGAATGACTTTTTCAAAAGCAACACTATCGACATTTAAGATATCATCTGTCAGCCAGCCAATGGCTTTAGGTGTTAACTGGGTTAAAAAAGCCGAGATGATCATGATCAGGACGATGATCACAAATCTGAATTTCTGATGCTTATCTAACAGGGCATATATTTTTTTGAGAATATCTTTTAAAAAATATTTTTTCAATGTGATCCATCCCCTTATTTTCTGCCACAGCAGTTTTTGTATTTTTTACCACTGCCACATGGACAGGGATCATTTCTGCCAATCTTTACTTTTTTAGTGATTGGTTTTCTTTTACCAAAGTCATTCTGTATTTTTTTTACTGCACCATAGTCTTTGGCCAGTTCATTTTCTCCAAGTGATGACAGAATTTCTTTGCACAGGTGAAAAAGCGATTCACTTTCACTTGTATATTCCAAAGTTAAAGGAACATATTGAGTGATGATGGCTTTACATTGAAGTGGATCTGTTGATTTTAAACATTGCAGATATGATTCAATGATCTGAAGATCATTAGGATAACGTTTTAATAATGTATTAAAATGCTGGTTAGCTTCTGCTATGCTGTTTTTGGCATAAAGTGCTTTGGCGATATTGATATGAAAATCAATGATATATTTATCATCTTCAAACAGCGAAATGACAGCCTGACAGTAAGTGATGGCCTGGTCATAGTGGGCTGTTGAAAGATAAAGCTGTGCCAGCTGTTTGAGCCAGTTTCCGATCCTGATTTCAAAACCAAAAGTGTTTCCCAGCTGCAGGAAGCTGATCTTATTTTTTTTCAGTTCTTTTTGCAGTTTTTGAAAGGCTTCGTTCCAGATTTCAATAGCCTGTTCAAAATGTTGGGCATGGTACTGTTCGTAACCCTGATTTATTAAATTAATAAGTTTTTTTGACATATTATCCCTCATTTCTATTTACTAGTTTAACATAAAAGCAGTTTTAAATAACAATTATTTTGTATGTTTGGTAAAAAATCGGGCATGGTGTATAATAAAGACGGTGATAACAATGAAAAAAAAGCATCAGTCTAATTTATTAATTACAATATTATTTACCGTAGTTGTTTCCTTGTCGCTTTATTTTCTTTATGATATTTATTCTTTTCAGACTTATGGAACGATTACCTATTATGATTATCTGCTTTCTATCGACAGTAAAGAATGTCAGCTGTCAGATTTTAAACTGTTTAAAGATCAAAGTAATTATTATTGTGGAGATGGAAAGATCAGTTTTACAGCTGTTGAAAGAATACAGGATGGTGAGCAGTGTACATTGTCTTTTATTTTGAAAAGTGATGGAAAACAGTATCGCATAGATTATCCTGTAGTTTATGAGGTCAATCATACTTATACTTTAGAAAATAATGAAACTGCCAAATCACTGAAAAAGGTTGATGAAGTGCGTTTTGAAATGAAAGCTGATGATACTGTTGTATTGACTAAGAAAGTGAAAATGCATGCGATTCAGGCTATTTACTGTTTTAATAAGGAATTTCGTATTGAAAATGCCTGTATCAGTGAAGACTTTATGCGTTTAGGCTATCTGACAACAACGAATAAAGAAATCATTAAGGAATACCCAATGGTTTCAGTAGAATACCGTTATGTTAAAGATGAAAGCCAGGATGAAGAAGATGATGATAATTATATCGTTTTCAAAAAAATCAGTATGCCTTCTAAAGACTATGTGAATGTATCAAATTATGAAACTTACGAACATGACAGTCAAAGTCGTGGCTCACTGTTAGATAAAAAGTTAAGTGTGGTCGTTATTTTCAGTAATGATCAGAAAGAAAACTATACTTTTAAAATGAATTTTACCCGTGAGGCAGGTGAACAGCATGAATAGCTATCTTTCGAAAATAAAAAAAGATTTTTTGATTATTTATCTGGCTCGTAATGGGATTATGACCTTTTTGATTGCCTTGCTGGCTTTTGGCTATGATATCGCACAATACTATGATATTGATTTTCTGTCATCTTTGCGCCGTATTTTTTTAAACAGCATTTATACTTCAATGTATTTCTTTCTGGTGTGGATCTGGAATTATCTGCTGTTTGAACTTTATAAAATCATAACCGACTGGTATGATGAAACTCATCACAGTAAGATTCGTTTTATGTTTAGAGAACATGATTATTCGCTTCACTGGCTGGTATTTGTGGTGATGGCGGTTTTACTGGTCATGGTATTTGTTTTACCTTTACCATCATTATTTCAATATGATATGATCATGTTGCTTGTCTTTATGATATTAAGATCAGCTAAACAGATATATAAAAATAGACTCTGATAGAGCCTATTTTAGTAATTGACTTAATTGCTGCAGCAATTCATCTTTTGAACTGAGAGAATTATAATATGATTCAAACAGTACTCCTAACCCGGGAAGAATGGTTTCTTCCTTAGAGGCAATGCCATCATCTATAATGACTTTCAGTTCCGCAGGTGAAACATTATGCAGCTTTGCATAGATTGCTTGTCTGATATCCATGTTGATCACTCCGCTTATAGGGTGAACAGAAAAGAGGAATTTATACATGACGGTTAAAAAAAACATCATGATCGATGATTGGAAGATCGAATGTGAAATACATTATAAAAATATTAAAAACTGTTATTTACGAATACGTGATGGAAAAATCATCATTTCTGCATCGCGTTATTACAGCGAAAAACAGATCGATGCCTTTATTTACAAAAATCGTGCTATGATCATACAGCAGCTTTCCAGTTATCATCAGCGAGTCAGCTATCAGGATCATGGTTATGTTGAAGTTTTTGACAATAGATATGAGCTGATCGTCAAAGATCTGAAGATTCGTCGCTGTGTGATGCATGAACATGATATTTATGTTTATGATCGTCATATCCAGCCTGTTCTTGATAATTTTCTTACGGGATTGCTGCTAAATTATATTGAAAAGAAAGTACAGTATTATATCAGCAGCGATTTTCATCGACCAATGCCAGAAATTACGATAAGAAAGATGAAAAGCAGGTGGGGCTCCTGTTTTTATTTAAAAAATAAAATTACATTTAATTTTTCACTGATCTTTTTACCTCAAGAACTGATTGATTATGTTATTATTCATGAATTATGTCATTTTATCGAACCTAATCATTCAGCACGATTTTATGCGGAAATAGAAAAACGCTTACCAGAATATCGATTACGGGAAAAACAGCTTAAGGAGACAGTTATATGAAAACACTAAAAGAAATAAGTATCCATGATATATCCAATGTTCGTATTGGACATGCTGATGATATTGAAAATGCGACAGGCTGCAGTGTCATTATTGTTCCAGATGGAGCAATCTGTGGGGTAGATATCCGCGGTGGTGGTCCTGCCTCTCGAGAAACAGCGTTACTTGATCCTTGTGCCAGCAATCAGGGGATTCATGGTCTGTTTTTAAGTGGGGGATCGGCTTATGGGCTGGACTGTGCCAGTGGAATCATGCAGTATCTGGAAGAAAAAAAGATTGGTCTGGCCGTACATGATGTTATAGTACCGATTGTCGTAGGATCCTGTATTTTTGATTTAAGCTGTGTTTCGGGCACTGTCCGTCCTGACCGTCAGATGGGCTATCGTGCCTGTTGCGACAGTGAAAAAAATCGTGAACGTAATGGCAATGTCGGTGCCGGTATGGGCGCTACAGTAGGCAAGCTATACGGCATGGAAAGATGTATGAAAGCAGGGCTTGGCTGTTTTGCAATGGAAGCGGGAGCGCTGCAGGTGGGAGCAATCGTCGCAGTTAATGCGATTGGAGATGTTTATGATGTAGATTCAAGGCATCAGCTGGCGGGATTGCTGGATCAAACAGGAAAGATCATGCTTGATAGTGAAATGGAAATGATCAAGGGAATCATTGAAACTCACCAGGCAGTTACCAATACGACGATTGCAGCAATTATTACTAATGCCAGGCTTGATAAAGCGCAAATGAATAAAGTGGCTGCGATGGCCAGCAACGGCATAGCCCGTACCATTAGACCAGTCAATACATCAATGGATGGCGATACGGTTTATGCTTTGACGACGGGTAAAGTTCAAGCCAGTGAAGATGCGGTTGGAACCCTGGCCAGTTATGTTCTGGCCAAAGCCATCGTTAAAGCGGTCAAGGAGACAGATAGTCTTTATGGATATCGCTGTGCAAAAGATTTGATGAAAGAATAGGGGAATAATGATGATAACATCTATACATAATAAAACGATCAAGGAATTAATGAAATTAAAACAGAAAAAGTATCGTCAGCAATATTATCTGGTGGAGTCGATGCATCTGGTTGAAGAAGCTGTACGCACTCATCAGGCTGATTTGGTTATTTCAACTGCACCTGTTGATATGGGAGTGGAAAATCTGCTGGTATCAAAGGAGGTCATGGCTAAGCTGGCTTTTACTAAAACGCCACAGCCAATCATGGCCAGATGTCGTATTCAGAAAAATAATGAGCTGATTATGGGGAACAGATATCTGCTGTTAGATAATTTACAGGATCCAGGTAATATTGGGACCCTGGTTAGAACAGCATTAGCGTTTGGTATTGATCAGATCATTCTTTCTAAACAGTGTGTTGATCTTTATAATGATAAACTGTTACGATCAATGCAGGGAGCTCATTTTCATATTTCGTGTATTTATCGGGATTTAGAGGAAGTGATTGTCCAGCTCCAGCAAAATGGGGTTACGGTTATTGGCAGTGCTTTAGAAAATGGTAAGGAAATTGATATGATAGCGAAAAGAAAGAAGCTGGCTTTTATTTTAGGTAATGAGGGAAATGGGATGGATCATAAGCTTTTAGCGTTATGTGATGAGGTAGTCTATATTCCCATTTCCACGATTGAATCGCTTAATGTAGCTGTTGCAGGAAGCATCATGATGTATCATTTTCGCTGATACCGATGAAATTTAGCTTGTTTTCAGCAAGAAATTTGATATAATGGTGAAGTATATAAATCGATGAAATGGATCAGTAAATAATAGAGGCTGTTACAGAGAGGAAGAGATGCTGGAAACTTCTACAGATATATTATTGAATTCACCATGGAGAGCACCTAATCAGTGACGTGAAACTGCGTTAAAGTTAAGTAAGGGCATGTCAAAACATGAATTAGGATGGTACCGCGATCAACTCGTTCCTAAACAGGGATGAGTTTTTTATATTTAAGGAGGAATAAAGGTGGAAAATGAATTAATTAAGATCAAAGATGAAGCGTTGGCCAAGATCGAAGCCTGTTCATCTTTGAAAGAATTAAATGATATTCGTGTACATTATTTAGGAAAAAAAGGTCCTATTCAGGAAGCTATGAAAGCAATGAAGAATATGGCCATAGAAGAAAGAAAAACATTTGGTCAAACCAGCAATAAAGTTAAACAGGATCTTTCTAAAGCTGTGGAAGATAAAAAAGATCAGCTGGAAAATCAGGCTATTATTGATCAGATCAACAGTGAAAGCATTGATCTGACGTTACCTGGCTATTCATTAAATCAGGGAACGATGCATCCTTTATCAATTATTGTTGCCCAGCTGGAAGATCTGTTTTTAGGAATGGGTTATCAGATTGCGGAAGGACCTGAAGTTGAAACTGATTATTTTAACTTTGAATTGATGAATTTACCTAAAGGACATCCCGCTAGAGATATGCAGGATACGTTCTATATTGATGAAAACACACTGATGAGAACTCATACTTCTCCAGTTCAGGCACATACTTTGCTTGCTGCTAAAGGAAAAGGACCAATCAAAGTTATTTGTCCTGGTAAAACTTATCGTCGTGATGATGACGATGCTACACATTCGCATCAGTTTATGCAATGTGAAGGTTTAGTTATCGATAAAAATATTACTTTGGCAGATTTGAAAGGAACACTGGAAGTTTTTGCCCGTAAATTCTTTGGGGAAAAGCGTGAAATCAGATTACGTCCTTCATATTTTCCTTTTACTGAACCATCAGTAGAAGTTGATATTTCCTGTCATCACTGTGGTGGTAAAGGCTGTGCGATGTGTAAAGGTACAGGCTGGATCGAAATTTTAGGTGCTGGTATGGTAAATCCTAAAGTTTTGGATATGTGTGGTTTTGACAGTACAGTTTATCAGGGATTTGCCTTCGGTATTGGTATTGAACGTGTAGCTATGCTGAAATATGGTATTGATAATATTCGTGATTTCTATAATGATGATATCAGATTTTTAAATCAGTTTGTAAAAGAGGAGTAAGAGGATATGGATGTAAGTTTAAATTTATTAAATAAATATGTAAAAGTAGATGATCAGGATCCTGCATCTTTGGCTGCAAAAATCACGTCAATCGGTCTGGAAGTTGAAGGGATGCATCCTTTAGCTCGTGGTAATGAAATGACGATTGGATATGTCCAGGAATGTGTACCTCATCCTGACAGTGATCATCTGAATGTCTGTCAGGTAGAAGTCAGACCAGGAGAAGTTCATCAGATCGTTTGTGGGGCACCTAATGTTGCTGCTGGACAAAAAGTAATCGTAGCTAATCCAGGCTGTGATCTGGGTGAAGGCTTCGTCATTAAAAAGAGTACGATCCGTGGACAGGAATCTAATGGAATGATCTGTTCCATTGCAGAATTAGGACTGAATCAGCGTTTATTACGTCCTGAAGATAAAGATGGTATTCATGTTTTACCGGCTGATGCACCTGTAGGAGAAGATCCTTTGGCTTATATGGGACTTAAGGATACGATTTTAGAAATTGGTTTAACACCTAATCGTGCTGACTGTATGGCTTTAACTTCATTGGCGTATGAAGTAGCAGCAGTATTAAAAAGAGATGTTACCTTACCGGAAGTTAAAGCGAAAGGAATGCCTGGCAGTGGTCTTTCTGTGAAGGTAGAAACTGAGCTGTGTCCATTTTTTGGGGCTAAACTGATCAAAGGTGTAACAACTAAAGAATCACCACAATGGCTGCGTACAGCATTACTGGCTTCAGGAATCAAACCTATTAATAATATCGTTGATATTTCCAATTATGTAATGTTAGAAACTGGTCAGCCTATTCATATGTATGACTATGATAAGTTAAATAAGAAAGAATTTGTGATCAAAACTGGATTTGATGTTAAAGATACAATGCTTGATGGTTTAGAATATAAGATTGAACCACAGGATATTATTGTTTCAACTGATGATGGTATTGGCTGCATTGCTGGGGTAATGGGTGCAGACAGTACAAAAATTGATGAAAATACTAAAAATATCGTTATTGAAGTGGCAACTTTTGATGGTCCAAGTTTAAGAGAAACGGCACGTCGTTTAAATTTATTGACTGATGCTTCACAGCATTATATCAAAGGTGCTTTAAATACAGCAAATTCTTTGAATATTCTGGAAAGATGTGCCAATTTACTGGAAGATTTAGCTGATGCTCAGGAAATATATGAAACAGTATCAACACCTTTAGATATTGAAGATAAATATATTTCAGTATCAACATCACAGGTTAACGGATTATTAGGGACTCATATCAAAACTGAAGAAATTGCTGATATCTTTTCTTCATTAAAATTTGAATATACTTTAGATGATGAAACATTTAATGTGAAAGTGCCAGCTTATCGTAATGATATGACCGTTGCTGCTGATTTAATTGAAGAAGTCGTACGTATGTATGGTTTTGATAATATTCCATCAACTTTACCTGAAATGTCAATGACGATCGGTAAAAGAACAGATATGCAAGCTAAAAAGCATATGATCCAGGTTTTATTAAAAGATCTGGGATTACATGAAACATTAACTTATACGCTGACTTCACCAGCATTAGTTAATGACTTTAATATTTTCCATCATGGAGATGCCATTAAACTGGCTATGCCTTTAGGGGAAGAAAGAAGTGTCACTCGTCAGTCACTGATTGGTTCATTGTTACAGGTTATTAATTATAATCAGTCAAGAAATATCAAAGATGCTCATTTATTTGAATTATCAGCTACCTACAGTCAAGATCAGGAACTGCAGAATCTGGCCATTGCCTGCACTGGAGAATATCAGAGTCTGCCATTTAGACAGATTTCCTATAAAGCTGATTACTATCTGCTGAAAGGATTTGTAGAAACGATCTTTGAAAAATTAGGCATCAGTGACAGCCGTTACCAGCTGGTTCGTGTTGAAAATGATCATGGATCATATCATCCAGGAAGAAGTGCCTATATTCAGATGGGTAAGGAAATTGTCGGTATTATTGGAAATGTTCATCCACTGATGGAAAAGAAATATGATGTTAAAGATGTATATGTTGCAGAATTAAATCTGACAGCAATCTTAAATGTTAAAACTGGTAAAGTCAAATATCAGCCAATTCCTCAGTATCCAGCAGTTACCAGAGATATTGCTTTAGTGATGGATGAAACTATTCCAGCTTATGATGTATGTCAGAAAATTATGAAATCAAGTAACAGACTGGTTAAATCAACAGAAATATTTGATGTTTATGCTGGTGAACATATTGAATCCGGTAAAAAATCAGTTGCTATCAGTCTGACTTTCCAGGATGATAAAAAGACCTTGAAAGAACAGGAAATCAATGAAGTCATGGAAAAAATCCTGAAAGCTATAGAAAAAGATTTCAACGCTGTTTTAAGAGCTTAATGAATAGACCTTGGTCAAGCCAGGGTCTTTTTATATCTTAGAAAAAATGCTGCTGGTAATTCAGTGGCAATATGGTATGATGTTAAAAAGAAAATGATTTGAGGTGATCACATGCGATGTCTGATCATTATTGATGACAACAAATGTCAAATAGAACTGCAAAAGCTGTTATTAGACAATTTTGATGAATGTATTATAGAAATAAAAGACAGTCATTGTGATTTTCATGATGATCATGATTTTATTTTTACCGATCGACAGAATGAATTTAAAACAGAAAACAGCATTCTGATCTTAGAACATAATCATTCTGTTTATTTTACTTTACATAAAGATCAGCTCCAAGATGATATCATGGCTTTTAAATGGGCATATATCAATCAGCTGCAGGCAGAGTTCATGATTACTTTTGAGCCAGATTATAAAATGCAGTCATTGGTCAGCCATGATCTGACGCTGTTAGCTAATGATATCATCTTTGTGGAATGTTTTTTTCATGAACTGATCATCCACACCTATCGTAATGAATATGTGGTGAAAATGACCATGAGGCATTTTCTGCATCAGGTCAAAGCTTTAGGCTGTTTTGTACAGGTTCATCGTACCTATGCGATCAATATGAATTATATTTATCGGGTTGATAAAGAGTATCTTTATATGATCAATGATGAAATAAAAAACGAGATCAAGATCTCTCAGAAATATAAAAAAGATTTTTTACAGATCTTCAGACAGTATTTACTGCCCTATAAAAAAAATCACAATCATTAGCTTTACTGCTAACAGGATATTTTAAATAAAAGATTATCTGGAAGGAATGTATATGAAAGTATTTTAACTAGAAGAAGTAGCAGAAATTACCAGCAAAAACCAGTGAGTCAAAAGCTATTGACCAAAATTATTAATGCGGGAAGATATGCGCCCAGTGGTGGCAACAGTCAAAGTAATCACTTTATGGTCATTGCCAATAAAACAATTAAAGATGAACTGATCAAAATGACAGAAAAAGCGCTGAGTGAAATGGAATATGATGAACATACTTATAAGAGTCTGAAAAAATCCATCATATTATCTAAAAAGGGCGGTTATTCTTTCTGTTATAATGCCCCAGTACTCATTATTGTTGCCAATAAGAAAAACTATAGTAATAATCAGGCTGATTGTGCCGTAGCTATTGAAAATATGATGCTTGAAGCTAATGAACTGGATCTGGGAAGCTGTTATATTAATCAGCTGAAATGGCTCAATGAAGATAAAGACATCGTAGCTTATCTTCACAAACTGGGCATGAAGCAGGAAGAAAGAGTTTATGGGGCGCTGATCGTAGGGTATCCTGATACGCCAGAGGGCAAACCGTTAAGACAGGCTTTAGCCAGAACGGGAAATGAAGTAACGTGGCTTTTATAGATTGGTTGAGATATTGAAATAAAAAAAGGATCACTTTGTTTAGAGCTGATCCTTTTTAAATACCGGAATATGACTGATTTCCCTTCTATAGGCATCATGATCCAGTAAAGACAGCATTTTCGCCGCTTTGATTTCGATGTCTAAGGCAGGGTGACTGTATTGAGAAAGTCTGGTAAGCAGATAAAAGGGACATTGATTTTTGATTTGACGTAAATATTGCTGTCCCTGATCATTCATTTTCAGAATTCTAACATAATCCACGGCCATTGCATCCTGTATTTCTGCTTTTGTATTTTGCATCAGAATATGCATCAGCATTCGCTGGATTCTGGTACGGGTATATCTTTTGCTGGTAAGACTGGTTACAAAATCTTCGTAATTATCATAAAGCATGATGTTTTTTTTCAACAGATTTTCAATGCCTTCTTCAACTAAATGATAACGCTGCAGTATTTGTGCTGGCTGTATAATGATCGTATAGCGTAAATAGCTATGGAACTGGTTTTGAAAGTACAGCTTGTGATAGTATGACATATCAAATAAGTAATCACTGACATCCTGCTGGTTTTTCAAAGCGATACGTAAGGCAGTCGCGGAAGATATTTTCTGTAAAGTAGTATCATGATAATCGTTGCTGCGTTTGATACAGTGAATGGCAATAGGATAATCATGATTGATGATTTCTTTTACATAACCCAGTCCCAGCAGATCATTAGGCGTCGTAATGCTTTGATCAAGGATCTGTGACAGGGCCTGATTACAGGCATCTGGATAGCGCAGTCCCTGATTCATGGCTTTTTTTACCATCTGCTGATAACGTTGTGGATCTTCTTTTATGGCCTGGGCAATATCTTTAAAAAGTGTGATTTCGCCACTTTCGCTGCCAAAGACGATATCAGTGACGCCCATGGCATTTAATAGTTTGATAGCACCGTGGCAGAAATAGTCAGCACTTTGCATGACGTAGACAAAAGGCAGTTCGATGACAATATCGACACCATATTTTATGGCGATTTCACTGCGTTTGAATTTATCAATGATGGCTACTTCACCACGCTGCACAAAGTTGCCGGACATAACAGCAATCGTTATATCTGGCTTGATGAGTTCTTTGGCTTTTTGCAGATGATACAGATGGCCGGTATGGAAGGGGTTGTATTCAACGATGATACCTAATATTTTCATGATCTGTACCTGAGATTCTTAATATTTTTGATGACTTTAAAAACTGTTGAAATAATCAGTATGGCTGTTGCCAGAGCCAGGGCAATACCAATGGTTTCGAACAGACTGTTAAGAAACATTGAACGGTCATTTGATATGAGATAAAGCATGGTCTGATAAATTCCTTTTCCAGGAACCAGCGGGAAACAGCCTACGACAATAAATATGGTCGCCGGAGCTTTTAAATACCTGGCCATAAGTTCGCTGTATAAAGATACGCCCATCATCGCTATCAGATTTGCCAGAATAGGATGAAAGCTGTTGACCAGGAGGACATAGCAGATCCAGCCGATGGTTCCCCCTAATGATCCCAGCAAGGCAAAATGAATGTTTTTATGAATTCTAAAAACAAATGCAAAACCCAGGCAGCCAATAAAGGCTGACAGACACTGTATATAAAAGTCCATTATAATCCTCCTAATAATATGCGACAAAGTCCTACGCCTACAGCAATCGATGTTGCAATAAAAAAAGCTTCTGACAGACGGGCCTGTCCGGATACATAATTTCCATCAATGATATCTCTTAAACTGTTGGTTATGGCCATTCCTGGCACCAGGACCATCAGACAGCCAACGGTCAGGGCATCGACCTGACTGATCCATTGCCAGCTATGGATCATTTGCGCCAGAAATGATATCAGCATGCTTGTCAGCAAAGTTCGAATCAAAGCATTGATCTTAAGTATTTCCTGAATCCAGATAAAAAAGTAAACAATAAAGCCAATGATCCCAGCAAAAACAAATTCCGCTCCTGTTCCACCAAAAAAGAGGGCAAAAGCGCCTGATCCTAATCCATAGCCAAGAAATACCAGATACATATTAGGCTGCTGTGCTTTGATTTTCTGTATTTGCCTGGCAATATACTGATGATCTGGATGATGAGCACAGATATATCTGACAAGATTGTTAAGTTCATATATAGCATCCAGATTGTTACGGTTTTGTGTTGTTCTTTTCGTAATAGATGAAGTTGTTCCATCCTGGAAAGTGACGCTTAAAGTAAAATAAGACGGTAAGGCAAAGACACCAATATCCTGAAAATCATAGCTTTGACACATTCTTTCCAGACTTTCTTCTACACGATATATTTCAGCCCCGTGTTTTAACAGCAATCGGCCAATTTCACTGATATTTTTTAATAATAAATCGTTATCTGTCATTGTTTTATCACCAATACAAAGTATATCATTTTCTATTATAAAGAAAAGAAAAAAATGTATGATTATAAAGATGTTTTTTTTGTGCAAAAAAGGCATTGCATAAACGTGGAAATTATGTATAATACTTTACTAAAGTGGGTGATTATATGGAAAGATTACAGAAATATATTGCAGCGAGCGGATATACTTCCAGACGTAAAGCGGAAGATCTGATCAGACAGGGAAGAGTGATGGTCAATGGTGTTATTGTTAAAGAATTAGGGACTAAAGTAAAATCAGGTGATATCGTTTTAGTTGATGGCAAAGCTATCGTTGGTGAAAACAAGGTTTATTATCTGTTTTATAAACCACAGGGATGTGTATGTACTTTAAGTGATGAATTTGATCGTAAAACTGTCATTGATTACTTTAATGATGTAGATGAAAGAATTTATCCAGTGGGCAGATTAGATTATGATACAACTGGGGCTTTGATCATGTCAAATGATGGTGCTTTTGCGAATATGATCATGCATCCGCGAAGTCATTTAGAAAAGATTTATGAAGTGACGATCAAAGGGCTGATCAAAGGAGAAGAACTGCACCGTCTGGAAAAAGGAATTTATCTGGATGGGCAAAAAACTTTGCCATGTAAGATCAAAATTACTCATAAAGATATGGAACATAAAACAACTGTGCTGATGATCAAGCTTTATGAAGGTAAAAACCGTCAGGTCAAAAAGATGTTTGAAAGTGTCGGTTATCCGGTGAAAAGACTGCATCGTGTTTCGATTGGCTGTGTTAATTTAAAGGGATTAAGACCAGGAGAATATCGAAGATTAAAACCGCAGGAAATCAAAGATCTTAAAAAATTAGTAAATAATAAAATGTAAAAGCTGTTTTGACATTTTTTGCAGTCCGATAAGTCTATACTGAAAACAGGTGATGAAAAGTGAGAGTACAGATTGTAAAACTGCCACAACTGGTATCCTGTGGGATTTGTGGGGCAAAAGATGAATGGATCAGAATACTGAATATTAATGGAATCATTGGTCTTTATTGTATGAAATGCGATACCTTGACGCTCAATGAGCCTATTAAAACCAAGTATGTCTATAATGCATTTAAACAGGAATGTCAGAAAATTAAAGAAAAGTCGTTGTGATCGATCAATAATCGGTTGACAATAGTGAATAAATGATTAGAATAATTTATATAAATAAAAGCGATCATTTAGGACACGTTTTATATGTTATTGGATATAGAGAAAAGGTGGCTGGTGAAAACCTTGAAGATACATATAAGATACTCCCTAATAGCTGCACTTGAAAAAGATTGTCGTTAACTGCGTTAAAGTTTTGAGGCTATAGGCAAATTAAGGTGGTACCACGAAACTCTCGTCCTTTGGATGAGAGTTTTTTTATCAAAGCATTATGAAAAGATAGGAGAAGAACGATGGTAGATTTTAAAGAAAATGAAGAATTAAGCATGCTGAATCATTCATGTGCTCATGTGATGGCTCAGGCAATCAAACATTTGTATCCTCATGCCAAATTTTGGGTAGGACCAGTTGTTGCTGAAGGATTTTATTATGATGTTGATCTGGGAGAAGATGTAATCAGTGATGAAGACATTACCAAGATTGAAAAAGAAATGAAAAAAATATGTAAAGATGGTAAACGTATTGTCAGACATGAAATTTCTAAAGATGAAGCATTAGAAATGTTTAAAGATGATGAATATAAACTTGATCTGATCAGTCATCTGGAAGATGGAACGATTTCATGTTACAGTCAGGGTGATTTTACTGATTTATGTCGCGGTCCTCATGTTGATACAGTGAAAAAATGTAAGAATTTTAAACTGATCAAACATTCTGGTGCTTACTGGAAAGGTGACAAAAACAATAAAGTTTTACAGCGTATTTATGGTGTCTGTTTTCCAACTGCAGAACAGCTGCAGGAACATCTGGCTTTACTGGAAGAAGCTAAAGAAAGAGATCATCGTAAAATTGGACGTGAAATGGAACTGTTCATGGTCGATGATCTGATTGGTAGAGGATTACCAATGTATTTGCCAAAAGGCTATGCTATCTGGCAAAAACTGGAAAGATATATTAAACGTAAAGAAAGAAAATTAGGTTATATGCATGTTTTAACTCCAGCTGTAGGAACAGTTAATCTGTATAAGACTTCTGGACATTGGGATCATTACAAAGATAATATGTTCCCTGCTATGGAAATGGAAGGAGAATCATTTGTCTTACGTCCAATGAACTGTCCACATCATATGATGATTTACGCTAATAAGCTGCATTCTTATAAAAATCTGCCAATTCGTATTGGGGAAATTGCTCATGATTTTAGATTTGAAGCCAGTGGGGCTGTTAAGGGAATTGAAAGAGGAAGACATTTCTGTCAAAATGATGCCCATTTATTCGTAACACCAGAACAGATCAAATCTGAATTTGCATCAGTAGTTGATCTGATTTTGGATGTATATAAAGATTTTAATATTACTGATTATCGTTGTGTTTTATCATTGCGAGATCCTGATGATAAAGAAAAATATCATGATGATGATGAAATGTGGAATAAAGCTGAAAATGAATTAAGAGAAGTTATGAATGAATTAGGTATAGAATATACAGAAGAAATCGGTGAAGCAGCTTTCTATGGACCTAAATTAGACGTTAATGTTAAACCTGCTATTGGTAATGAATATACGCTTTCAACCTGTCAGCTTGATTTCTGTCTGCCTGCTAAGTTTAATTTAACTTATGTCGATAAAGATGGAAGCAAAAAAACACCAGTTGTCCTGCATAGAGCTATTTTAGGTTCATTAGACAGATTCATGGCTTATATTCTGGAAGAAACTAAAGGAAATCTGCCATTATGGCTGGCTCCTGTACAGGTTAAGATCTTACCTGTCAATAATGAATATCATTTGGCTTACGCTAAAGAAATCTATGATCTTTTAACAGATCAGGATTTCCTGGTTGAAATGGACAGTAGAGATGAAAAACTGGGATATCGTATTCGTGAAGCACAAATGCAAAAAGCTAACTATATTCTGGTTTTAGGAAATAATGAACGTGAAGAAAAAACTGTGACTTACAGAAAACATGGGGAACAGAAAGCAACAACCGTTTCTATTCAGGAATTTATTGATATGTTAAAAACTGAAATCAAAGAAAAAAGATAAAAAATAAGGAAGCAGAATTATCTGTTTCCTTTTTTATAACTATAATTTTATTTGATGACATTATTATCTGTTTGCCATTTGAAAAGCTGCGAAACGATCAGTTCAATGATCATTTGGTAATTAAATTCATGTAGCAGTTCATGCTGCATGTTTTCTATCACCTGGCAGGTGATATGTAAATGCTTATTATGCTGGAGAAGCAAAAGACTTTGATGAAATTTCTTTTTTGATAACAGACAGGGATCATTTGATCCAAAAAGACATAGAACAGGTATTTTTGGATATGATACATCTTTAGTGGGATGAAGATAAACTCTTTCCATCAGTTTTAATAATGTTTGATAGCCATTGAGGCTGTAAGTAAAATGACATAGGGGATCAGCGTTGAAACTGTTGACAGTTTCCGGGTTACTGCAGATCCAGCTGTTTTTGATTTGATGATCAAATTTTCGATTGAGAATTTTTGAAACCAGGGATTCGATTGTTTTTGAACAGTAACGTTCATTTTTTATTTTCGTATAGCCCCAGATAAGACATTCAGCTATTTTATATAAAGGATGATAACTGGGATTAGAAAGTAAAATAGCGCCATTAATAAGCTGATCATATTGTTTTAAATAGCAGCACGATATTAAAGCTCCCATCGAATGACCAATAAGATATAAAGGTAATAGCGGATATCTTTTTTTCATCATCGTTACGATTTGATGTAAATCACTGATGAGAGCATCATCGCTGGAAGAATAGAGATATCCAAGATCTTCTGCTTTTTTTAGACTTTTGCCATGACCGCGATGATCATAAATACAGCAGACAAATCCATGGGCATTTAAACAGGTCATCAACTGTATATATCTTTCTTTATGTTCGCACATACCGTGACTTAATGTAATGATGCCTCGAGGATGTGCTGGAGCCATGATATAAAGATCTAAAGGAATCTGCTCATAGCTGGATATCATTGTCATATGTTCGATCATTTTGCTCACCTCTTTTTTATTATAAGTTAATCTGAGCTTAAAGACAAAATATCATGCGACGTCTTTGAACATTTATGATAAAATGATATTAACTATTAATCATGAAAAGAGGGAAGAATATGAAAAAATATTTAGCATTCGATGTTGGTGGAACAGCCGTTAAATACGCTATAGTTGACAGTGAAGGACAAATTAATGAACGTATGCGTTTTAAGATTCCTGAAAATATCACAGCGATGTATGACAAAATCAAGCAAGTCTATGATCAGAATCCGGACGTAGAAGGTATTGCATTATCAATGCCTGGGGCAGTTGACAGTGATGAGGGAGTTATCTATGGGTCAAGTGCGATTGATTATATTCATGGACCTCATATCAAAAAAGATCTGGAGGCAATGACTGGTAAACCAGTTGAACTGGAAAATGACGCCAACTGTGCAGCGCTGGCAGAAGTCTGGAAAGGAGCAGCCAAAGATGAACAGGATTGCTGTTTCATTGTCAGTGGGACCGGTATTGGTGGTGCAGTAATCAAAAATCGTCAGATTCATCATGGTCATGCTTTACATGGAGGCGAATTTGGTTATATGATTACTCGTTATTCACCCCATGATCATCGTTATTATACATGGTCTGATGATGGTTCGACGGTGGCGGTAACAAAACGTATTGCCAGGGAACTGGGGATTGATTATCATGAACTGGATGGTAAAGAGGTTTTTGACCAGGCTGACAGTCATCCGGTTTATCACAAATATGTGGATAAGTTCTATCAGACATTGGCCATGGGAATTTATAATCTGCAGTATGCCTATGATCCCGGAATGATCGTTATTGGCGGGGCAGTTTCTGCACGTCCTGAACTGCTGGATAAGGTACAGGAGCAGCTGGATATCATTTTTTCGCAGCTGACACATGCTAAAGTCAGACCACATGTCGAAGTCTGTCAATTTGGAAATGATGCCAATATGATCGGGGCGGTATATCATTTTAGACAAAGACATGACTAGTTCATTTATGAGACATATTTATTGTTTAAGATAATGCTGTCAGGAGGTCAATTTATGAAAAAAACAACCCCTTATATCGATACTCGACTGAGAAGTCATACAATCAAGGTTCCGGAAGTGTTTCGCCGAGCTTCGGGAATCATTATTAATGGAAAAAGAATCAAATCATTAGTGTTTTCCACTGATGTGGCAGTCATAGCTAACTGTAATGCCGATGCGGTCATTGCCGTTTATCCTTTTACACCTACTTTACAGATTACCCAGTCTATTATTTCGGTCGCTCAGCGTCCGGTGTTTGTAGGCGTAGGCGGAGGAACGACCGCTGGAGCCAGAGTGCAGTCGATTGCTTTGGATGCTGAATTACATGGCGCCACGGCAGTCGTGCTCAATGCCCCAACTAAATCTAAGTTCATCAAAGAACTGGCAGAAGAAATCGATATTCCAGTAGTTTTAACGATTGTTTCGTTAGATGAAGACCTGGAAGAAAGAATGCTGCATACCAATGCGGATATCGTTAATGTATCTGGTGGAAAAAATACGGTAGAAATTGTCAGAAGATTAAGAGAGATAGATCAGGATTTTCCCATCATAGCTACCGGTGGGCCAAGTGAAGAAACTGTTAAAGCGGTCATTGAGGCGGGAGCTAATGCGGTTACATATACGCCACCAAGTAATGGTGATATTTTTAAAGGCATGATGGAAGAATACAGAAATCGCTGTAAAAAATAGGAAATGGGGTGAAACGATGAAATTTGCAGTCGTGACTGGAGCCAGTTCAGGAATCGGCAAGGCGTTTTGTCGGTTTTTAGATCAGCAGGGATATCAGCTGCTTCTGGTTGCCAGAAGAGAAGACCGTCTGCTGCAATTAAAACAGACCTTGCAGCATGCCAGTATATTTGTGGCAGATTTATCCCAACTGGATAACTGTTATCGATTATATGATCATATCAAAGACCGTCAGGTCGATCTGTTTATCAATAATGCAGGGTTTGGTGACTGTGGCAGTTTCATCGAAACGGATTTTACTAAAGAACAGCAGATGATCGATGTCAATATCAGGGCTTTACATGTGCTGATGAAGCTGGTTTTAAAACAGATGGTTCGTAATGATCATGGCAAGATCTTAAATGTAGCTTCATGTGCTGGGTTATTGCCTGGGGGACCTTATATGGCAACCTATTATGCAACCAAAGCATATGTAACCAGCTTGACGCAGGCCGTAGCGAAAGAACTGAAAGATCAGCGAAGTCAGGTTTATGTTGGCTGTTTATGTCCTGGACCGGTCGATACGGAATTTAATCAGGTCGCCAATGTTGAATTTGCATTATCAGGCATCACTGCAAAAGCCTGTGCCAGCTATGCCTTGAAAATGATTGAAAAAGGAAAAACTGTTATTGTTCCTGGGCTGATGATCAAAATTGCATCATTGTTTTCAAGATTTTTGCCAAGAAAATTATGTCTGCAGGCTATTGCCCATCAGCAGAAAAAGAAATTATAAAAAAAATATAAGTGTATCCTTTTACGGGATATGCTTTTTTTTGTAATTCGTTTGAAGTGCAAAGTGTTTATGCTACATTATTGTGAAATTTGTGTTATACTATCGATATGTATAGATAAAGATAATAATAAGGCATAATAACAGATAATAAGTTCATATTTTATATAGAAGATTGTCAAATGAGGGAGTGAAATAAATGAAACAGTATTTAGATATGTGTCAGTATATATTGGATCATGGTCAGGACCGTGAAGATAGAACGGGAACCGGGACACGTAGTGTTTTTGGCTATCAGACCCGTTATGATCTTTTAGATGGATTTCCTTTACTGACAACTAAGAAAATGTTTATCAGACCGATTGCTGAAGAACTGTTATGGTTTATCAAAGGAGATACGAATATCAAGTATCTGGTTGACAGAAATGTTAAGATCTGGAATGACTGGCCTTATGAAGCTTTTAAAAAATCAGATGATTATCATGGTGAAACATTAGATGAGTTTGTTGCTAAAATCAAAGCTTTGGATGCTGATGATCCTTTTGTTGTCAAATATGGAGAATTAGGTCCAGTATATGGTAAACAATGGCGTAATTTTAATGATCAGGGAATTGATCAGGTTGCCAAGCTGGTTGATTCTTTAAAGAATAATCCTTTTTCCAGAAGACATATCATTTGTGCCTGGAACCCGGCAGAAGTTGATGAAATGGCTTTGCCACCATGTCATTCATTTTTACAGTTTTATGTCAGTGCTGACCGTCAGTATTTAAGCTGTCAGCTTTATCAAAGAAGTGCTGATACTTTTTTAGGTGTGCCTTTTAACATTGCTTCTTATGCTTTATTTACAGCTATGCTGGCACAGGTTTGTGGTTATCAGGCCAAAGAATTTATTCATACTATTGGTGATGCTCATATTTATAAAGATCATTTTGAAGTGGTCAAAGAACAGCTTACTCGTGAGCCTTTGCCTAAATGTCAGCTGGTGTTAAATCCCGAGGTGAAGTCAATTTTTGATTTTAAGATCGAAGATATCAGGATTGAAAATTATCAGTCTTATGGAAAACTTGTAGGGAAGGTGAGCGTTTAATGATCAGTATTATTGTAGCAACAGATGATGATCTGCTAATTGGTAAAAAAGATTCGGCCAATGGAATGCCTTGGAATGTTCCCGAAGATCTGCAGCATTTTAAAGCGACTACTTTGGGAAAAACTATTTTAATGGGAGTAACAACCTATCAGGCGATAGGTCGTCCTTTGCCAAAGCGTAAAACGATCGTCGTTTCACTTGATGAATTTGAAGATGACAGAGTAGAAGTCAGACATGATTTACTGGAAGTTATTCAGGAATACAAGGACAGAAATGAAGATCTGTTTATCTCTGGAGGAGCATCTATTTATCGTCAGTCATTGCCCTATGCAGATCAGCTTTTGATTTCGCGAATTCCTGGAAGTCATACGGGGGAAACCTATTTCCCTGATTTCAGTGAATATGGTTTTGTGCTGGCAGAGGAAAAACCATTTGAAACTTTTACATTACAGATTTATAAAAGAGGGTAAATTATGAAACGAATAGGATTAGTAGTTTTCAGAGTGATATTACAGCTGCCATACTGGTGGTTCTATAAATTGAAGACATATGGAAACCGAGAAAAATACCCTACGATCGATGAAGGATATCAGTTTGTTCATCGTGTAGCAAAGATCATCGTCAAAAAAGCCAGAGTGAATCTGATATGTAAAGGAACAGAAAATCTGCCTCAGGAAGGTGGCTATCTGCTGGCACCTAATCATCAGGGGTTATTTGATATTATTGCGTTATTTGCGACACATGATAATACAATGAAATTCGTATTAAAGAAAGAATTGTGTTCTACGATTCTGGTTAAAGATGTAGTCAAAGTTTTGGATTTTTATCCCTTAGAAAGAAAAAATATCAGAGATGGAGCTAAAATGGTCAAACAGGTTTCAGAAGAAATCAATAATGGACAAAGCTACTGTATCTTTCCAGAAGGAACCCGTTCTAAAAAAGGTAATCATTTAGGTTCATTTAAAGGCGGAACATTCAAGATTGTCGCTAAAACCGGATGTCCTGTTGTACCTGTGGCAATGATTGACTGTTACAAGGTTTTTGATAACAATACCATTAAGCAGGAAACCGCACAGATCTGCTATTTAAAACCAATTTACTATGATGAATATAAAAAACTGAAAACCAATGAACTGGCGGAACTGGTTCATGACCGTATTGAACAGTATATGATGGAACAGGGAGCAATCTGATGTTTATCAAGGTTAATGGCGTCAGACTGTTTTATGAAAAGATGGGCTCAGGACCAGCGATGATCATGGTTCATGGCAATGAAGAAGATCATCGTATTTTTGACAATGCCAGCGATTTGTTAAAAAAGCATTATACGCTTTATCTGGTTGATTCTCGAGGACATGGTCAAAGTGATCGTGTCCAGGCATATTTTTATCAGGATATGGCTGATGATATGGCAGCTTTCATTTTGCAGCTGGGGTTAAGAAATGTAACTTATGTGGGCAGCAGTGATGGAGCTATCGTAGGAATGCTGCTGGCGATTTCACATCCGGAAATGATCAGTCAGCTGGTTTTAGCGGGAGCTAATACTAAACCGGATGGAGTCTTACCAGAGGTTTATGCTCAAATGAAAGATATTTATCGAAAAACGAGAAATCCTTTGGTGAAAATGATGCTGGAACAGCCTCATATTGCCAATCGGGAATTAAAACAAATAAAAGCAAGAACACTTGTTCTTGCGGGCAGTGACGATCTGATTCGTCTGGATCATATTCGCAATATTGCCAGAGTGATCCCCAATAGCAAGCTGATGATCTTACCAGGAGAAGACCACAGCAGTTATATCATTCATAATGATTTGATCGCAAAGATTATTTTAAATGACTTTAAATAATCTTTTTTTCTTTGGCAAGAAGCAGATATTGCTGGCGACATGGCTCGAGGGCAATATCTGGTTCGTGAAGATATCTTTCTAAAACATCACAAAGTTTCAGCAGTTCGCTATATGCATCATCTTTTTTATGCTTGCTGGAGTGATTGAAGATTGCAGTGATGATCAGAGCTGTTTCTTCATCACTAAAGAGCTGACTGGAGGTTAAGATTTCTTTGGCCATCTCACTGGAGACAAAGGCATGTGCCAGTCGACTGCGTCGGGTATAGATCGATATGTCATGCAAGAGTCCCATGATGGCACATAATTCAGGATCCAGATCAAATTTTCTGCTTAGCTGCAGACATAAAGTACTGACTCCTAAAAGATGGCGACAGGCATCTTTTTTTTGTATTCCAAAGCAGTTTTTTTCTAGAAACTGAAAGACAGTGTTTTCGATTTCATCGTATCTTTTCATCGTCTTAAACCTTTAGGATAGAGATTTTTGATCTGTCCGTTACTTTCTTTATAGAAAGATAAAGGATAGTCATCAACAAAAATGACACCATACCCTTTACTTTGATTTCCTTTTAAAGTCAGTCCTTTAAGATAATCTTTCACTTCCTGGCTGTCTTCATGAAAACTGTAGGATCTTTTAACGTCCTTATGTTCCAGAGTCAAAGCTAAAGACAAAGCCGGTTCAAATCGTCCTTTTTTGCATTCTCCCAGGTATAAGCCATTACGCAGGATCCTGATTTTATCAATCTGAGGAAAATGATCACTGATTGCGTAAACATGATTTTGTGACTGATAGAGATATTGTGGTACCGGTATATTAAGATTTTCCTGATAAAATCTGGTAATCAGCTGCATCTGTTCTTTGTTTAAGTTTGGTTTGAGCAGTTTTGGTTTTGATTGTGTGGTTTCGGTTTTCTTTTTTAACAGCGCGATAAACTGTCCTTCACCCTGATTGATATGGGGATACATTCTTATCGTTCCTGGAATCAGTCCCTCAGACATGCCAGGCTTTTTATCAATAGGAATCAGTTCCATACCAAGGGTATGGATCATATAATCTACCTGCTGTTCATTTTCTTCTGGAGAATAGGTACAGGTCGAATAAAGCAGATAACCGTTATTTCTGATCATGGCATAGGCTTTATCGATCAGCTGTCTTTGAATATAGGCACATTCTTGAACTTTTTGGGGTGACCAGTCAGCAATGGCTTCAGGGTCTTTACGAAACATGCCTTCACCAGAACAGGGAGCATCAAGAATGACTTTATCAAAAAAACTGTCAAATTCAAACTTTAATGGATCGGTGTTGGTGACGATGGTATTTTGCAGACCAAATCGTTCAATATTGCCAGCCAGTATTCGTGCACGCAGCGATGATATGTCATTGGCTATCATCAGACCCTCATGAGAAAGCTGACTGGCCGCATAACAGGTTTTACCGCCTGGAGCAGCGCACATATCCAGAATATAGTCATCAGCTTTGATATCCAGGCAGGGCACAACTGCCATGGCGCTAGGTTCCTGAATATAATAGAGACCACATTGAAAATATGGACTTTTTCCAGGAGCGTAGTGTTTATGATCATAATAGTAGCCATTAGTAATATAAGGATGAGGTGTGATGTATCTGGTATCTAAATGACTGAGTACATCTTTTTTTTGTGGATTGAGATAAAATCCTTTGATGTCATCTTTTCGCATAGCTGCCATAAAATCATCAAATTCATCTTTCAGCAGTTCTTTCATTCTTTCAATAAATATTGGATTCATTATTCTTTCCCCTCGATAAAATATGTTGCTTCCATATCGGCGACACTTAAGGCAAAAGCCAATGGAAACATTTCAAACGCTTTTCCTACGTTACGCATATCTTCGTTTCCTGAAAAGCCCATGTGATAGCGAATCGCAAAAGCTTCTTCACGACTTAAGCGCATGTAGCCACTGATCATATAGACGCTTTTTTCACCATGACCATAAGGTAACTGATCATCGTATTCATAGGTTGGAACCTGGATCCACTGTCCATCTTTTTTGACATTACGGGTTCCTTTTTTATAACAGTTAATTTTGCATAAATCGTGCAATAAGGCAACAATAGCGATACTTTCTTCGCTGTATTCCAGATTATACTGTTTTTGGGCACGTTCGAGATAGCTTTTAAGACAGTCATAGACATTCAGACTATGAACTACCAGTCCGCCATCATAACTGCCATGAAAGCGGCTGCTGGCAGGAGCTTCAAAAAAATCTGAATGTTTTGATAATAAAAATTCCAGCAGTTTTTCACTGCCCTGTCTTTTGATATGAGCCTGATATATGTTTAAAAATCGTTCTTTGTCTGTCATTGTTATTATTTCCTTTTTTTTAATATATTTTACCTAATTCAAAGCATTTCTTCAATAAGTGCATTTTTAAAAAAAAGAATGAATTTTACAAATTGGTTCATACTAAAGTTGAAGATGAATTTACATCTTAATAAAAGAAAAGAGGAATATTATGAAAATAGTTTTGAAATCGCTGCTTATGCTGAGTTTATGTTTTATCAGTTTAACTGGCTGTTCTACAGTCAAAGATGATGTTGAAGAAACAGCCGATCGTTTTAGTGGAAACGTAGAAATAATGTGGGATGATGTCAAAGATGAACTGAATCAGATAGAACAGGATATTACCGGCAATAGTGATAATGATCTTTTAGAACAGGAAGATGTCAGTGCTTTGGTGACCACGATCAAAGATGGTTATGACAAAATAAAAGATGGCATCACCCAGGATAATCAGGAAGAAGCCAAAAAGGTTTATGAGGCAGCTGTTAAACTGGAATATATTAAAAATAATACAGCGGCAAAACTTGATGATGGTGAAGAGAAAATTCTTGAACTTGGTGAAAAAATGAAAACATTAATGAAACATTACTATGGTCAAGGTGAAGGCAGCTACAATGAGGCCTTAGCGGATGTTAAGGAAAGATTAGATCAGCTCAATGATTTTTCGGATGAAAAATGGACAGAATTGAATAATAAACTCAAATAGAAAGGGGCTGTAACGAAATAAAATATTAATACAGGCCTAAAAAAAGACAATGTTGTCAGTATTATACTGATAGGCATTGTCTTTTTTGGTATAATTAGATTATGGAAAC
>JACJKV010000080.1 GCA_016901755.1 Thomasclavelia spiroformis | reverse complement strand
TGGATATCATGGGAGACAGAAACAGCTGCTCAAAAACAGATCATGATGCAACGATGTGTGCAACGAAGATCGATTACTACTGCAACACAGGGCTGAGTCGCCCATGCTACAATGCACAGATTGCAGTCAGTGGTGGAGTCATAGTGAATGCAGATTTGTTTCAGAGACCGGCAGATGTAAAAACCTTTATACCGTTCATGGAACGATATAAAGAATATATGGGAGAATATCCCGTTTATCCAATGGCGGATGCAGGATACGGAAGCTATGACAACTATATGTACTGTCTGACGCATAAAATGAAGCTGTACATGAAGTATCCAATGTATGCAAAAAAGAATGAACCCAAATTCAGAAAGAAAATATTCAGCACACTGAACTGGGAAACGACTGGTGAAGGATATAAAGTATGCCCACAAGGTCATGTCTTTGATCAAAACATATGTGAGACATATGACGAAAGAGGAGAATATCTGAGGATCATACAGAAAATGGGAAGTCAGGAAAGCTGTGAAGGATGTCCATTTGAAGGCGAATGCTGCAAAAGTAAAAAGCATCAGAAAACCGTGAGCAGAGATGCAGTGCTGGATGAATTCCATGCAGCTGTAGATGAAAATCTGTCAACGGAATTTGGAAAGGAATTAAAGAAGCAGAGAA
>JACJKV010000079.1 GCA_016901755.1 Thomasclavelia spiroformis | reverse complement strand
GATCTCCTCCGATCTTGACATCTCCAACTTCGATGATCGAATCCTCAGGATGAAATGCTCGATTGGCCAGTTTATATGGTTCAGAAACTGACATGACTTTTTCTACTGCTGGATCTACTTCTAACCTTTTCCCATCAATTTTCGTAGTATCGCCAACAAGACCAATAACTGTTGTTTCTTCTCCCTGTGAAATATGAGCAATCAGCCCATAATGACATGCCTTATCAACAATTCTTTGCTGATCCTCTTTTGTAGCATCTGGTTTTAGTACTATAATCATTATTTTTTTCCTCCTTATAATCAAAAAGTCTCTCTATCCATAAGGACGAGAGAGACCATCGCGTTACCACCTTAATTTACTGATATATCACTATATCAGTCTCATCGAGTACAAACATACTCTAGCACTATAACGGGTGTTCCCGTGCTATCCTACTAATTTCAGATGCCTACTCCAAGATGTATTCTTCAAACCTTCAGCATTCTTTTTCACCACCCAAGAATTCTCTACGCCTGACCAGTCTGTTTACTATTTCTCTTCACTGTATTTATTTTATTGTAACTAAAATATTATCATTTGTAAACAACTATCCCAACATTAAGATTACAGTATCCCCTGAATCGATATATTCCCCTTTTCTTGGCAACTGATCAATAAC
>JACJKV010000078.1 GCA_016901755.1 Thomasclavelia spiroformis | reverse complement strand
ATAGACTGGACTACTTTACCAGGATAAGCCTTGTAGCCACTCGTTGTCTTTCCTTTGTCGATACCTTCTTTTCCAAATCCCATCCATACTGAACAGACATAATCACTGGTGAATGCGCTCATCCATAAGTCACGTGATTTTCCTGCCATTCCTTTTTTCGCACTGCTGTCCCAGTTTGAAGTTCCGGTCTTGGCTCCACAGTTGCTGATGCCTGACAGGTAGGCATAGTTTCCGCTTCCGTTTTTTGTGTAGTCGATCATGGTTTCACGAATCATGAAGGCACTGGCTTCACTGTAGGCACTCTGTTTCCTGTTGTCCTGGATCTCTTCATCGATCTTGATGATTTCTCCGGTCTGAACGACTTCGACATAATTGACGGTATGTGATTCCACGTACTGTCCGTTGTTTGAAATGGTAGCATAGGCACTGGCCATTTCCAGTGGTGAAATACCGTTGTTCCATCCGCCAATGGCATAGGATGTATTTGGCTCTTCGTCTTTCATGGAAATACCAATAGATTCCATGGCTTCAGTGATCTTATCTGTTCCTGCTTCATTTTCTACTTCTTCGTATGTTTTGATGGCTGGAATGTTCCATGAATTTTCTAGTGCATTAGAAATTGTGACAACACCATGATACTGTCCATCCCAGTTCTTTGGTGACCATCCACCTTTTGAATAAGG
>JACJKV010000077.1 GCA_016901755.1 Thomasclavelia spiroformis | reverse complement strand
GGAGAAAATAAAAATGGAATTTATTATTGATACAATTAATCTGGAAGAAATCAAAGATGCTGTTGAACATATGCCGATTGCTGGTGTTACCAGCAATCCATCGATCGTTAAGGCCACAGCGCCTCAGGATTTCTTTGGACATATGAAAGCTATCAGAAATATCATCGGTCAGGAAAGAAGCCTGCATATTCAGGTCATTGCCAAAGACTGTGATACCATTATCAAAGAAGCACATCGTATTCTTGAAGAAGTAGATGATCAGGTCTATATCAAGGTACCGGTATCGTATGAAGGTATCAAAGCTATCAGGGCTTTAAAGACTGAAGGCATTCATGTCACAGCGACTGCTGTTTATGATATCATGCAGGCCTATATGGCCTTGGCAGCTGGAGCAGACTATATTGCCCCTTATGTCAACCGTATTGGCAATCTGGGAAATGATCCTGATGAACTGATCAGTGATCTGCAGACAAGGATCGTTGAAGATGGCTATGACTGCAAGATCCTGGCGGCATCATTTAAGGGAGTCAAACAGATCAGGGATGCCTTTGGTTCAGGAGCTGAGGCAATAACTGCACCGGTCGCCTTGCTGAAACAGGTGTTTGCTAATCCTAGTATTGAAAAAGCAGTGAATGATTTTAATGCTGACTGGTATGAACTTTATGGTCAGGGTCATGGAATTTTAGATATTTA
>JACJKV010000076.1 GCA_016901755.1 Thomasclavelia spiroformis | reverse complement strand
ATGTCTGCTTAGCTCTTCTTTTATTCTTTCATTGACGTTGTGTTCATTCTTTTCTGTTCAGTTTTCAATGTCCTCGCACCCTCTTGCCGAGTGCTCATTTATATTACCATCTTATCCCAAGCTTGTAAAGCTTTTTCTGATAATTTTTTTGTTTTTTTGTTTTTTTATGATATTTCGTCACATTTTTCACTAATTTATTAAGACTCTAATATATAATAATATTACATATAGTAACAAGAAATTGATCAGCAAAAGATATTGGTTATATGTATCTCATAAATATGGATATACATTAATATTCTTTCCAATTTAAATATTCTTAGACAAAATTTATTTGCTAAAATTATCAAATTATCAAAAACAATAAATGGATTTGAGAACACATTAATAATTTATGTCTCAATAAATTTAACAGTAAATAACGCATCCTTAATTTTTATAGCAAATAAAAAGGAACTATTGTCATATATATAGATCTATAAAGCTATAATGAATATTTCAGAGAAATATGAAAGTAACAGATAAACAACATTAACATATAATTGATAATATAAAGCAAAAAATGAAATTTAAATAAAATAATAAACGATTAAAAAAAAAGCCCCAAAAGGGCAGAAAAAAAGGAACTGGCAGCGTGCTATTTTCGCACAGTGTACTATCGTCGCCGCTATGATGCTTAACTTCTGTGTTCGGTATGGGTACAGGTGTGTCCATCATGCCAT
>JACJKV010000075.1 GCA_016901755.1 Thomasclavelia spiroformis | reverse complement strand
GGTAATAACCTCCTATTATTGTGGTGTGGTAACTTCATTATAGAGTGGTTATTACCTTTTTTGTATATAAAATGGTTAAGTTTATAGATTAATTTCCAGGGGAAATTAATCTATATATATAAAAAACCAAGGTAGAATGAGGTTTATAGTTAATTTATGCATTAAATAAACTAACTATTTTTGACACTACCGTATCTTATGAGGGGGAAGTTTAATGAAAAAAAGATTATTAGCTATTGTTATTTTATTCATGATGATTATATCTACTGTAAGAGTTGATGGATTAGAGGTGATAGAAAACAATAATAGTTCAGTTCAAACAACAGAAAAAAATGAATTAGAAGAGAGTAAAGTGAATGAAAAAAAGGAGGAAAGTGAAGGAGTTGTAGCAGAAGAAAAGAAAGAAGAAAATCAAAATCAAAATCCTGAAAATTATCAGGATGAAAATAGTAATAAAATAGAAAATAATGAAAATACTCAAAGTAATGATGTTTCGAAAAATGAAAATACAGTAAATCAAATTTCTGATACTTCAACACCAGAGAGTACAAAACAATTCTCTCAACAAGATCAAGATAATAGTACAAATACTGATACTCAAAATGAGCAAAATTCAATAATACAAAAATCAGAGATCAAAGCAGGTTCATTTGAGACAGAAGTCAATGAAAACGAAACAGAAGTGAAGATCATACTGAAAGACACGGATATAAGCGGAATAGGGAAGGAAATACAGTTTGCAGTATGGAGCGATGAA
>JACJKV010000074.1 GCA_016901755.1 Thomasclavelia spiroformis | reverse complement strand
GCAGTAGAAAAAGTCATGTCAGTTTCTGAACCATATAAACTGGCCAATCGAGCATTTCATCCTGAGGATTCGATCATCGAAGTTGGAGATGTCAAGATCGGAGGAGATCATCTGGCAGTAATTGCCGGACCATGTTCAGTTGAATCAAAGGAACAGGTCATTGAAATTGCCAAGGCAGCGAAAAAAGCCGGAGCCAATCTGCTAAGAGGAGGAGCGTTCAAGCCAAGAACATCACCATATGCCTTTCAGGGAATGGGATCATCAGGACTGGATATTCTGGTAGCTGCCAGAGAAGCAACAGGACTGCCTATCGTATCAGAGCTGATGGATGCCCAGTATCTGGATGAGTTTATCGAAAAGGTCGATGTGATACAGATCGGTGCCAGAAACATGCAGAACTTTGATCTGTTGAAGAAAGTCGGAGCAGCAACTAAAAAACCGATCCTGCTGAAACGAGGATTGAGTGCGACCTATGAAGAATGGATCATGTCAGCAGAGTATATCATGGCCAGTGGAAATCCAAATGTCATCCTGTGTGAAAGAGGGGTCAGAACATTTGAATCATATACCAGAAATACGCTGGATCTGCAGGCCATACCAGTAATCAAAAGACTGACCCATCTGCCAATTATCATCGATCCAAGCCATGCAGGAGGAAAATGGTGGCTGGTAGAACCAATGGCCAAGGCAGCAGTAGCAGCCGGATGTGATGGACTGATGATCGAAGTGCATAACAATCCAGAAAAGGCGCTGTGTGATGGACCACAGTCACTGAAGCCAGAAAAATTTGAACAGGTGATGAACAGTCTTCAAGCGATTGCTAAAGCCGTAGGTAAAGA
>JACJKV010000073.1 GCA_016901755.1 Thomasclavelia spiroformis | reverse complement strand
AGAAACGGGAATCTTCAGCTGCGACTACGGCATCGATGAGAACCTGAGGCAGATCATCATAGGTGATATTTTCGCGTTTTCCGTTTTCATCACTGCCATAAGTATAATAGGTATTGCCTTCAGCATCAAAGATCTGACTGGCTTCGCTGGAGAGCAGCTTTTGAGCATCAAAGGCTGCTGTATCTTTATAAACGCCATAACCAAAGATTCCGGCAACAGTTAATACCAGAACAATAAAGGCAATGATTATGACCAAAACAACTTTCTTTTTATTGAGACGTCTTGATGTTTTCTGTTTTTTTGACATCATGCTACCTCCATTTTGTAGTATATTAAAATTATAACTTATTTAAATTATGAAAACAATCTAATAGAGTAATCGAAGCTATTAAAAAAGAGCACTTATGTAAGTGCTCTTTAATTCTGATTTTCTGGAACTGTTGGGGTGGTCTGATTACCACCAGAAGTATTATTACCTCCAGACTGATTGTTGTTACCACCTGATTGATTATTATTTTCGTTATCGTCAGGTTTTTCAGTTTCCTGATTTTCATCATCTTCTAAATCATCATTATCTTCACTATCTGTAGGTTTTTGTGTCTGCTGATTTTGCTGAGACTGCTGATTTTGTTGAGTTTCCTCAGTTTCTTGTGTTTCAGCTGGTTCAGTTGTTTCATAGTTATGTTTGTGTTCAGTTCCCTTTTTATAATACTCATCGCCTTCTTGTACAACGCTGTCTGGTTGAGAAAGATATTTTTTCTTGCTTCCATCTTTTTTCAGATGTTTTAGAATAGACTGGACTACTTTACCAGGATAAGCCTTGTAGCCACTCGTTGTCTTTCCTTTGTCGATACCTTCTTTTCCAAATCCCATCCATACTGAACAGACATAATCACTGG
>JACJKV010000072.1 GCA_016901755.1 Thomasclavelia spiroformis | reverse complement strand
AAGTTCTATCTGCATGACCAGATGCTTTATTTGAATTTCTTCAGCCATGGAAGATATGCCAACAGAAGAGCTGGCGCATTCTTTAAGTTTTTCAGGCGTCAGAGATATACGGTTGCCTTTGCCCTTGATTTCGAAACATTTGCGGATCGTTCTTATATCTGTGTTAGCGATACGATGAGCACTCCCGAAAGTTTTCAGGACATTCATGTAGACGCTGCCGTATTTGGATCTGAACAGGGAATTGAATTCAGGGAATACGATATCGATGCTTTTTTGCAGACGATTGAAATATTCATTCAATTCTTCCTTTAAATGATGGTGCTGTCTTGTAAGCTGTTTCTGTTCATAAAGATCAAAACTGCTGACATGAGAGATACGATACTGATTTTTACGTTGAGGCGTATCTAAAACATCACAAATTGTCAAAGTATCAAGCCTGTCATTTTTGGTAATGCCACCCTGCAGCCTGCGAGTAAGATCTGTCGTTTTGGGATTGATCAGGGCAACATCAAAATGACTGTCTAAAAGGAATTTCAACAAAGCCAAATGATAATGACCGGTATCTTCCATACCGATGAGGACAGAGTCCTGAGAATAGGGTTTAAGATTTTGGACAAGGAAATCAAATCCATTTTTGTCATTGGGGAAAGAAACAGAGCGAACGTTCAATTCACCTGTATCTTTGTCCATGATACTGAAGAAGTGTTTAGATTTTCCAATGTCAATGCCAACTAATTTCATGATAAAACATCCTTTCCTGGTAAAATTCATGTGAAAATGGTATCCACAACACTTAGACCACAAAACCTGGTGCAAAATACGAATTCAAGACTCATCTAACTCATCATTGTTCTGGAATAAGGTGTGGTAAGAACCTCCTTAAAGTAGTCAAGCCACAGGA
>JACJKV010000071.1 GCA_016901755.1 Thomasclavelia spiroformis | reverse complement strand
CACTGTATGCTGTTCTTAGTATGGTGATGAGTTTATTGAATTTTATGAAGTATACACTGTTTCTTCTGATGGCTACAGAATATCCTATGGCCACTGCCAAATGTGTCTTGCCGTAATGTAAAGTTTTACATTAGGGGAAAACCCATCTAGCGACATCGATAGGTATTTCCGTTGCGAAAAAAAGAATGTCTACATATTTTATCAAATGTCACGATCTTATTGCACAGCTTAAAAAAGCAAAACTGGAAAACAGGCTTGAAAACAGGCTGAAACATTTTACAAGTTATTCTTTACTCATTATAGATGAATTAGGATATCTGCCTATAGATAAAGAAGATTCAAAACTGTTTTTTCAGCTTATAGATAAACGTTACGAGAAGAAAAGTACGATCATCACAACTAATATTAATTTTTCGAACTGGGATGACATATTTATGGATCCAGTTATCGCAAATGCGATACTGGACAGAGTACTGCATCATGCACATGTTGTCAATATAACTGGAAAATCGTACAGACTTAAAGACTATTATGATGATTCTGAAAATTAAGAATTGTACATGTTTATGTGATCAAATTTATACATTTTTACATTGACATTAATAATAGATGAATACATCAGCAATCAGCTGAAAGAAGATAGAATGTCAGAACAGCTGACAATGGAATTCAATGACCCTTTTAAGGGTAGATAAGCGAAGATAAGCAGGTGCCAGGCCGAAAGAGGCCTAGGGGGCTTAAGCGAGATGCTGAGCCCTATGGGCGATGACGTATAACCACTAGCTGAGCTAGTGGTTATAATTATTTTAATATTCATAATTATATGAATACAATGACTTAAGTCAGTTGAGCATACGAAAGTATGCGAAACAAAAAACCACGTGCTATGCGCGTGGAGCCGAAAGATGTTATACAAAGATATCACCTTTCCGATATAATG
>JACJKV010000008.1 GCA_016901755.1 Thomasclavelia spiroformis | reverse complement strand
ATGGCATGATGGACACACCTGTACCCATACCGAACACAGAAGTTAAGCATCATAGCGGCGACGATAGTACACTGTGCGAAAATAGCACGCTGCCAGTTCCTTTTTTTCTTTGAAAAAAACTTTAAATTTCATTAAAAAAGCCTTGAAAAAAGGCTTTTTTTCGTGTAAAATATGGACGTTGATGTCACGAAGATGTGCGAGGTTGCTGAAACACCGAAAAGCGTTGTCATGAAACGGCATGTTTCAGGGAATTTGCATTGAGTGGATCACATCCTATAAGAATTTGAAAGGAGAAAAAATCATGGCAAATAACAAAATTAGAATTAGATTAAAATCATTTGATCATAAAATTCTAGATGCTTCAGCAGAAAAAATTATCGCTGCTGCAAAAAAATCAGGTGCTCAAGTAGTTGGTCCAGTACCTCTACCTACTGAAAAGGAAGTATATACTATCCTTAGAGCGGTTCACAAATATAAAGATTCTCGTGAACAATTTGAAATTCGTACTCACAAACGTTTAATCGACATTGTGAATCCTACACCAGAAACAGTTGATGTTTTAACTAGATTAGAATTACCAAGTGGTGTAGATATTGAAATTAAATTATAAGAAAGGCAAAGGTGTAACTCATGAAAGGAATCTTAGGTCGTAAGATTGGAATGACTCAGGTCTTCACAACTGATGGTGTTTTAATTCCTGTAACTGTTGTTGAAGCTACAGAAAACGTAGTATTACAAAAGAAAACAGTTGCTACTGATGGATATGATGCTGTTAAAGTTGGTTTCGAAGATAAAAGAGAAAAATTAGCAAACAAAGCTGAAAAAGGAATTGCAAACAAAGCTAACACAGCTCCTAAGCGCTTCATTAGAGAATTTCGTTTTGACGAAATGATGAGTTATGAAGTTGGAGATAAAATTACAGTCGATAGCTTTGTAGCTGGTGAAGTTGTGGATGTAACTGGAACTTCTAAAGGTAAAGGTTATCAAGGTGTTATTAAGAGACATGGACAGCACATTGGTCCTAAAGGACATGGTTCAGGAGCTCATAGAATTGTTGGTTCAATGGGACCAATCGCTCCAAACAGAATTGCTCCAGGTAAGAAAATGCCAGGACAAATGGGACATGTAACTCGTACAATTCAAAACTTAGAAATCGTTGCAGTTGATAGTGAAAACAACTTATTATTAATCAAAGGTTCAGTACCAGGACCAAGAAAAGGATTAGTAATTGTTAAAACTGCTGTTAAAAAAGCTGGTCAGATCAATCCAGTACATGAATTAGTAGATTACACTCCAGAAGTTGAAGAAACTCCTGTAGTAGAAGAAACTGCTGCAGAATAATTTGAAGAAGGAGGAAATGAAGAATGCTTAACGTAAAAGTATTTAACCAAGAAGGTGCAGAAGTTAAAGACTTAGAATTAAACGAAGCTGTATTTGGAATTGAACCAAATAAACAGGCAATGTTCGATATGGTCTTATTACAAAGAGCATCTTTAAGACAAGGTACACATAAAGTTAAAAACCGTACTGAAGTTGCTGGTGGTGGAAAGAAACCATGGCGTCAAAAAGGTACAGGTAGAGCAAGACAAGGATCAATCCGTGCACCTCAATGGAGAGGTGGAGGAGTTGTATTTGGTCCTACACCAAGAAGTTATAAATTTAAATTAAACCGTAAAGTCAGAAGATTAGCTTTAAAATCTGCATTATCTTCAAAAGTACAAGATAATGAATTTATGGCAATCGATGGAATTTCATTTGAAGCTCCAAAAACTAAAGCAATGGTTAAAGTTTTAGAAAACTTAAATGCCCCAGTAAAAACTTTAGTAGTTGTTGATGAAATTGATGTTAATGTTCAAAAATCAGCAAACAACATTCCTGGAGTTAAATTATTAGATGCAAAACATGTTAATGTTTACGATATTTTAAACAGCAATAAGTTAATTATGACTGAAGCTGCTATCAAAGCTGTTGAGGAGGTATTAGCATAATGGCACACATTACAGACGTATTAAAAAAACCAGTACTTACTGAAAAGTCATTAGCTCTTCAAGCTGAAGAAAACAAATATACTTTCGATGTTGATTTAAATGCTAACAAAACAGAAGTTAAGATCGCTGTTGAAAAAATGTTCAATGTCAAAGTTGAAAAAGTTAATATTATGAACGTAAAACCTAAAAACAAAAGAATGGGTAGATACGAAGGTAAAACAAACAAAAGAAGAAAAGCTATTGTTAAATTAGCTGAAGGGTCTTCAATTAACTACTTCGATGAAGAAGAATAATTGAAAAAAGATAAATATTGGAATAACTCGTTCCAGATAAGAAAACAGGAGGAAACTAAAGATGCCAATTAAAAGTTATAGACCAGTAACAAATGGTCGTCGTAATATGACTTCATTAACTTATGAAGAAATTACTGCAACAAAACCTGAAAAATCTTTAGTTGCTAAAAAATCTAAAAAAGGTGGACGTAATAACCAAGGTGTTATTACTACTCGTCATCATGGTGGGGGACATAAACAGAAATATCGTATTATCGATTTCAAACGTAATAAAGATAATATCCCTGGTAAAGTAGCAACTATCGAATATGATCCAAACAGATCAGCAAACATCGCATTAATTCATTATGTAGATGGTGAAAAGAGATATATCCTAGCTCCTAAAGGATTAGAAGTAGGAATGAAAATTGAATCTGGTGAAAACGCAGATATCAAAGTTGGTAATGCCTTACCAATGGGAAACATGCCTGAAGGTACTGTTATCCACAATATTGAAATGCAGCCTGGAAAAGGTGGACAAATCGCAAGATCTGCTGGTGTGTCTGCTCAGATCTTAGGTAAAGAAGGTAAATATGTTACTGTTAGATTAGCTTCTGGTGAAGTTAGAAAATTATTAGCAGTATGTAGAGCTACAGTTGGTGTAGTTGGAAATGAAGATCATGGTTTAGTAAACTATGGTAAAGCTGGACGTATGAGATGGAAAGGTGTTAGACCTACAGTTCGTGGTTCTGTAATGAACCCTAACGATCACCCTCATGGTGGTGGGGAAGGTAGAACTTCTATCGGACGTAAAGCGCCAATGACTCCTTGGGGTAAAAAAGCTATGGGAGTTAAAACTAGAAAAAATAAAAAAGCTTCGACTAAATTAATCGTACGTCGTCGCAATGGTAAATAATTAAGGAGGAAAGAAATAATGGCACGTAGTTTAAAAAAGGGACCATTTGTTGATGCTCATTTAATGAAAAAAGTAGAAGCATTAAATGAATCAGGTAAAAAAGAAGTAATCAAAACTTGGTCAAGACGTTCAACAATCTTCCCTCAATTTATTGAACATACATTTGCAGTATATAACGGAAGAGAACATATTCCTGTATACGTTACTGAAGACATGGTTGGTCATAAATTAGGAGAATTCTCTCCAACTAGAACTTTCCATGGTCATGATGCTGACGATAAAAAAGGAAAGAAATAGAGAGGAGAATAGAACATGGAAGCAAAAGCAATAGCTAAAACAATTCGTGTATCACCTCAAAAAGCAAGATTAGTAGTTGATTTAGTAAGAGGTAAAACAGTCAAAGAAGCACTTGGTATCTTAGAATACACTAATAAAGCTGCTTCACCTGCAATCATGAAAGTCGTAAAATCTGCTGCTCAAAACGCAGTTTATAATAATGATGCAGATGCAGAAAAGTTATATGTTAAAGCAATCTTCGTTGATGAAGGTCCAACTTTAAAAAGATTCGCTGCAAGAGCTAAAGGTAGCGGAACAAGAATTTTGAAAAGAACATGCCACATCACTTGTGTGGTTGATGAAAGATAGGAGGTACTAGAATGGGTCAAAAAGTTAGTCCAGTAGGATTACGTGTTGGAATCAACCGTAATTGGGATTCAAGATGGTACGCAAATGATCAGGATTTTGCCGGATTATTACATGAAGATATCAAAGTCCGTGAATACATCCTTAAAAAATTAAAATCTGCTCAGGTTGCTAGAGTAGAAATCGAAAGATCTAAAAACCGTGTAACAATTTTTGTTCATACATCTAGACCTGGTGTAGTTATCGGTAAAGATGGTGAAGCAGTTGATGCTTTAAGAAAAGAAGTTGCTAAATTAGTTAGCGGTAAACAGGTATTTATTAATATCGTAGAAATTAAAAACCCAGATGTTGTTGCTCAGTTAGTAGCAAATAACATTGCAGAACAGTTAGAAAATCGTGCATCTTTTAGAACAGTTCAAAAACGTGCTATTCAAAGAGCAATGAGAGCTGGAGCTAAAGGAATTAAAACTAGTGTTTCAGGACGTTTAGGTGGAGCTGATATGGCTCGTGCTGAAGGTTACTCTGAAGGGAATGTCCCTCTTCATACTTTAAGAGCTGATATTGATTATGCAACTGCAGAAGCAGATACAACTTATGGTAAATTAGGAGTTAAAGTTTGGATTTGTAAGGGAGAAATCCTTCCTGAAAAAAAGAAAGGGGATAAATAATCATGTTGATGCCTAAAAGAACAAAATACAGAAGACCTCACCGTGTTTCTTACGAAGGTAAAACAAAAGGTGGAGATAAAGTTTCATTTGGTGATTTTGGTTTAGTAGCAACTGAAGGTGCATGGATTACTTCTCGTCAGATAGAAGCAGCACGTATTGCCATTAACCGTTATATGAACCGTGGTGGTAAAGTATGGATTAGAATTTTCCCTCATATGGCTAAAACTAAAAAACCATTGGAAGTACGTATGGGATCAGGTAAAGGTTCTCCAGAAGAATGGGTAGCAGTTGTTAAAACTGGACGCGTTTTATTTGAAGTTGGAGGATTAGACGAAGCAACATTAAGAGAAGCTTTAAGACTTGCATCTCATAAATTACCTATTAAATGTAAAATCATTGGAAAGGGTGAATAATTATGACAGCGCAAGAAATTAGAGAATTAGATACTGAAGCGTTATTAGCTAAAGTTGAAGAATACAAAAAAGAGCTTTTTGGTTTAAGATTCCAACAGGCTACAGGACAATTAGAAAACACTGCACGTATTAGACAAGTTCGTAAAACAATCGCTCGTATTAAAACAGTGATTAGAGAAAGAGAATTAAACCAATAGGAGGAGATACAAATGGAAAGAAATAATCGTAAAGTTTATACTGGTACAGTTGTATCTACTAAAATGGATAAAACTATTACAGTGCTGGTTGAAACACATGTAAAACATAAATTATACGGTAAACGTATGAAATCATCAACTAAATTCAAAGCTCATGATGAAAATGAAATTGCTCAAGTTGGTGATACAGTTAAAATTATGTCTACAAGACCATTATCTGCTACAAAACGTTTCCGTTTAGTAGAAATCGTAAAAAAAGCAGAAACAGTTTAATAACTCTAAAAGGAGGTAACCGAAAGTGATTCAAAACGAAAGTAGACTGAAAGTTGCTGATAACACTGGTGCTAAAGAAGTATTAGTTATTCGTAACTTAGGTGGCTCAAATAGAAAAACAAGTAACATTGGAGATATCGTTGTAGCAACAGTTAAACAGGCAACTCCAAATGGTACTGTTAAAAAAGGTGATGTAGTAAAAGCGGTTATCGTTAGAACTAAATATGGTGTAGGACGTGAAAACGGATCATACATTAAATTTGATGATAACGCTTGTGTAATTATTAAAGATGATAAGTCTCCAAGAGGGACTCGTATCTTTGGACCAGTTGCAAGAGAGTTAAGAGATGCAGATTTCATGAAAATCGTATCTTTAGCTCCAGAAGTATTATAAGGAGGCGTGGCACATGAAAATCCGTGTAGGTGATACTGTTGAAGTTATCGCAGGTAAAGATAAAGGTAAAACAGGAGAAGTGTTACAAGTTCTTGCTAAAGAAGACAAAGTAATCGTTGAAGGAGTCAACATGGTGACAAAACATGTTAAACCTTCACAAGCTGATCCTGAAGGTGGAATTGTTAACAAAGAAGCACCAATTCATGTTTCTAATGTTGCATTCTATGATTCAAAAGCAAAAGCTACAGTGAAATTAGGTTATAAAGTCACTGTTGATGAAAATGGTAAGAAAACTAAAGTTCGTGTTAACAGAAAAACAGGAGCTGAAGTAGACAAAAAGAAAAAGAAATAATTGAAAGGAGATAGCAGATGAATCGTTTACAAAAACGTTATGAAGACGAAATAGTTAAATCGTTAATGGAAAAATTCAATTATTCTTCTAAAATGCAGACACCAAAGATTGAAAAAATCGTTTTAAATATCGGTGTAGGTGATGCAGTCTCTAATTCAAAATTATTAGATGATGCAGTTAATGAATTAACATTAATCACTGGACAAAAACCAGTTATCACTAAAGCTAAAAAATCAATCGCTGGATTTAAATTACGTCAAGGTCAGGCAATTGGTTGTAAAGTAACTTTACGTGGTGAAAGAATGTATGAATTTTTAGATAAATTAATCAATGTTTCTTTACCTCGTGTAAGAGACTTTAGAGGTGTATCAAATAATTCATTCGATGGAAGAGGAAATTATACATTAGGTATCAAAGAACAGTTAATTTTCCCTGAAATCGATTTCGATAAAGTTAATAAATTAAGAGGAATGGACATCGTATTCGTAACTACAGCTAAAACTGACGAAGAAGGTCATGAATTATTAGCACAGTTAGGAATGCCATTCCACAAATAGGAGGACACATCAATGGCTAAAACATCAATGAAAGTGAAACAACAACGTCCTCAAAAATATAAAGTGCGTGAATACACTCGTTGTGAACGTTGTGGTAGACCACATTCAGTAATTAGAAAATTTAAACTTTGCAGAATTTGCTTCAGAGAATTAGCTTACAAAGGTGAAATTCCTGGTGTAAAGAAAGCAAGCTGGTAATGTAGAAAATAATCCGTAATGGAAGGAGGACACGCAAATGGTAATGACAGATCCAATTGCAGATATGTTAACAAGAATCCGTAATGCGAATAATACATTAAAAGAAGAAGTAACTGTTCCAACTTCATCTATTAAAGTAGGTATTGCTGAAATCTTAAAAAAAGAAGGATTCATTAAAGGATATAAAGTTGAAGGCGAAGGTGCTCAATCAAACATTATTATCACTTTAAAATATAGAGGAAAAGATAAAGTAATCACTGATTTAAAAAGAATTTCTAAACCAGGATTACGTGTATATGCAAAAGTAAATGAAATCCCTAAAGTATTAAATGGTTTAGGTATTGTAATTCTATCAACTTCACAAGGTTTAATGACTGATAAAGAAGCAAGAGCTAAACAAGTTGGTGGAGAAGTTATCGCATATATCTGGTAATAAAAAAATATACAGGAGGTATTAACTGATGTCTCGTATCGGTAATAAAATTATCACTGTACCTGAAGGTGTAACTGTTGATATCGCTGAAGATAATACAGTAACAGTTACTGGATCAAAAGGGACTTTAGTGAAACAGTTTTCTCCAGCAATTTCATTCAATAGAGAAGGAAATGAAATTACTGTAGTAAGAAGTAGTGAAGAAAAACATGTAAAACAGTTACATGGTACAACAAGAGCTTTACTTGCTAACATGATCGAAGGTGTTCATAACGGTTATAAAAAAGAATTAGAAATCGTTGGTATTGGATATCGTGGTCAGATGAAAGGTAACACATTAGTTTTAAATATCGGTTTCTCTCATCCAGTTGAAATCGAAGCTGAAGAAGGAGTTAAAGTTGAAACTCCAAATGCTAACTCAATCGTAGTTACTGGAATTGATAAAGAACGTGTTGGTCAAATGGCTGCATTGATCAGATCTAAGAAAAAACCAGAACCTTATAAAGGTAAAGGTATTAAATATGTTGGTGAAAGAATCATCAGAAAAGAAGGAAAAACTGCTGGTAAGAAGTAGTCTAAGAGTAAGAAAGGAGCTATCTTTATGGCTAAATTACAATCTCGTAATGATTTACGTTTAAAACGTCATGCAAGAGTTCGTAGAAAAATCAGTGGAACTCCAGAACGTCCTCGTTTAAACGTTTTCCGTTCAAATGCTCATATTCACGCTCAGATTATTGATGATGTCAACGGTGTTACTTTAGTAAGTGCATCAAGCGTTGATATGAAATTAGAAAACGGTGGAAATATTGCTGCTGCAACTGCAGTAGGTACTGAAATTGCTAAAAGAGCAATTGCTAAAGAAATTAAAAATGTCGTATTTGATCGTGGTGGATATATTTATCATGGTCGTGTTAAAGCTTTAGCTGAAGCAGCTAGAGAAGCAGGATTAGAATTCTAAAAGGAGGTCAATATGGAACAACGTAAACCAAGAGCTAATGGTGAAAGAAGACCTAGAAGAGGTCAAAGAAGAAATGCACCTAGAAGAGAAGAAAAAGAATTTGAAGAACGTGTTGTTACTATTAACCGTGTAACAAAAGTAGTAAAAGGTGGACGTAGAATGCGTTTTGCTGCTTTAGTTGTTATTGGAGATAGAAAAGGTAGAGTTGGTTTTGGTACAGGAAAAGCTAACGAAGTACCTGATGCAATCAGAAAAGCAACAGAAAATGCTAAACGTAATGTTATTAAAGTACCTTCTATCCATGGTACAATTCCACATGAAGTTACTGGTATATATGGATCAGGTAAAGTATTTATCAGACCAGCATCTCAAGGTACTGGAATCGTTGCAGGTGGACCAGTTCGTGCTGTTGTAGAATTAGCTGGTTATAAAGATATCTTATCAAAATGTATTGGATCAAGAACTCCAATCAATATGGTTAGAGCTACTATGCAAGGATTATCTTCATTAAAAACTGTTAATGAAGTTGCTGAATTAAGAGAAAAGAAAGTTGAAGAAATTTTTGGATAACAGGAGGCAAACAACATGGCAAACAAAGTAAGTATAACACTTAAAAAGAGTCCAATTGGTTGCTTACCAAAACAAAAAAAGACTCTTAAAGCATTAGGTTTAACTAAAATCAATAAAACTGTAGAATTAGACAACAACCCATATACTCAAGGTATGATCAGAGTTGTTGGACACCTAGTTAAAGTAGAAGAAAAATAGTAGGAGGTGTAAACAATGAAACTTCACGAATTACAATATACTGAAGGTGCACGTAAAGCAAGAAAACGTGTTGGACGTGGAACAAGTTCAGGAAATGGTAAAACAGCAGGAAGAGGTCAGAAAGGTCAAGGTGCCAGATCTGGTGGAGGTAAAAAACCAGGATTTGAAGGTGGACAAACTCCATTATTCATGCGTTTACCAAAAAGAGGATTTACAAATTTCAATCGTAAAGAATATGCTATCGTTAATCTTGATGCATTGAATAAATTTGAAGATGGTGCTATTGTTAATGTAGATACATTAAAAGCAGCAGGAATCATTAAAAAAGAATTAGACGGTATCAAAGTTTTAGGAAATGGAAAGGTAGAAAAGAAATTAACAGTTCAGGCTACTAAATTTTCTAAGTCAGCTGTTGCTGCTATTGAAGCTGCAGGTGGAAAAACTGAGGTGATCTAAGATGTTAACTTTTTTGAAAAATGTATTCAAAAAGGGAGAACTTCGTCAAAAAGTCATATTTACACTTGGAATATTATTCGTGTATCGCTTAGGTGCAGGAATTACTATTCCTGGTGTTGATATCGGTTCATTGAGTGCTAATGATGCGACAAGTGGTATCTTTGGAATCATGAATCTGCTTGGCGGAGGAACATTGGAAAGATTTTCAATCTTTGCGTTAGGAGTTTCTCCTTATATTACATCTTCAATTATTATTGAATTACTTTCAATGGATGTAATACCAGCATTAACACGATGGCGTAAAGAAGGTAACACTGGAAAGAAGAAAAAAGACCGTGTTACAAGAATATTAACTTTATTCTTATCTGCCCTGCAAGGTGGCGTATTAACTTATGCCTTTGATTCAGGATATGGAATTTTAGTTAATAATTCAATTTGGGCTTATATTTATGTTGTTTTAATCATGATGGCAGGTAGTTTACTTGCAATCTGGTTAGGAGATCAGATTACGATCAAAGGAATCGGTAATGGGGTCTCATTACTGATCTTCACAGGAATCGTTTCAAATTTACCAAGCTCATTTTTACAGACATATGATAATCTGGTCACATATGACAGTGGAATGTGGTTAGATATTGCCTGGTATGTATTGTTTGTTATTGTTTACTTATCAATTGTTGTCTTCGTAGTTTTTACCGAAGGAGCAATTCGTAAGATTCCAGTTAACTATGCTTCTAGTACTGGAGTCATCATGAAAACAAAAGAACAGACACATATGCCTATTAAAATTAATAGTTCAGGAGTTTTACCCGTTATCTTTGCTTCTTCAGTTTTAGCAGCACCGAGAACTATTGTAAGTTTTATGGAAACGACTGATGTAACTAATATCATTAATACGATATTCAATTATCAGGAACCTGTTGGTTTCTGCCTGTATATCCTGATGATCATTGGATTTACATTCTTTTATTCAAACTTACAGATCGATGCGCAGAAAATTAGTGATGATTTGAAGAAAAATGGTGGTTCAATTCCAGGAATCAGAACTGGTATTGAAACAAAGAATTATATTAAGAGAGTTCTTAATCAGATTACTGTTGCTGGTTCATTAACATTATGTATCATTGCGGCAATACCAATTATGACACCAATTATCTGGACCCAAACTGAAAACGCTAGTATTTCTTTAGGTGGGACAGGATTGATCATCGTTACTGGTGTTGCATTAGAAACAGTAAAACAAATCAAAACATATATTACTAGAAAAGAATATCATGGTTATATTCGTAAATAATTAGATAATTCTTTACTGGATTCGTTGAATATCTTAAAGAAATTCAAGATGGTAAGGCAGTTATAAGAATTATTTAAAATAATTGATTATTCAATCTATGAAAAACGTCTTTATAGATATCAAAAGAAGCCAGGAGGTTATAAAGTGATTATTACTAAGGATGAAAGAGAAATTGAATTGATGGCCCAAGCTGGACATATCGTTGCTTTAGTTCATGAGAAATTAAAGGAAGTTATCGTGCCCGGAATTACAACAAATGAAATTGATCAGATTTGTGATCAGGTCATTAGAGAAAATGGTGCCACTCCTTCATTCCTTCATCTGTATGGATTTCCTAAAAGTGTGTGCACTTCTATCAATCAGGTAGTTGTACATGGAATTCCAGATAATCGAAAATTAGTCGAAGGTGATATTATTTCAGTTGATGTTGGGGCCTGTTATAAAGGCTACCATGGAGATAGTGCCTGGACTTATGCTGTTGGTCATATCAGCGATGAAGCTAAAAAACTGATGGAAGTTTGTGAAGCATCATTATATGCTGGTCTGGAAATGGTTAAGCCTGGGAATCGTTTATCAGATATTTCTCATGCAATTGAAGAATATCTTAAGGCTAATGGCTGTACGACACCATTGAATTATACTGGACATGGTATCGGTACAGATGTTCATGAAGATCCATCAGTACCTAACTTTGGAGCTCCAGGCAGAGGACCTAAGTTAAAAAAAGGAATGTGTCTTGCTATTGAGCCAATGGCTCATTTAGGAGGTTGTGAAACAGTTACATTAAATGATGGATGGACCGTTGAAACAAAAGACCATTCTTTAGCAGCTCACTTCGAGCATACTATTGTTATTACTGATGATGGATATAGAATTCTGACAAAACTTTAATAAAGGAGTTAGAGACCTATGGCAAAGAAAGATGACGTTATAGAAGTAGAAGCTACTGTTTTGGAAACATTGCCTAATGCAATGTTTAAAGTGGCATTAGAAAATGGAGTGGAAATTCTTGCTCACGTTTCTGGTAAAATCCGTATGCATTACATTCGCATTTTACCGGGGGATAGAGTTACCGTTGAAATTTCTCCATATGATTTAACACGTGGGCGCATTACATTTAGACATAAATAAAAAATCTTCCAAAAGGAGGTAGACAGGATGAAGGTAAGACCATCTGTAAAACCAATGTGTGATAAATGCAGAGTAATTAAAAGAAAAGGGCGTGTAATGATTATTTGTGAAAACCCAAAACATAAACAAAGACAAGGTTAATTTTTAGGAGGAAATAAAATGGCTCGTATTGCAGGTGTAGATATCCCACGTGATAAACGTGTTGTTATCTCATTAACTTATGTATATGGTATCGGTAAATCTACAGCTAAAGACATCTTAAAAGCTACTGGAATTTCTGAAGATGTTAGAGTTAAAGATTTAACTGAAGAAGAAGTTACTAAAATTAGAAAAGAAGTAGAAAAATATAAAGTTGAAGGTGACTTACGTAGAGATGTTCAATTAAACATTAAGAGATTAATGGAAATTGGATGTTATAGAGGTATGCGTCATCGTAAAGGACTTCCTGTTCGTGGTCAGAAAACTAAAACTAATGCTAGAACTCGTAAGGGTAAAGCTAGACCAATCGCAGGAAAGAAAAAATAATAGGAGGTTGAAAGGAAATGGCTAGAGTAAAACAGACACGTGGTAAAAAACGTGTAAAAAAGAATATTGCAAAAGGTGTTGCACATGTACATTCAACTTTCAATAACACTATTGTAACAATTACTGATGAACATGGTAATGTGTTAACATGGTCAAGTGCAGGAGCTTTAGGATTTAAAGGTTCTAGAAAATCAACACCATTTGCCGCACAAATGGCTTCAGAAGCAGCAGCAAAAGCATCTATGGATCATGGTGTAAAAACTGTAGATGTTAATGTTAAAGGTCCAGGACCAGGACGTGAAGCAGCTGTCAGAGCTTTACAGGCAGCTGGATTAGAAGTAACTTCAATTACTGATGTAACACCTATTCCACATAATGGGTGCCGTCCACCAAAACGTCCTCGTGGATAGTATTATTGTAGTAAATATAAATACAAATATCATTCCTATAGAGGAGGGAACATATGCATAAATTCGAAAAAGCAAACTTTAATATTGAACAATATGATGAAACAGAAAACTATGGAAAGTTCGTCATTGAACCCTTAGAAAGAGGATTTGGTACTACTTTAGGAAATGCCTTAAGAAGAGTACTGTTATCTTCTTTACCAGGATCTGCAGTTTATGCTATAAAAGTTCAAGGAGCAATCCACGAATTCTCAGCAATCGATGGTGTTGTTGAAGATGTCACTACAATGATCTTAAATCTGAAAAAACTGGTTTTTGATATTGATGGTGACGATAACGTTAAAATGTTAATTGACGTTAAAGGTCCAGCAACAGTTACTGGTGCTGATATCCAATGTCCAGGAGAAGTAACAATGATTTCTAACGATCTTGTTATTGCTCATGTGGCTGAAGGTGGACATTTGTATATGGAACTGTTCGCTAAAAAAGATCGTGGATATATGAGTGCTGATCAAAATAAAGTTCATATAAATACAATTGGTGTTATTCCAACAGATTCAATTTTTTCTCCAATTGAAAAAGTGGCATATGCAGTTGAACCAACAAGAGTTGGGGAAAGTGCTAAATATGATCAGTTAACATTGGAAGTTGAAACTAATGGATCATTAAAACCTTTCGAAGCTATTTCATTAGCTGCAAAGATTTTAGTAGAACACTTAAATATGTTTGTTGAATTGACTGATATGGCTATGAATATGGAAGTTATGTCTGAAACGCAGAGTGATACATCTAATAAAGTTTTAGATATGACTATCGAAGAATTAGATTTATCAGTACGTTCATACAACTGCCTGAAGAGAGCTGGTATCCAAACAGTTCAGGATCTTGCTGCGAAATCAGAAGATGATATGATCAAAGTAAGAAATTTAGGTAAGAAATCATTAAAAGAAGTAAAAGAAAAATTAGTTGAATTAGGATTAGGATTTAAACCAATCGACTAATTGTTAAAATACTCGAAAAGGAGCGTTAATCTCATGGCTAAAAACAGAAAATTAGGACGCACTTCAGATATTAGAAAATCTATGTTACGTAGTTTAGCTACAGAAGTTATCGTATATGGTAAAGTAGAAACAACTGTGACAAGAGCTAAAGAAGTTCGTAGTGTCGTTGAAGAATTAATTACTTTAGGTAAACGTGGAGATTTACATGCAAGAAGACAAGCTGCTGCTGATATGCATAAGGTTGTTGATGAAAATACAGGTAAAACTGCTGTTCAAATTTTATTTGATGACGTTGCACCTAAATTCAAAGATGTCAATGGTGGATATACAAGAATCTTAAGAACTTATAACCGTAAAGGTGATAATGCACCAATGGCAATTTTAACTTTAACTAAATAATAAGAGAGGGCCAATCGCTGGTCCTTTTTTATTTGACAATAAAACTTGAACATAATAGAATGTGTAAGTACATGAAGAAAAGGAAAGAGAAATATGGAAAATATTATAGAAGTAAAAGATTTATGTTTTGAATATGAACCGGGTTTAAATACTATAAACCATATTTCTTTTCATATTCAAAAAGGAGAGTATGTCGCAATATTAGGACATAACGGCAGTGGAAAGAGTACGATTGCACAATTATTAATAGGTTTACTGGAAAAAAGCAGTGGTGACATTATAGTTAATGGACAACAGCTTGATCTGGAACACCTTTACGACATAAGAGCACAAATAGGTATTGTTTTTCAAAATCCAGATAATCAGTTTATTGGAGCAACAGTTCGCGATGATATTGCTTTTGGACTCGAAAATATATGTATACCACACCATGAAATGGATGAGCTGATTGAGACTTATGCCCGAAAAGTAAGAATGGAAAACTTTTTAGATCATGAGCCTACTAAACTTTCAGGTGGTCAAAAGCAAAGGGTTGCTATTGCGGGTATTCTGGCAATGTCACCTTCCATCATTATTTTGGATGAATCGACGAGTATGCTGGATCCTCGTGGTAAACAGGAAATCAACGATCTGGTCAGAGAAATCAGTAATGATCGCCAAATGACAATTATTTCGATTACCCATGATATTGAAGAGGCAAAAAACGCGGATAAGATCATCATGCTGAATAATGGAGAAATTGTGGCTACTGGTACACCAGATCAACTGCTTCGTCAGACAGAATTACTGGAACAGCTCAAACTGGATGTGCCCTTTGCCTTAAAATTATCAAAACTGTTAAAGGCACAAGGTATTAAAATTGAAGAAACATTAAGCATTGAAGAATTGGAGAAACAGTTATGTCAATTACATGCAAAAGTTTAGGATATATATATGGACAGGAAACACCATTTGAATATGTAGCTTTGCAGGATGTAAATCTGCAGATCGAAGATGGCAGTTTTACAGCAATCATTGGACAGACCGGCAGTGGTAAATCCACTTTAATTCAGCATATGAATGCTTTGCTGACACCAACGTCCGGAGAAATCATTGTTGATGATTACCGTATTACGGCTACAGAAAAACCAGAATCATTAAAGCAGCTGCGTCAGAAAGCGGGATTAGTTTTTCAGTTTCCAGAATATCAGTTGTTTGAAGAAACTATTGAAAGAGATATTATGTTTGGTCCTCTTAATTTTGGAAAAAGTGAAGAAGAAGCTAAAGAAATTGCCCGTAAGTCGATTTTAATGGTTGGACTCACTGAAGATTACCTTGAAAAATCACCTTTTTCTCTTTCTGGAGGACAAAAAAGACGTATAGCAATTGCAGGTATTTTAGCAATGGATCCTGATATTCTGGTTTTGGATGAACCGACAGCAGGATTAGATCCCCAGGGAACAAAAGAAATGATGGACCTGTTTAAAACTATTAATCAGTCAGGAAAAACGGTTATTATTGTTACTCATGATATGAATCATGTTTTACATTATTGTGATCATGCTGTTGTGATGAATAAGGGAAAAGTCGAAAAAACGGGAACCGTTAAAGAAATTTTTCAGGATAGTGATTATCTTCATCATTTAGGAATCACTTTACCATTAATTACCGATATGATCATTCATTTAAACAGTCAGGGATTTCATCTTGATGGTGCAATCAGTGATATCGCTGATCTGTCACAGGCGATAGGTGGTGAACTCCATGGATAATATGACATTTGGTAAATATATTCCAGGACTTTCGCTGATTCATCGCTTAGATCCCCGTTTGAAAATTGCAGTATTATTTGTTTTTCTTATTACTGTCTTTTTTGATGCTGGATTTTCAGGCTATGGGATACTTGCATTATTTGTCCTCATTTGTGCCTGGCTATCAAAAATTAAACTGACACATATATTAAAAGCCGTAAAACCTATGCTTTTTATGATGCTTTTTCTGATGTTTTTTAATATTTTTCTGCTTAAAACTGGTGACATTATTTTAACGATTGGTGGTTTGCATATTTATTCGGGTGCAGTCTATCAGACACTGTATATTTTTATCAGACTGATACTGATCATTACTTTGTCAACGATCATGACTTCTACTACAAAACCATTGGATCTGACATTAGCTATTGAAAGTCTGCTAGGACCATTCAAAAAATTTAACTTTCCGGTTCATGAACTGGCAATGATGATTTCGATTGCGCTTCGTTTTATTCCTGATTTGCTGGAAGATGCTAAAAGAATTATGAAGGCTCAGGCCAGTCGAGGAGTTGATTTTAATGAAGGCAGTTTTCTAGAAAAAATCAGATCGATCATCTCTTTGATCATACCGTTATTTATATCTGCATTTCAAAGAGCAGGAGATCTGGCTAATGCTATGGAAAGTCGAAACTATAATCCTGAAGCCAGACGAACCCGCTATCGTATGTTATCATGGAGTGGTAATGATACTTTGGCTTTAGTATTTTCTCTAGCGATCTGTATTTCAGTTATAGTGATGAGCGTGATATTATGATTAGAGTAAAATGTGTTGTAACATATGATGGCAGTCAGTTTTTTGGATTTCAGGTTCAAAACAATGCCCGCACGGTACAGGGTGAGATTCAAAAGGCCATTGGACATATATGTAAAGATGAAAATATTATTATTCATTCCAGTGGCAGAACAGATGCCAAGGTTCATGGAATTCATCAGGTTTTTCATTTTGATACCCATCATGATAATATTGCAGAAAAGCAATGGAAAAGAGCAATCAATCATTTTTTACCAGATGACATCTATATTGTAGATACTTTTGTGGTCAGCGAACAGTTTCATAGTCGCTACAGTGCTGTAAAAAAAGAATATCATTATCGTTTGAATATGAATGAATATGATCCGTTTCAGCGCGACTATGTTTTTCAATATGGCAGACCATTGAATATTGAACTGATGAAAGATGCAGCAAAAATTTTCATTGGAGAACATGATTTTGCATCTTTCTGTGCTAATGATGAGTATGGAAATACAATTAGAACTATTTATCAGATCGATATTGTTGAAGATAATGGAATTGTTACTTTTAAACTTACTGGCAATGGATTCCGTCGCTATATGGTAAGGCATATTGTAGGGGGTCTGATTCAGGTTGGAGCCCAGCGTAAAGATAAAGCATTTTTGAAAACGCTGCTTGACAGCCGTGGACAAAAAAAATGTCTGTTTAAGGCCAAACCCCAAGGTTTATATTTATATGAGGTTTACTATGAATAATTATCACACACATACTTTCCGGTGTGGTCATGGTTATGGGATGGAAGAAGATATGGTTTTAGCTGCCAGTAATGTGGGAATCAGTGAACTGGGTTTTTCTGAACATGTCCCTTTACCGTTTTATCGTTTATTTTTGATGAAGGGGTTTTTTACATGCGGGAAAGATCTTCGCTCACTGTTGTCGTTAATTAAAGGAATATTGCTAAATGGTCAAGGAATGCGTATGCCTTATTCGATGAAAAAAAGTCATGAAGCACAAATCAGACGTTTGCAGCAGCTGTATCACAATAAAATGATGATTTATCAGGGCTATGAATGTGAATATTTTAAGCCCTATCTGACTTATTATCAGAAACTGTTAAATTCTCGTCAGGCTGATTATCTGATTTTGGGACATCACTTTCATCGTTATCCTTTGCATCAGTATTATTTTGGTAAAAAGCAATTATCTGATGAGATGCTTATAAGCTATCGTGATGAAATGATCGAGGCCATGGCTACAGGTTTGTTTTCTTATGTTGCTCATCCTGATCTGTTTTTAATGGGACGTGACAGCTTTGATGATTTGTGTCAGGAGATATCTTATGATATTTGTTACGCTGCCAAAAAATATGGGCTTCCCCTCGAGCTAAATGCTGGAGGAATAAGAAAAGGATATATCGAGATGGATGAACGTTTTGTTTTCCCGTATGCGAATGAATATTTTTTTGAAATAGCTTCAAAAGTAGGAAATGATATTATTTTGGGAATTGATGCTCATCATCCTGATCACTTTTCCCGGGAAATAATCGAAAAACTGGAAATACTGGCGAAAAAGAAAAATCTGCATCTGGTTCATGTTATTCAAAGAAAAGGAATTTAAGTTCCTTTTCTTATTTTATTAGACATTTAAAAATGATAGAATAACAATGTAAAGGGAGGTGAAAATGTGACAAGGAAATGTATAGATGATTATTTAAACAGTCATAAAAGTACTTATGTAGGAAAATACCGTTGTCATAGTTCTGTCCAAACAAAAAAATATGAAAGAAAATTTCATTATTATATACTTGATCCACAGTTTCGAGAAATCAGTGTATTTTTAACCATTGATTATTCACAAGATGTGATTGACTATACTTTTTCTGAAGAACTGCATGAACAGGAACAGGAATATATCATTAAAGATGCGTTGCATAAGATCTTGTATTTTAACCAGTATACGACAATATTAAACTGTCATGTTTTTGATCATTTTATTGAAACGCATCCTCAAGACACATTTTTGGAACCATTGGATTATCGTAATATTCTGGATTATCTGCAGTATCATTCTGGTACGAATCAGGAAACAGTAGATGAATTTTATACTTTTTTCATGCCTTATCTGGAAAGACTGATTCAAAATGATAATTATAAGAAATTTATGGATTCGATTTCTTTACTGTTAGATAAAATTCTTTATGAATATGAATGGGATGGTGTAAATGCCAAATATCTGGATACTGAATATCAGTATCACCTGTATTATTTCAGAGAAATTATCAGACTGGTTTTAAAATATTTAAAAAAATTTTTTAAGGATACTAAAGATCAGCTTTTAGAAGCAATCTGGCGCTTATGTCAGTATAAAAGATTTGCTTTTGCTATTATGACAGATTTTGGAAATCTGGTTTTATCTGATGCTAAAGTGGCTTTACAGTTATTTAAATATATGCAGAAGAAAGCTAAAGAAGAAACTGATGAAAATAATATCGTTATTAAATATATCAAAGCGATCTTTATGAGTGATGCTGATGCTTATCGTGATGCCTGTCAGGATATTTTACGATTTGTAATGAGCGATATGCTGACTTTTGCGAATCATGATCTGCAGCTGGCAATAGGAAATTCAATTATTTTAAATGAAGGCTATGGCTTGCTGATCGATCTGTTTTCTAAAGATTATAATACTTTTGTATTTGTCTGTTTTCCAATTTCAACTTTTCCTGCTGAATATAAAGCAATCATTAAAGATGAACTGGAAAAAGCAATTCGTTTTTATGCAGCCCGAATGAATAATGATAAATATCGTTTAACTTCATTTGAACAGGTTGCCAATATTAACCGTTTATTAATGGAAGAATATAAGGAGGATTAATTATGAAATATAAGACTAAAGGACTGCTGGCACTAACGGCATTAGGAGTAACTGCTTCTACAGTCATTTCTGTCGCTAATAAATACAGTAAGAAACTGATGTACCGTCATCATAAAAATGATGACAGACCATTTCTTTTAGAAACAAAATACAGCTGTAAAAATGTTTATATCCACAATCATCAGGATATAAAACTGCATGGTATTATTCTGGAAAATGAAAATGCCAAAACTACAGTTCTGATTGCTCATCCTTTCGGACTGGAAGCAAAGGATATGGCTTTATATGTTCCATACTTTAAGGAACATTTACCTGAGGCTAATATTCTTTTGATTGATTTTTGTGCTCATGGTCAAAGTGATGGCTATATCAGAGGGTTTGGAATCAAAGATGTTCAGGATATCGTTTTATGGAATGAATATCTGATCAATACTTATGGTAAAGATCATCAGATCTTAATGTATGGTAAAGAAGCTGGAGCTAATGCTATAATTAATGCTTCTGGTAAGCATCTGCTGAAAAATGTAGTGGGTATTATTTCTGATGGTGCTTTTACCAGTCCTTATGATATTATTGGTTATCGTATTGTCACTGATTATAAGATTTCTAAATTTCCTGTCTTATCATTAATAGCGCGTAATATTAAAAAATCTGTCTTTATTGACATTAAAGAAAGTACGATTCAGTATGCTAAACATAACGATATTCCAACATTATTCTTTCATACCAGAAAAGATGAATTTGTCCCATTAAGAATGGTTTATTCCTTATTTAACAGTAATCGTGGGGAAAAGACGCTGTTTGTCGTTAAAGATGAAAAATATCTGTATGAACTGAAAGAAAATGATGAATATAAACAAACGATGGCAAAATTTATTGAAAGTGTGATTTCCTGACAGAATTCATTAAATGAGTACATGATTTGACATCAGAATTGTTGTTTAATACAATGAAACTGGTGATAGATATGAATACATTTATCGGATTAATGATTCCTTTTTTAGGGACAGCTTTAGGGGCAACCCTGGTTTTCCTGATGAAGGATAAAATGAATCCAAAAATTGAAAAGATATTGTTAGGATTTGCTTCGGGAGTAATGATTGCAGCAGCCATCTGGTCTTTGATGCTTCCATCAATTGATCTGGCTGAAAAACAAAATGGTATTTCCTGGTTACCAGCAAGTCTGGGATTTCTGTTGGGAATTGCCTTTTTGTTATTGCTTGACTGTATTATTCCTCATTTGCATCTAAAAGATAGTGAACCAGAAGGCTTACCTGCCAAATTAAAAAAATCAACGATGCTGATTTTGGCAGTTACTTTACATAATATCCCAGAAGGGATGGCTGTTGGGGTCATTTTTGCCAGTGCGGCTATTGGCAATACGGGAATTACCATGGCTGGAGCTATTGCCTTGTCTTTAGGAATAGCGATTCAGAATTTTCCCGAAGGTGCCATTATTTCCATGCCACTAAAAGGCAGTGGAATGTCTAAAGGAAAAGCATTTTTCTGGGGCAGTCTTTCTGGAATCGTAGAACCAATAAGTGCTTTTATAACGATCTTGCTGACAAGATACATTGTTGCGGCTTTACCTTATTTACTGTCATTTGCAGCTGGAGCAATGATTTATGTCGTCGTAGAAGAACTGATTCCAGAGTCACAAAGCGGCAAACATTCTAACTTAGGAACGATCGGCGTATCAATAGGTTTTGTTTTGATGATGATCTTAGATACTGCCTTAGGATAAAGAGCAATCTATAGCGATTGCTCTTTTTCAATATGGAAAGGACATTTTGAATGCAGACATTGACTGTTATACTGACTGAAATGACATTTTACAGGCTGATTTGTCAGCTCTATACCATATGTTTCTTTAATAAATTGTACAGCAGTAGACAAAGCGATAAATGCATTTCTTTTACAGCAGCGAGGACCGCCAATTTGACCTTCACGGGCGATGATTGATGAAGTTAAGGCCATATGTTCTTTATAATCAATACTATGCGATAACGGTCCCGTTTCATGGAAAACGGATAAGGCAGCACCAATAGAAGCACTGGAACCACATACACCCCAATGACCACACATAGCACCTGGCATTTTAATGGAACGTTGAGCCAAGGTGTCTAACTGTTTAGAAAGATCCTTAATAAGTCCTTTGTTATATAAGGCCACAAGTAAGGCAGCACCATCTAAAAAATGGTGTTCTGGACCATGCATGCTGATATAGTCTCTGGTCATGATATGCTGGACAATGGCAATAGGATCATTTGATTTTTCCTGCAGCAGATCTTGAATGATATGTTCGTATTTTTCGTTTAAATTCATAATAGTTCTCCTTTATCTGCATTTATCATAACTTCTTTAAAGCCAATAGACAATATCATATTTTTGTTAAATATCATTTCAAAAGTTATAGACACATGCTATAATTTAAAAAGACTTTGAATTTGAAGGAGAATAGTATGTATAGTTTTGCAAGTGATTATTTAGAAGGAGCTCATCCTAATGTTTTAGCAGCTTTGGTGAAAACTAATGATGTTCAATGTGCAGGCTATGGTGAAGATGAATACTGCAGTCAGGCAACCAGTATGTTAAAGCAGATCATTGATAATGATAATGTTGATGTACACTATCTGATTGGTGGAACGCAAACCAATATGATCGTGATTGCTGCAGCATTAAGATCGTATCAGGCGGTGATGACGGTTGACAGTGGTCATATCAATGTCCATGAAACAGGAGCAGTAGAATATACTGGACATAAGATCGTAACCCGACCACATATCAACGGGAAACTGAATCCAGAAATGATAGAAAGCGTTGTAAATGAACATCGTGATGAACATGCTGTCGCTATTAAGATGGTTTATATTTCACAAACTACCGAATATGGAACTTATTATACGTTATCAGAATTAAAAGCTATTTATCAATGCTGTCAGAAACATAATTTATATCTGTTTATTGATGGTGCCCGTTTGGGAAGTGCACTGGTAAAAGATGATGCCCCTGATTTAAAAGATATGGCCAGATACAGTGACGTTTTCTATATCGGTGGAACAAAGATGGGAGCGCTGTTTGGGGAATGTCTGGTTATTGTTAATGATGCATTAAAGACTGATTTTCGCTATCATTTAAAACAAAAAGGTGCGATGCTGGCCAAAGGAAGACTATTAGGCGTTCAGTTTGCGGCCTTATGGCGTGATCAGCTGTATCTAAAAATTGGTAAACACGAAAATGAATGCGCTGATATTTTAAGAGATGGTTTAAAGAAATGTGGGTATACTATGTATATCGAATCTACGACAAATCAGATTTTTGTCATATTCGATAATCAGACATTAGACTATGTCAGTCAAAAATATACAACAACATTCATGTGTAAAATAGATGAAACTCATACCTGTGTCCGTTTAGTGACATCTTGGGCTACATCAAAACAAACATGTCATGAATTTGTTGATTATCTCAAACAAATACGTTAATTTGATGGAATTTATTGTGTAGAGTGTAGTAAAGTAGTAGAATATAGCTATGGAAAAGATAAATTCCTAAATCTATGAGAATGGAGAAATAAGAAATGAATAAAGCTGAATTAATCGAAGCTATCGCTTCAAAAACAGAATTGACTAAAACAGATGTCGATAAAGTTGTTTCCTCATTGATAGATGTTATCACTGATGCTTTGGCAAAAGGTGATAAAGTTTCATTAAAAGGATTTGGAAATTTTGAAGTTCGTCAACGTGAAGCAAGAATGGGAAGAAATCCTAAAACTGGAGAAACAATGGAAATTGCTGCCAGTAAAGCACCTGCTTTTAAGGCTAGCACTGCTTTAAAAAAAGCTGTCAATAAATAAAAAACCGATGATTAATTTTCATCGGTATTTTTTTCGTCAGATAAAATTGTGATATTAATTTTATAGTCGCCTTGGTTTTCAAAAACAGACTGTAAATATGTAGTTAATATTTCTTTGACACGGCTATTGGCTTTATCCAGCAGTCCATTAGCAATGGCTTCTTTTTCGGTTTTGCTTTTTTCTTTGGTGGCGAATGTTTTATAATCATTGACACTGATCTGATTAAAAACATTATTGGTTTCATCATAAACTTCTATTGAATCTTCATCGATTTCATGACTGAGAACTTCACTTTGAGGAATGGTAATACTGATTGTTTGACCATCAACTTCAATTTTAGCGTTATTGAAGTCTACACCAGCTTTTAAAATACCATCGTATGTAATGAGAAAACTTTTTTGAGTTAAAGGAATATCCCAACCATTGAATGTGAGATTATCGGAGAATTTTCCAACTTTACTGTATTCATATGAATAAACGGCCAGTTCATTGATTTCAACCAGCTGATTTTTGATGGTGGTTGAAGTAACCTCTGCTTCATGACTGCCACCAAACAGCATTCCAGCATAAAAGATGGCAGCCATAAATAAGATAATGGCAATGATGCCACCAATGGCTTTTTTTGATTGACCTAGTATTTTTAATATTTTCATGATATCACCCAAAAGCATTATATCATATTTTGTCGAATAATGAAAAAAAGCCAATCGGCTTTTTTATTATTTAACGATTTGTCCGTATACTTCTCTACCGCATGCTGCCGCATTGCTTTCATCAGTATCGATATGCATTGCAGTCGCGTATGAGGCACTGACACGACATACAACATCTCCAAAAATTAATGAACGTCCATCAGTATTAATTTCAACTTTAACGATTTCTTTATCTTTAACTCCAAATTTTTCAGCATCTTCTGGTGTTAAATGAATATGACGTTTTGCAGCAATAACACCACAAGGAATTTCAACTTCACCTGCAGGGCCAACTAACTTACATCCAGCTGTTCCTTCAATATCTCCTGATTCTCTGATGGCTGCTGCAACCCCAATGCTTCTGGCATCAGTTAATGAGATTTCTACTTGTGTTTCATTTCTTGTTGGTCCTAATACTGACATATTTAACTGACCCTTAGGTCCTATAACTGTTACTCTTTCTACACAGGCAAACTGACCAGGCTGTGATAAATCTTTTTTATTTGTTAACTGGTGTCCTTCACCAAATAAAATTGCTAAATCCTTTTCACTTAAGTGGATATGTCTAGCAGAAGTTTCTACAATAAATTTGTTTTCCATTACTTTTTTCTCCTTTAGTTTTTCTATATATATCTTACTCTTTTTGGCGAATAATGCCAATAAATAAAAAAAAATTAAAAATTTTTTTAATTAATAATGAAATAAATTTATTAAAATAGTAAAATATAATTATTATTCATGCAAAAAAATATGCATTTTTTATAAAAAAATATCCAAAAATGATATATTGTATTTAAAAAAATACAATAATTTACGAATATCCTAAAAAAATAACTATACTTTACACATTTTACTAAATGTGATATTCTTACACTAATAATAAAGGGGGATCATTATGAACGAACAAGTGAAAACAGGTTTATATGATAAAGCTTTTGAACATGATAACTGTGGAATCGGTGCTGTTGTCAATATCAAAGGAGAAAAAACACATCGCACAGTTCATGATGCATTAAAAATAGTAGAACAGCTGGAACATCGAGCTGGAAAAGATGCGGCTGGACAAACTGGTGATGGTGTTGGCATACTTACCCAGATACCATATGCTTATTTTAAGAAAGTCATCACTGAATTTGATTTACCTGCTGAAGGAAAATTTGGTGTGGCCATGTGTTTCATGCCTCAAGATGAAAAAATTCGTCATCGTGTAGAAAAAATGTTTGAAACCATTGTTAAGAAAGAAGGTATGCAGTTTTTAGGTTGGCGTAAAGTGCCAATCATGGCTAAAGTATTAGGGAAAAAGGCTTTAGATGCTATGCCTTTTATCTGTCAGGGATTTATTGCTAAACCAGAAGAAACCAAGTCAGGAATTGCTTTTGATCGAAAATTATATCAGGTAAGAAGAATTTTTGAACAAAGTCAGTTTGAAGATACCTATGTATGTTCGCTTTCAAGTCGTACCATTGTTTATAAAGGAATGTTTCTGGTTGATCAGTTACGTCTGTTTTTTAAAGATCTTCAGGATCAGGATTATAAAAGTGCTATTGCTCTGGTGCATTCGCGTTTTTCTACGAATACGATGCCTTCATGGAAAAGAGCACATCCTAATCGTTTTATAGTTCATAATGGTGAAATTAATACGATCAAAGGTAATGCCAATAACATGCTTTGTCGTGAAGAAAATATGCATACTGATCTCATTGATACCAGAAAAGTATATCCTGTTGTTGATGTCAACGGATCTGATTCAGCAATGCTGGATAATACATTAGAATTTCTGGTGATGTCAGGAATGGATTTGCCAAGAGCGGTGATGATGTGTATTCCTGAACCATATGAAAATGATAAAAGCATGTCACAGGCAAAAAAGGATTTCTATGAATATAATGCAACTTTAATGGAACCATGGGATGGACCAGCATCCATCTTATTTAGTGATGGTGACATCATGGGAGCGGTCTTAGACCGTAATGGATTACGTCCATCACGTTACTATATTACCAAAGATCACTATCTGATCCTGTCTTCTGAAGTTGGGGCTTTAGATATTCCACCACAGGATGTCATTTTGAAAGAACGATTAAGACCAGGAAAAATGCTGCTGGTAGATACGAAAAAGGGAGAACTGATCAAAGATAATGATCTTAAAGAACAATATGCTTCTAAACAGCCATATGGTGAATGGCTGGAAAGCAATCTGCTGAAACTGAAAGATATGCGTATTCCAAATGTCAGAATAGAAAGATATTGTGGAGATGATCTGACTAAATTACAGAAAATCCATGGATACAGTTATGAAGATACAAATTATATAAAAAATCTGGCATTGACGGGCAATGAAAATATTGTAGCGATGGGGAATGATACACCATTGGCAGTATTATCAAAAAAACATCCACCACTATTCAATTATTTCAAACAGCTGTTTGCTCAGGTTACAAATCCACCAATTGATGCGATTCGTGAAGAAATTGTCACTTCAACCAGTGTTTATATTGGTCGTGATGGAAATATGCTGGAAGACTGTCAGGAAAACTGTCATTTACTGAAAATTTCCCACCCAATTTTGACTAATACCGATCTTCTGAAAATAAAAAACATGAAAAAGGAAGGATTTAAGGTAGGGTTAGTAGATATTACCTATATTAAAAATACTTCTTTAGAAAAAGCGATTGAAAGAGTTTTTGTAGAAGTAGATAAAGTATATCACGATGGCTGCAATATCGTTATTTTGTCTGATCGTGCAGTTGATGATAATCATTTGCCAATACCATCATTGCTGGCAGTCAGTGCAGTTAACTCTTATCTGGTCAGAACGAAAAAAAGAAACAGTCTGGCGTTAATTTTAGAGTCTGCTGAACCAAGAGAAGTACACCACTATGCAACGCTTTTAGGTTATGGTGCTTCAGCCATCAATGGTTATCTGGCACAGGATACTATTTATGATCTGATTGATCAGGGCTTACTGAATAAAGACTATTATGCAGCTATTCATGATTATAATGATGGAATCTTACATGGCATTGTCAAAATAGCTTCAAAAATGGGAGTGAGTACTATTCAGTCATATCGTGGTTCACAGAATTTTGAAGCGATTGGTTTATCCAGTCAGGTCATTGATAAATATTTTCCGCATACGGTCAGCCGTATTGAAGGTAAAACAATTAAGGATATTGAAGCTGATGTAGAATATCGTCATGATCAGGTTTATGATCCATTGGGACTGGATGTTGATATTACTTTGGACAGTGCTGGAGATCATAAAGAAAGATCAGGGAAAGAAGAACATCTTTATAATCCTGCTACTATTCATAAGCTGCAGCAGGCTACCCGTCGTCAGGATTATCAGCTGTTTAAAGAATATACGCAAATGATCGATGCTGAAGGTGCTCACAGTAATTTACGTGGCTTACTGCAGTTTAAAAAAGGTCATCCAATCGATATCAGTGAAGTTGAACCGGTCGAAGAAATCGTTAAACGTTTTAAAACGGGAGCCATGTCTTATGGTTCAATTTCTAAAGAAGCTCATGAAACCTTAGCGATTGCGATGAATCGTCTGCATGGCAAGTCAAACAGTGGAGAAGGTGGCGAAGATCCTGAACGTTTTAAAACTCTGGCCAATGGTGACAGCAAATGTTCAGCTATCAAACAGGTAGCCTCAGGTCGTTTTGGTGTTACCAGTGAATATTTATGCAGTGCTAATGAAATTCAGATTAAAATGGCACAAGGCGCAAAACCAGGTGAAGGTGGTCATTTGCCAGGAGGAAAAGTATATCCATGGATTGCGAAGACTCGTCATAGCACACCAGGGGTTGGTCTGATCTCACCACCACCTCATCATGATATATATTCAATTGAAGATCTGGCGCAACTGATTTATGATTTGAAAAACGCTAATCAGGATGCACGTATTTCCGTAAAACTGGTTTCTGAATCAGGAGTTGGAACTATCGCAGCAGGTGTAGCCAAAGCTGGAGCGAATGTTATTTTAATTTCTGGTTATGATGGTGGAACCGGAGCAGCTCCTAAAAATTCTGTATATAATGCTGGTTTGCCTTGGGAACTGGGACTGGCTGAAGCACATCAGACTCTGATCATGAATGATTTGCGCAGTCGAGTTGTTATTGAAACTGATGGTAAACTGATGACAGGGCGCGATCTGGCTATTGCTACACTGCTTGGAGCGGAAGAATATGGCTTTGCGACGGCACCATTAGTAACAATGGGATGTGTAATGATGAGAGTATGTAATTTAGATACATGTCCAGTAGGTGTTGCGACACAAAATCCATTATTACGTAAAAATTTCAAAGGGAAACCTGAATATGTAGAAAACTTCATGCGTTTTATTGCGCAGGAATTAAGAGAATATATGGCTCAGTTAGGATTTAAGACCATTGATGAGATGGTAGGACGTTCAGATATGCTGGAAATCAGACCAGACTGTGAACATCTGGATCTTTCTAAAATTATTGATAATCCTTATACTAAGGCCAAAGCTAAGCATTTTGATCCTAAAAATGCTTACGATTTTAAATTAAATCAGACCAAAGATGTTACGGTATTATATCAGCAGATGAAAAAGGCACTGGATACAAAACAGCCAGCTTCAATTGATGTTCGTGTCAGCAATACTGACCGTTCATTTGGTACCTTGTTTGGTTCTCAAATAACAAAGAAGTATGGCACTTCACTGCAGCAGGATACTTTTACGGTTAACTGTTTTGGGGCTGGGGGACAGTCATTTGGAGCTTTTATTCCTCAAGGATTAACTTTAAAACTGTATGGTGACAGTAATGACTATTTTGGTAAAGGTTTATCTGGAGGAAAACTGATTGTCGTACCTCCTGAAGATGCCATTATTAAAGCTCAGGATAATATCATTATCGGTAATGTGGCCTTATATGGTGCTACATCAGGAGAGGCCTATATCAATGGTGTTGCTGGAGAACGTTTTGCGGTCCGTAATTCAGGCGCTGTAGCTGTTGTTGAAGGTGTTGGTGATCATGGGCTTGAATATATGACCGGTGGTATGGTTGTCGTTTTAGGACCAACAGGAAGAAATTTCGCTGCGGGAATGTCTGGCGGAATTGCCTATGTATATGATCCTCAAAACAGATTTTATGAACATATCAACAAAGAACTGGTTGATTATAAAAATGTGAAATCAAGATATGATGAAGAACAGCTGAAAGAACTGATTCAAAAACATTATCAGTATACTGGTTCACAGGTTGCCAAAGAAATTCTTGATCATTATGGTAATGAAGTATCACATTTTAAAAAAGTCGTACCTCATGATTATTCAAAAATGATGTCTTTGATTTCAACATTTGAACAGCAGGGATTAAGTAATGATCAGGCTAAAGTAGAGGCCTTTAATACATTTAAGAAAGGAATTGATGAACATGGGTAAAGCAACAGGATTTTTAGAAATAGCACGTTGTTCGAGTCGCGAAGAGGCACCTGAAAAGCGTATCTGTCACTTTAATGAATTTCATAAATATCTGTCTCGAGATCAGCAGTCTCAACAGGGAGCCAGATGTATGGATTGTGGCGTTCCTTTCTGTCAAAATGGAAAAATGATCCAGGGCATGATTTCAGGCTGTCCTTTAAATAATCTGATTCCAGAATGGAATGATCTGATTTATCATAAAAATTATAAAGCAGCTCTGTCACGTCTGCTTAAAACAAATAATTTTCCTGAATTTACATCTCGTGTATGTCCAGCGTTATGTGAAAAAGCGTGTACCTGTTCATTAAACGGCGATGCGGTTACAGTAAGGGAAAATGAATACGGAATTATCGAAACTGCTTATGAGTCTGGCTGGATGATACCGAAACCACCACAACAGAGAATTAATAAGAAAATAGCTATTGTTGGTTCGGGTCCAGCGGGCCTGGCAGCAGCTGATCAGCTCAATAAAAGAGGATATCACGTCACGGTTTATGAACGTGATGACCGTATTGGTGGTTTACTGATGTATGGTATTCCTAATATGAAAATAGAAAAAAATATCATATCCAGAAAAGTGGATATTCTTAAAGCAGAAGGTATTGAATTTCAGGTCAATAAAGCCATAGAAAATAAGCAGCAGGCCAATAAGCTGCTCAAAGAGTATGATCGTGTTATATTAGCCTGTGGAGCCAGAAAACCAAGAGATATCAATGTTCCTGGGCGAGATGCTAAAGGTATTTATTTTGCTGTAGATTATTTAACATCAATTACCAGATCTCTGTTGAACAGTAATCTTCAGGATCAAAAGTATCCAGATACTAAAAATAAAAAAGTTCTGGTCATTGGTGGTGGTGATACCGGAAATGACTGTGTGGGTTCAGCTATTCGTTTAGGCTGTGATTCAGTGATCCAGCTGGAAATGATGCCGGAGCTGCCAGAGACCAGAAGTGAGATGAATCCTTGGCCCGAATGGCCAAAAGTTAAGAAAACGGATTATGGACAAAACGAAGCTATCGCCATATTAGGACATGATCCACGAATTTATCAGACAACAGTAAAGGAATTCATCAAAGATGAAAAAGGACAGATCAAACAGGCAGTACTGATTTCTTTACAGCCAAAACAACATGAGGGGAAGATGACCATGGTTCCTGTTAAAGGCAGCGAAAAAACGATCGATGTCGATTTAGTTTTAATTGCTGCGGGATTTGTGGGCTGTGAAGAAAATATTGCTCAAGCCTTTGATCTGCAGTTAAATCAAAGAGGACAGGTTGAAGCTAAGGATTATCTAACCAGCCACAAACAGATTTACGTGGCAGGAGATATGAGACGTGGGCAATCCCTGGTAGTTTGGGCGATTCGTGAAGGTAGAGAAGCAGCCAAAGCTGTTGATATAGATCTGATGGGATACAGTAATCTGTAAATGTATGAATAAAAAGGAACATCCGCACTTTGGCGGGCATGTTCCTTTTTAATATCAAGCTTTTCAATTGCCAACTGTCTATCATAATAATCATATGGCTTGGCTATTTATTTTTTAATGAAGCTTTCATTCTTCTGTTTTTGCTTGTACAGTTTTCTGTATAAGTTAAGTGAAAAGGCGTGATGATTTCTAAAAACTGCTGGTAGCCTTTTTCATAATCATTAACTTCAAACTCCAGTTCATAATCCTTAATACCATTATATTCATTGGCATCTAATGATAAAATACCATACTGGAAAGGAATATCGATACGATGCGTTGTCAGATAATGACCGCATTCCAATTCATGATAATCAATACCTTCTGATTTTAAACGCTCAAAGATAGGATTTGAAACAGGCTGATGTTGGAAAATCAGGTCTTTGGTAGGCTGATCAATGATTTCATTGTATTCATATAATCCTTTGGATGTAGGGGTTTTTAAAGTAAGTTCATACTGACCGTTTTTTTCTCTTATCCGTAAAGAATACTTATTTTTTTCAAACTGGGGATGGAAAAGGTAGTAATTGGTCTGAATATAGTCTCCGGATTTTTTGCTTTCATAGGCTTTGACAATTTCTTGATAAAGCTGTTGAGTAATCAGTATTTTAAATTCTATTTCGATGTGGTTCATATAATATACCTCTTTGCTATTTATTTTTGATTATATTATAATACAAATATGTGGGGGTGTTCAAAGTGAAATATGCTTTTGTTACACGTGGTGATGATGTCTCGGATGAGATTGCAGATAAAATAAAAAAAGAATTAATTCATCAGTTTGAATATGATGAAATCAATCCCGACATTGTGATTTCAATTGGTGGTGATGGAACGATATTAAAAGCCGTTCATCAGTATATCAACAAAAACTGTGCTTTTGTTGGCTTGCATACCGGGACATTAGGTTTTTTTACTGATTTTCAGATTGATGAATTAGATGATTTTATTCATTATATTAAAAACAACCAGTACAAGATCATGAACCGACATTTACTGGAAATCAAAATTGATAAAAAAGACAGTGAAGAAATACTATATGCACTCAATGAATTGCGTTTAGATCAGGGCTTAAGAACTCAGGTTATATCGGTTTACATTAATGATGTTCTCTTTGAGGTCTTTCGTGGTAATGGTTTATGTGTATCAACGCCTTCTGGTTCAACGGGGTATAATAAATCATTAGGTGGAGCCATTATATATCCGGGAATTCCTTTAATGCAGTTAACAGAAGTGGCTGGCATCCATCATAATGCCTATCGTTCATTAGGTTCCAGCATGATTCTTGATGAAAGTCAGATCATTAGACTGGAAGGAGATCAGTTTGACCATTTACTGATTGGAATCGATCATTTACACTTGGAACTGGAAAATGTTGAAAGCATAGAAGTTCGTATCAGTCAGAAATCTGCTAAATTTTTAGAATATAAAGAAATGTCATTTATCAAAAGAGTCAGAAGGGCTTTTATCAGTTCATGAAATATACAATCAATCAAAAACAGACAATTAAAGAATTTTTAGTACAGACACCCCTTTCTCAGGCGATGATCAAAAAAATCAAGCGGGAAGGGGATTTCCTTGTTAATGGTCAACATCAGACCGTCAGATATCTTTTACAGCAAAATGATGTCCTGGAAATCATTTTGCCTCAAGAAAAAACAGCAATCAAACCACAGAATATACCACTTCGTATCGTCTACGAAGATGATTATTATATGATCATTGATAAGCCAGCTGGGATTCCCTGTATTCCCACTAAACGCTATCCTGATCATACGTTAGCTAATGCCATTATTTACTATTACCAGCTTAAGCATTTAGATTACACCGTTCATCTTGTCAATCGTCTTGATAAGGAAACTTCAGGATATATGCTGGTAGCGAAAGACAGTCTTTCACATGCTTTGCTTTCTAAAGATATCAAACAGGTCAAAAGAGTGTATCATTGCCTGGTTGATGGTTTAATAGATGGCGATGGGAAAATTGAACTGCCAATTTTAACCAAAACAGACAGTATGCGTCGTATCATTGATGCTCAGGGTAAACCATCATTAACCTATTATCGAGTATTGACTCAATATTCAAAACAGTCTTTGATCGAATGTGTCCTGGCTACCGGAAGAACTCATCAGATTAGAGTTCATATGGCAGCCATTGGTCATCCCTTATCGGGGGATGAGCTTTATGGTTCAAAAACTAAGCAGAATATTTATCTTGACAGTGTGGAAATATCTTTTCTCCACCCTTATACTTTCCAGGTGGTCACATTAAAAAAAGGCTCGAATGAGCCTAGTCTACAGCATTATGACGAGCGATAGCGGTCTGGCGATGAATATCAAAACACATACCAACAGCTATCATATAAGATAATAATGATGATCCACCATAAGAAAGCAACGGCAAGGTAATACCGGTAATCGGCAGGATTCCTAAGATCATAGCAATATTCCAGAACTGCTGAAAGATCAGACAGCCAAAGACCCCGGCAACAAAATAGCGGTCACTCTGGTGGGTCGCTTTAAGACCGACATTTAAAACGCAGAAATCAAAAGCGAAAATCAGTAATAGCGTTATCAGTGCTCCAATGAAACCAAAACCTAAAGTAATGACCGAAAAGATAAAGTCAGTCTGGGCTTCCTGTAAAGAAATGACGACATCACTAAAGCCATGACCAAATAAACCAGCGGTTCCATAGGCCATCATTGCATTAAACAGCTGGAATCCTTCGTTTTTATATGTTCCTTCAGGATCAAGCCAGCCATAAATACGATCAAGCTTATGACCAGTAATGATCTTAGAAAAGATTTCTGGATGAAAAATAAACAGATAACATAAAACCAGTATGACAGCAGCCAAACAGCCTACGCCAAATATATACCATCCCTTTTGTATTCCCGAGGCAAAAAGTATAAAGACTACTGAAGCTGCCATAATAAGTGTGACCCCAGCATCATTTTGCAGATAGGTCAATATCATTGGTGGTAAGGATATTGCAGCAACTTTGCCAATTAATCTCAGGTCATTTTCAAAATCATGGACGGGGTACATTTCATTATGTAATGAAATGGTTTTTGCCATACAGATGATCATGACAATTTTCATGAATTCACTAGGCTGAAAATCAAAGAAGCCAAATTTATACCATGAAGTTGCACCATGAGTATCTTTGGCCAGCGGAACGATGCTTATCCCTAATTTATATAAAGCAAATCTTTCTATGACCAGCCCGACCAGAAATACTATGAGGATACCATAGAGGACCCACATACCAGCATAAATATGATCATTACCAAATTTACTGATCATATAAATAATGATAACTCCTAATATATAAAAGATCAGCTGTTTGCTCCAGATTCCAGCTGCACCGACTACCGTAAAGTAGGGAACAGCTAATTTCAGGGTGACACAGCTAATAAGACAGAGGGCTACAATTACAAAAACAAAAGGCCAATATATTTGTGAATCGGTTAATTTTTTCATAAAAAACCTCCTTATCTTTTTATAGTTTTTAATTTCAAGATATAGTATACTATAAATATATTAGAAAACAAATTGAATTTCTTATAAAAATAATGGAGGATCGCAATGATGGATTATTTTATTTATATCGTGATAGCCCTTGTTATTTTGGCTGCAGTCTGGTTTTTGACAGTAAAATATTTAAAAAACAGGAAACCAAAAGAAACGACAATAAAGAATATTCCAATAGATATTGAAAAGATGATTCAAGCTCTAGGTGGTAAAAATAACATTAAAGAAAGTATTGCCCGTGGCAGTAAAATTACTTTTTTTGTTGAAAAAGATGATTTGATCAATCTAGATACTTTAAAAGAACTTAAAGCCAGCGGTATTATCCAGTCCACTGGCAAGATCACGGTGATCATGGGAAAATACTCAGAAGAAATCAGTAAGATCATCAATGATTATCAGTAAGCAGAAGTCATCTGCTTATTTTCATTTGGGGGTGAAGAAATGTCATTAAAAGATAGACTGTTATCCTATGTTCCTTTTTTTCATCATTATGAGTTTGATGAAATCATAGAATGTTTTGAAAATGAAACGATCATCAGAGTAAAAAAAGATGACTATGATCAAAGCTATGCCTATATCAGGGTAGTTTCACTTTTTTGTCAGGATCATTCAATTGAAGAACTGGAAGATTATATAGAACAGGTCAAACTGCTCATGGCAGTGAGCGATGAGCGCTATCTGGATTATGAACAGTATCTGATTGAAGATGAAGCTCATCAGATCATTGGTCTGGATCTTTGTATGCTTTTAGATGACAGTGAATATGAATCGTTACGATTAGAAGATATTAAAGATGATGAACTGTATCAGGTTGGTCTTTATTATTATGATATGAAAAATTATGAACGAGCTATTGAATGTTTCAGTCTGGGAGAAGATATCAATGATTCTGACTGTATCTGTATTTTAGGATATATGCATGAAAAAGGCTATGGTTTTGACCCAGACAATGAAATTGCTGCTCAATATTATGCCATGGCCAGCGATTTAGGAAATGTGGTCGCTTCCTGCAATCTGGCTTATTTTTATGAATTTGGCATCGGAGTCCAGCAGGATTATAAAAAGGCATATGAACTATATCGACTAGGCGAAAAAGAAAATTTTCCGCGATCATTATTTTCTATTGGATATTGTTTGCAGCATGGTTTAGGAACAGAAAAAAATATGGAGCAGGCTCTAGAATATTTTAAAAAGGCAGCGCAGTATGGTTACGTCGATGCGCACTGTTCTTTAGGTGAGTGTTATGAATTTGGAGAAGGTGTCGAACAGGATTATCATGAATCATTTCTACATTATCAAAAAGCTGCTGAATCTGATAATACAGTAGCCTTATATAAATTAGGACGTTTTTATGATATGGGTCTACGTGTTGAACAGGATAAGGAAAAAGCTTTTTATTATTATCAAAAAGCAGCCAGAAAGAAACTGGAAATTGCTATTGTGGCATTAGCAACCTGTTATGAATTTGGAAATGGAACCAATCAGGACAGTGATAAAGCATTACATTATTATACTCAGGCTGCAGAGATGAATTATACCCATGGGCAGTACTGTTTAGGATATTTTTATGAAATACATAAAGAAATAGAAGATCACTATCAGCAAAGCCTTTACTGGTATCAGCGTGCCAGTGATAATAATGATACGCAGGCGATGTTATCCGTTGCTTACTTTTATGAAATGGGTTTAGGGGTAGAACAGGATTTTGCCAAAGCATTTATGTATTATCAAAAAGCTGCCAAACTTCATGATCGTCATGCTTTATATTGTCTGGGAGTCTGCTATATGGAAGGACGCGGGGTTTTGCCAGATAGAGAAAAAGGGTTTAAATATCTTAATGAACTGGCAACGTCTTATTCACTGTCAGCGTATTATTTGGGCATGTATTTTCGTTATGAATTGCATCGCGATGAACAGGCTGTAGCTTATTTTAAACAGGCTGTGACTATTGACAATGATTTACGCTCGCTATATCAGCTGGTGTTATATGGAGAAGAAGGAAGGCTGATCTCGCCACAGGAGATGCTGACTTATCTGCACCAGGCGGTTGAGGGAGATTATATTCCGGCTATTGTTAAATATGCTTTATTTCTGGAAAAAGGCATTTATGTGACCAAAGATTATGAAAAGGCTTATCAGTATATTTTATATGCGGCCAAACGCAAAAGTGCGGAAGGCTGTTATCATTTAGGACGCTGGCATTTTTATGGAATTGATGGTCATGATAATAAGGAGCTCGCTTTGTATTGTTTCCAGCTGGCTAGTCAGGATCATTTTCCAGAGGCGAGTTTTATGCTTGGCTATATATATCATTATGGTGATGGAGTCAAGCAGGATCTGGATCTGGCAAAAAAATATTATTTAAAAGCCATTGATGATGGATCAAAAGAGGCACAAAACGAATTAAATAAATTAGAGGTGGAAAAATGAGTTTTCAAGATAAATTAAAAAAATATGCATCCCTGATCGTATGTTCAGGTTTAAATGTTCAAAAAGGACAGACCGTGGTTATTTCAGGGTCAATCGAAAGTTATGAATTGATCAGAGAAGTGACCAGACAGGCTTATCAAATTGGAGCTGGAGAGGTGGTTGTCTCTTACAGTGACGATGTCATTACCAAAATGAAATACGAAAATCTTTCAGCTGAACAGTTCAATCATGTTCCTGCCTGGCTGGCTGCTTTTAAGAATGATTATGCTAGAGAAAATGCCTGTTTTCTTTATATTGATGATTCTGATCCGGAACTGTTATCCGGAATTGAAGCAGAAAAGATTTCGAACTGGCAAAAAGCTGCACATCAGGCTTTTGCTAAATATTATGAGTTATCTGATAATATGACTGTTTCCTGGTGTATCGCTGGGGGAGCAACGAAACAGTGGGCTAATAAGGTATTTCCTGATATGTCCGATCAGGAAGCAATACAGGCTTTATGGAATGCCATTTTTAAAGCCTGCAAGATAGACGAACAGCATGATCCTAATGTGATCTGGAAGCAGCATAAAGAATCTTTTGAAAAAAGAGTTCAGTATTTAAATCAGCTGAAAATTACAAAACTGTACTATAAAAACAGTTTGGGAACCGAAATTACTATTGGCTTAAACCCAGATTATCTTTTCGCTGGGGGAGGAAGTTATTTGAAAAATGGTGTTTATAATTTTCCTAACATTCCCACCGAAGAAATTTTTACTTCACCAAATAAAGATGATGTAGAAGGAATAGTTTTTGCGACCAAACCATTGAGCTATGGTGGACATATCGTTGATGATTTTTATCTGCGTTTTAAAGATGGAAAGGTCATAGATTATGGTGCTAAGCGCGGGTATGATATTTTAAGAGAAATTATTGAAACCGATGAAGGCAGTCAGCGCTTAGGAGAAGTGGCATTGATACCATATCACTCACCTGTTAATGATCTGAATATTCTGTTTTATAATACGCTGTTTGATGAAAATGCTTCATGTCATATGGCTTTAGGTAAAGGGTTTAGCGAATGTATGATCAATGGTATTGATATGGATAAAGAAGAATTACTGGCACATGGTGTTAATGATTCATTTATTCATGTTGATTTTATGATGGGATCACCTGATTTGCTGATCGATGGAATTCTTGAAGATGGATCACATGTCAGAATTTTTGAAAACGGGGATTTTGTTTTTTAGCACCTTGACAAATCAATGAATATCGTTATGATTTTACTGGGAGAAAATTATGGAAGATATAAGAGAACAGATAGAAAAAAGAAGAACATTTGCAATTATTTCTCATCCGGATGCCGGTAAAACAACTTTAACAGAAAAGTTCCTGTTATATGGAGGAGCAATCCAGCAGGCGGGAACGGTTAAAGGGAAGAAAAACAGCAAGCATGCAACCAGTGACTGGATGGAAATCGAAAAACAAAGAGGAATTTCTGTCACATCTTCAGTACTTCAGTTCAATTATAAAGGTTATTGTATCAATATTCTGGATACGCCAGGACATCAGGATTTCTCTGAAGATACTTACCGTACTTTGATGGCAGCAGACTGTGCAGTCATGGTCATTGATGCCAGCAAAGGGGTTGAAGATCAGACCAGAAAATTATTTAAAGTATGTACGATGCGTCATATTCCTATTTTCACATTTATTAATAAGATGGATAGAGAAGCACGTGATCCTTATGAACTGATGGAAGAAATTGAACAGGAACTGGGAATTGAAACATGTCCAGTTAACTGGCCAATTGGTTCGGGAAAACGATTTGCAGGAGTTTATGAACGAGACGATAAACAGGTGATTCGTTTTATTCCTGTTGATGGTGGAAGAAAAGAAGTAAAAACTGAAATTCTGGATGCTGACGATGAAAAATTAAAAGAATATGTAGAAGAAGAACTGTATGATAAACTGCAGGAAGATATCGAACTTTTAGATATGGCAGGTAATGCTTTTGATCTGGAAAAGGTACGTGCTGGACAACTGTCACCAGTATGTTTTGGATCTGCCTTAACTAATTTTGGTATCGAACCATTTTTAAAACATTTCCTTTATATGACGATGCCACCAACACCAAGAATGGCTAATGGTGAACTGATCGATCCTTATTCTCAGGATTTTTCGGCTTTCGTATTTAAGATTCAGGCTAATATGAATGCCAGACATCGAGACAGAATGGCATTTTTCAGAATCTGTTCAGGTAAATTTGAACGAGGAATGGAAGTTTATCATTATCAGGGGAAAAAGAAAATCAAACTGAATCAGTCAAAACAGTTAATGGCTGATGAAAGAAGCGAAGTGCTGGAAGCTTATGCTGGTGACGTCATCGGTATTTTTGATCCTGGTATTTTCTCTATTGGTGATACGATCACTACCGGTAAAAAACGTTTTGCTTTTGAAGGAATTCCTACTTTTGCGCCAGAACATTTTGCGATGATCAGAAATAAAGATACGATGAAAAGAAAGCAGTTTGTTAAAGGGGTTGAACAGATTGCCAAAGAAGGTGCGATTCAGATTTTTACTGAACTTGGTGGCGGAATGGAAGAAATTATTGTAGGGGTTGTCGGTGTCTTACAGTTTGAAGTACTTGAACATCGTTTAAAAACTGAATACAATGTTGAAATCAATAAAAATCCATTACCATATCAGTATATTCGCTGGGTCAAAACCGGAACTGATCTGAAATCATTAAATCTTTCTTCTGATACCAGAAAAGTACAGGATCTTAAAGGACAGCCATTATTGCTGTTTACTAATGACTGGGGTGTACGCTGGGCAAGTGAGAAAAATAAAGATTTAGAACTATTAGAGTTTTCCAAGAATTAGAACTCATAGTTCTTTTTTTTATGATATAATATTTGATATCAGGATGATAATATAATAGGAGGTGACCGTTATCGCTCATGCAGGGAAAAGATGTTTTTGCCGTTGTATCAAAACCATGGATATAATTATCGGTAAAGAAAGAAGAGAATTGTTTTCCAAAGGAAAAATATATGATTGTGTTATTCGTGATAATGAGCATCTTCAGGTAAATTATAAGATTTATGGAGACGAATTTGATTTGTCATGTACAGATATAGAATTTAAAGAAAATTTTGTTTTAATAAAGAACAAGAAAACAAGAATGAAGAAAGTCTAGCTAAATTTTGAATTTTTATAAATTTATGATATTATTAGCAAACAAAGGGGTGAACTCATGGAGCATATTTATTATATTGATCAGGTTAAAAGTGAAGATATCAATCAGTTAACCTTGATGTTAAATGAAATGCAGGAAGTTTCGCATATTAAAATTATGAAAGATTCAGTTTCTTTTAACTGTGCTCGACCAGACAATGTGCAGACAATGCTTACTGAATCTGATTTAGATTATGTACTTAAAGAAATTGTTAATAAAAATAAAAGAAAATATGTTTCTTCAGAAAATAAGATCGATCAGTTTTTCATGTTTGAAAATCTGGAAAACGAAGAAGACGCTAATGAAATCAGAGAAATCCTTACCAAATATAGTGCTTATGAAAATGTAAATCTGGATTTTTCTAATAAAATGCTGTCTTTACGTTCAGCTAATAGAAATGTATTAAAAAGAATATCACGTATAGTGGAAAACGTTAATCCTAATGTTCATGTTGAACAGTGGAAAAAACCATTTAAATCACAGGATATTTTTAATGAAAAATATGTTCAGAAGTATATCAGGATCTGTCTTTTGTGTGTTGGTTTGGCTATTGGTTTAGTATCAAGAAATGATGTTACCGTTTTAAGCTATCTTGGCTGGCTGCTGGCATTGTTTGTCTGTGGCGAACATGTTATTAAAAATGCTGTTAAAGATATTGAGTTAAAGCAGTATTTCAGTGAACATGTGATCATAACGGTTGCCTGTCTTGCAGGATGGATCTATCGTGGTTTTTTACAGTCAATCCTGGTTATGATCCTTTATCAGTTTGGTCAGTTTCTGATTACGAAAGTATCACAGAATACATTGGTAAAAATTGATAATCTGATCAATGAGGATCGTTTAGGAAGACGTGTCAGACATAATCAGGAAGAAATGGTTCCTTTATCAGATATTGATATAGGGGATGTTATTCTGGTTAAAGAAGATGAGGCGGTGCCTTTAGGAGGAAAAATCATTAATGGACAGGCCAAGCTCGATGTTTATGCTATTGATGGCAGTGACCTGTTACAAGAATGCCAAATTGGTCAGGAAGTTTTCAGTGGAACAGTAATCAAAGAAGGCGATGTCTATATCAAGACAACAGCACTTTATGAAGATTCGGCTTTAAATACGGTTTTGAATCTGGCGGTTAATGCGCCAGTAAATAAATCTAAGACTGAGGATATTATTGATAAGGTTTCGTTAGGATATACATTATTTCTGATCATTGTTGGTTTGTTGTGCTGTATCCTGACGCCATTTATTTCCCGTCAGGGAGAGACTCATCTGATGTGGATTGGTATTGTCATGCTGACAATGGCGGGCAGCTCAGTTTATAAGCAAGGAGCTTCTTTTAGCCTTATTGCGGGCGTAGCGAAAGCTTTTGCGAAAAAAATAGCAATTAAAGAAAACAGTGGTCTTGATAATCTGAATACCTGTGTCACGATCATTTATGATCGCTTTGATGGCATTGAAACAACTGAGGATGAAATGGATCTGTTTGCTAAATTAACAAAACTTCATAAATCACTGATCATCTTTAATGATGGACCTACGGATCTGGAAGCTGATCAGTATATGATTCATAATAATCTGACGGTGGAGGAAAAACTGCAGATCATGGATAAAGCTCTTATTGCCGGACCGGTTGCTTATATTGGTGACTGTGATAAGGATATTGCTTTACTGCAAAAAGCAACTGTAGGTATTTCTCGTGGTGGTGTGCATAATGAAAAAGTCATTAGAAACAGTGATATCATGCTGGCGGATTCAAATTATGATACGATCGTAGACTTGTTTAATATTACCAAGAAACAAAAGGCAATTAATATTGAAAATACTTTTATTGGTATTTTTGTAAGCTTATTGGTTGTTTTACTGGCTGTAATTTCTTTAATGCCATGGCCATTAGCGATAGTGATTTATTATTTGGAAACAGTTCTGGTTTTATTGAATACACAACGTATAACTTATATGTAAAATGCAAAGTTATCTTTGCATTTTTCTTTAGAAGAGTATTAAATTTTTAGAAAGGAGAAAAGATATTTCATGATATATGAAATATTCAAGGAATATGATCGTAAAAAAAGAAATGAGTCTGATGGATTTTCTATTACAGACCTATAATCGTAAAAATGCTAAAAATCTACTTAAATATAAACAGGTTTATGTCAATTCGAAACCAGTCAGTCAGTATGACTGGCCTTTAAAGACAGGAGACATAGTTGAAATCAGTAAAAAAGAAAATACAGTTCTTGATATTATCTATGAAGATGATGAATTTATTGTCATCAATAAACCTTCAGGTTTATTAAGTATGTCGGCAGGCAGTGAAAAAGAAAAAACGGCTTACCACCAGGTAAGTGAATATGTAAAAACAAAAAATCGCAATAATAAGATATATATCGTTCATCGTTTAGATCGTGAGACCTCAGGAATCATCATGTTTTGTAAAAACAGAAAAATTCGTGATTTGCTTCAGGAACGATGGAATGACCTGGTTCAGGAAAGAGGTTATGTTGCCATTGTTGAAGGAAAACTGGAAAAATCTCAGGGAACCCTGAAAAATTATCTGGCAGAAAATAAAAGTCAGTATGTTTATGTTACTGGTCAGGATAAAGGGAAACTGGCTGTTACGCATTATCAGGTCATGAAATGTTTTCAGCATTATTGTTTAGTTCAGGTTAATCTGGATACAGGAAGAAAAAATCAGATCAGAGTTCAGTTTTCTCATATTCACCATCCTATTACCGGAGATAAAAAATATGGTGCTAAAACTAATCTGGTGAAGCGTCTGGCTTTACATGCTAATCGTTTTGGCTTTATTCATCCTTTAACCAAAAAGCATTATGTTTTTGAAACACCTGTACCATTTGATTTGAAAAGATAGCATATGAAAATATGCTTTTTTTTTGGAGAAAAGTTCAGTATGAATGAAAAAATATGTAGAATAGTAGTAGAAAAAGCCATTTTATGTTAGTTTTGTGAAAGTATTCTCTTGGCACTATATAATATTTTCATGAGGGAATTAATAATAATTGGGAGGCAGTCAATGTATGTTCACTACTTCAAACTGTTTTTGGTTAATGAGGTTTTTAAACTGGGACATTTTCAATATTTTGAATCCATAGCTCATTTATTGCACCAGCAAAAGAAAATTGAAAATAGCTTTATTTTCGTGTTTGACGATGTCTTAGAAATTAAAGATTTTATTGAATTATGTGTTTTATATGGCAGTAAAAATATAAAAATTGTGACATATGATAAAGGACAGATCATAAATAAAGGGGTGGAAAAACAATATAGATTAAATAATATGATCGTCAGTATCGTTTATGACCAAAAAGATTATTATATTCATACATTGATTGATATTGTTAATGGCAGAAAAGAAATGCTGCTGAAAATGGAAGATGTATATTACATAGACAGATATTATGGGAAAGTTTATATTTACACCCAGAATATGTGTTATGAACAAAGTGATTTTTTAACTCAGCAATGTGAAACTATTTTAGGGGATAGTCGTTTTATGAAAATCAGAAAAGGGTGTTTTGTTAATAAAATACATGTGAAAAATATAAAAAAAGATAAGATTATTTTAAGGAATGATACAGTTTTATACTGTTCCAGAAAATGTAGAGATAATATGTTCGGATCGTACTGAACATATTTTTTGCGCAGTTTTCTGATTGAATAAAAGAAAGTGAGGATAAAATGAATATATTAATAGTTGAAGATGATTATGATTTTGCCTGTATATTAAAAAAGAAAATAGATTGGTTTATGGCTACTGTATATCAGGATTATGATTTTCATATATGTCACGAAAACTACGTTAATGAATGTAAAAATCATCATTATGATATGGCTTTTGTTGATATTCATTTAGATGATCAGATTTCTGGTGTAGATCTGGCACAATTGCTTATGAAAGAAAACCATAAAATAATTATTGTCTTTGTAACCAGTACCGATAATTTAATGCATGATACGTTTAAAGTTCAGCCATTTTATTATATTAGAAAAAAGAATTTTGAAAAGGATTTCTTATCATTTTGTCAGCTATTTAAAAAAGAAATCAAAACAGATAATTACATAACGCTTTCGTATGATCATATTCATGTGCCTTTAAACAAAGCTTCTATCTGTTATGTGGAAGTTTATTATCGTGTTTTATATGTTTATACAGAAAGTCGAGTTTATAAAGATAAAAGAAGTTTAAAGCAGTTTATTAAGGATTTAAATGATAATAATTTTATTCAGATTCACAAATCGTTTGCTATTCATTTTAATTATGTTTATGGTTACAGTAAAGAAAAAATAATCCTTAAAAATCAAAATGAAATTAGAATAGGACGTGGTTTTTTTAGAAATTTCGAAACATTATATATGAAATACCTGCTTTTATAAAAACAGCTGTGAAATCAATTCATAGCTTGTTTTTTTCTTCTAAATCTAAAAGAATTGCTTTTAATTTTCCTTTTTTACTGTAATGAGAAATATTGATATACTGATCTTCATTTTTCAAAAACATAAATGGTTCTACCTGGTAGAGCTGTAATAAAGCAATTAGTTTAGATGCAGGTGGATCAATGTTATTATTTTCGTACTCACATAATGTGGATTTTGCAATATTCAGTTTTTCTGCAACATCTTTCAATTTATACTTTCGCATTTTCCTGATTGTTTTTAACTGCTGACCTAAATTCATAACATTATACCTCTACAAAAATTATATCAAAAAATAAAGAAATAAAAAGAGCCAAGAATAATCTTGGCTAAAACTACTATTTCATGAATTTTTCAGGTTTTTTTGGTTCATAGAAAAACCACCATGAAGGAGGTAGTCTTAAAGTTGTAGCAAATAGAGTACATAACCCAAATAACATATAACTATACTTTTTCATGAATTTCACCTCTTTTCAATAATAATAAAACGGTATTAATAATCAAGGAAATCATAACAGTTACCAAATAGTCTTTATTGATGATAAGAATCAACATATTTATTACTGTCAAAATAATATGCATTTTTATATTTTTTTCTGATGATAAAAGATAATTGATCCAAATCATTAATAAAGAGACAAAAAAGTATCCAGAAAAATACGATAAGTGCTGAATAGTCAATGTCGCTAATAATACAGCAAGATTAGACATTACTAAACAGTTTTTAAATGTTTTACAATGAAAACTTTTATATGAAGAGCGAAGAGGTATAAAGTATAGAAGCATCAAAAATAACTCATATGTTGTATGGAAAAGAATACTAATAAGAAAAGCTAAACCAAGGGTTGTAAAGTTACATAGTAATCCTTCCATGCCATATGCAGCAACCTCTAGTTCTTCAAGGTTGTTTTTATATTGTTCTGGTGCAATTTTGTAGGTAAGCATTTGTGCGATTTTATTCATACTTTGATTCCTTTCATGATTTCATGATTCATCATATCGAATTTATTTACTTTTTGTTGGAAATGGGAAAATAGGATAAATAATGGGAAAATCATAAAACTGTATGTAGTATAAAATCGAATAAATACTATGATGAATAGTACTTTCCATAGAATTGAATTTCTTCAAATTATAATCCTCATAGGAGGAAGAAATATGATTGGTGAAAGAATACAGTATTTAAGAAATGAAAGGCAAATGACACAACAGGAACTGGCTACAGCAATCAATGTATCATTAAAAACTATTCAGTTTTATGAGCAAGAAAGAAATATTCCTGATACTGAAATGATTATCAGAATTGCTCGTTTCTTTAATGTTTCTAGTGATTATATTTTAGGGTTGATCAATAAACCTTTATCATTAGATGAAAGAAAGAAAAGTGAAAATAATGAATTACATATTCCAATGGAAATAGTAAAAATTAAAGCTGCTAGAGAAACCTATAAAACATTCGTTGATTATCTCAAATATACTTATAAGGATAAATAATGCAGAGATTTGCCATACTTGATGATGAAAATGAATTTTTACTGAAAATCAAACATATCTTTAATAAATATCACAACATACAATTAGATTTATACTTGGATCCTTTTGATCTGATCGAAGCCATTGATCGTTATGATGTTATTTTTATAGATTATGAAATGCCTGTGATGAATGCATTTGATTTTTTTGAAAAGACCAAAAATAATCATTATTTAAAAATAGTCATTACCAATTACGATCAAATGATTTTTGATAGTTTAAAATATGATATTTTTTATTTCGTCAGAAAGAAGAATTTAGAAGTGGATTTACAGATATGTATTCAAAAAATAATTAAGTTATCTGATCATAATGAAAATAATAAATTAATTATTCAATCTTATAATCATATTATTTCTTTATACTATCAGGATATAAAATATGTAGAAACTAAGAAAAACTATATAATTATTCATGCATTAAAAGAATATAAGATAAGATGTACATTTAAAAAAATTTTATCATTAATTAATTGTAAAAATCTTATGGTAATTTCTTATGGAGTAATAGTAAACATTGAATATATTCAGCATATTGATTTTAAAAACATGTTAGTTATCATGAATGATGGATTATCACTAACAATAAGCAAAAAATACAAAGAAACAGTAAAAAATAAATATAGGGAGTACAAACTGTTATGATAGTAATAATTGATATTGTTTTTTCTTTTTTAGAAAATATATTAATAATATTTTATTTAAATTTATTTCTTAAAAAAAAGAAAAAATATTTACATAGTAAAATTTTTGAGTTTTTAATTGTTTTATTTCTATCTGTTATATTAATAAGTGTAACATATCTCCAAATAGGCAATAGTGGGGTGATTTTGGTAGTTGCCTTAACGGTTTACGCTCATTATATTTATGAGGGGAGTATCATAAATAAAATATTAAAAATAATATTATTGAATATTAATTTTTTATTAATTAGTGGGATTATAGTTTTAATACTAGGAAGTCGATCATTTTATGTAGTTACTTTAAATCCACAAACTGTATATTATAATATCGCAGCTTTTATTAAGATAGTATATATTATTGAGTATGTTTATCTGAAGAAATATTACACTGGGGAGTTTGAATTACCTAAATATGTCTGGTTCTTTATTATTTTTGTACTGGTTTCTTTGATAGGTCTGGTTGTTATTGTAACTAATGAATTATTATGTGGTGATGTAGCTTTAGATGTTGCTCTTTACACTTATATTGTTTCACTAATGGTCGTTGTGCTGATATATTATGTATGTTTAAAATTAACGGATTACTATCATAAGCTTCTTGATCAGAAGATTTATCTGGAATCATTAAAATATGAAGAAACGATCATCGAAGTAGCAAACCAGAAAAGTGAAGAATATAATAAGATTCTGCATGATTATAAAAATCTGGTAGGAATATTAAGAGATAGTGAGGTTAGTGATGAAACCAAACAGGAAATATTATCGCATATAGAACTTGACAGTCAAAGAGAACTGATTCATTCCAATAATTCGGTTTTTAATTATGCTATGAATAAAGCTATGGCGAAAGCTGATAAACTGGGAATTGATTTTCATGGGGTTTATCCATGTCATATTCCTGAAGGAATATCCGGTTATGATATGGCAAAGCTATTAACTAATCTGTTTGATAATGCTATTGAAGCAAGTAAGGAAGCGAACACCAAGGAGATTGTTTATAAGATTGAATGCAATGAATATAATTTTATAGTGAGAATTAAAAATACATATAATGAGTCACAGTTTAATGATTTTAAAACGACTAAACATGATGAAAAGAAACATGGTTTGGGAATGAATATCATCAAAGATGTAGTTGAGAAATATAATGGTGAAGATGCTGTTTTGATCCAGGAAAATATGGTTTTGCATAGCTGTCTGATCAATTTGAAAAAATAATCATAGAAAAACTATTATCTGTATGCAAATTTAATGATATATTATTACTGAAATGTATGAAGGAGGGGAAATGTGCCAGTAGGAATTATCACAAATGTATGTGCGGTTTTTTTAGGAACACTGATAGGTGGAGGAATTAAAAAATATCTGCCTCGTCATCTTTTGGAAGAACTGCCTAAGATTTTTGGAATTTGTTCAGTAACGATAGGAATCATGTCAATCATTGGAGTTAAAACTTTACCAATGGTTATTATGGCAACGATCGTAGGTTTTTCAATTGGTGAATTATGTCATCTTTATGACTTTGTTCATAAAGCTTTTTCGCTGATTTTAAAAAAGCTTCCTTTTCATATGGAAGGTAATCATGAAGAGTATATGTCATTATATTTATTAGTCGTATTGATGTTTTCAATGTCAGGAATGGGATTGTTTGGTGCTCTGTCAGAAGGAATGTCAGGGGATTCATCGGTCCTGATATCGAAATCCGTATTAGATTTCTTTACTGCAATATTATTTGGTGCGGCTTTAGGTTATGCTCAGGGGTTGATCTGTATACCGCAGTTTATCATTCTGATGATATGTTATTTTTTGGCACAGGCTATTTTACCATATGTTAATGCTACGATGATTGCTGATTTTAAAGCCTGTGGAGGAGTCATTACGATGATTACAGGTTTGACGGTGTCAAAGATCCTGGATGTTAGAGCGATGAATCTGGCTCCGGCACTGATCCTGGTCATGCCTTTTGTTGGTTTATATATGATGGTGGTCTAAAATGGAAATAAAAGAAGCAACATATAATGATCTGGAAACGGTTTTTATGTTAGAAACTCATTGTTTCACTCAGGCTGAAGCAGCCTCGTATGAAGAACTGGCGTCTAGATTGAAAACGTACGGTCATGGATATGATATTTTATATGAAAATGGTCAGCCAATTGGCTATATTGGTGGTTTGAAAAATGATCAGATGGTTTTGGCGGATGAATTTTATCATAACAGTTCTTTACATCAGCCAAATGGCAAGTGGCAGCTGATTTTTTCGGTATGTATTATTCCCGAATATCAGGGTAAGGGTTTTGCCAGAAAAATGGTAAAAGAGTATATTGAAAGAAGAAAAGCAGAAGTAGATGGTTTTGTTTTAACTTGTAAAGATCATCTGATACCTTTTTATGAAAAATGTGGTTTTCAGTTTGAAAAAGTATCAGATTCTACTCATGGACAGGCAAAATGGAATGATATGTTCTTAAAATTATGATATGATATAGAAAACGGGGGTGTGTTTTTACACTGCCCTTTTTTAGTTGGAGGATATTATGGAAAAGTATTTAATGGCATTAGATCAGGGAACGACAAGTTCAAGATGTATCATTTTTAAGAAGAATGGACAAATCAAAAGTATTGCCCAGAAAGAATTTACGCAAATTTATCCCAAACCAGGATATGTGGAACATGATCCGATGGAAATCTGGTCCAGTCAGGTTGCTGTCGCTATTGAAGCCATGGCTAAAGTCAATCTTTCCAGTGAAGATATTGCGGGGATCGGTATCACTAATCAACGTGAAACCACGATTGTCTGGGATAAAAAAACAGGGTTGCCGGTATATAATGCAATAGTCTGGCAATGTCGTAGAACAGCCGATATGATCGATGAACTGAAAACTACATCCTTAGCTAAAAAGATACCTGAAATAACAGGACTGGTACCGGATGCATATTTTTCAGCATCTAAAATCAAATGGATCCTTGATCATGTTGCTGGGGCGGGAGAAAAAGCTAAGCAGGGAGAACTGCTGTTTGGCACGGTCGACAGCTGGCTGGTCTACAATCTGACGAAGAGAAAAAAACATGTGACTGATTATACTAATGCTTCACGTACTATGCTGTATGATATTCATCGTCTGGAATGGAATCAGGAATTACTGGATTATTTTGAAATTCCTCGTTCTATGCTGCCAGAAGTCAAACCATCAAGCTATGTCTATGGTTATGTAGATGAAGGACTGTTAGGTGGTAAGATTCCAATTTGTGGGATAGCCGGTGATCAGCAGGCAGCCTTGTTTGGGCAGTGCTGTTTTCAGATGGGAGATATCAAAAATACATATGGGACAGGATGCTTTTTACTGATGCATACAGGAAACGAACCAATTCGTTCGCAAAATGGTCTGGTAACGACCCTTGCTGCCAGTTATGGCGGTAAAATTAATTATGCCCTGGAAGGCAGTGTATTTGTTGCTGGAGCGAGTATTCAATGGTTAAGAGATGGTTTAGAAATGATCAAATCAGCTCCTGATTCTATGAAATATGCCTGTCAGGTAGAAGATACAAATAATGTTTATGTTGTTCCTGCTTTTACTGGATTAGGAGCACCATACTGGTCTCAAGATGCACGCGGTATGATTGTAGGTATTACTAGAGGAACGAATAAAAATCATTTGATTCGTGCTACTTTAGAATCTATAGCTTATCAGTCTTATGATGTGATTGAGGCCATGAAGGAAGATGCTAAGGGAAATATCGGTAGTTTAAAAGTTGATGGTGGAGCATCAACTAATGATTTTTTGATGCAGTTTCAAAGTGATATCTGCCATACGATCGTTCATCGACCAAAGTGTGTGGAAACTACCGCACTAGGGGCAGCTTATCTGGCGGGGCTTGCAGTTGGGATTTACCAGGATGAAGATGATATTATTCGTAACTGGGCTATTGATAAAGAGTTCTTGCCAATGATTAGCCATGGAAAGAAAGCAGAATTGATCAAGGGATGGAAAAAAGCTGTCCATCTTTGTCTAATGTACGGTGAAGAAGAATAATTTCACAAAAGAGTTCATTTAATAATATTGAGCTCTTTTTTTATTTAGCACTCTATTTATAAAAGTGCTAAAAAGTTCATGTTGAGTTCATAATCAGGAATATAATAATATGTGTTAGCAGATAGATGGCTAGAGTGCTAAGGAGGTAAAGTTATGTTAAAACCATTAAATACTAATGTTATATTAAAAAAAGAAAAAGCTGAAAAGACAACTGCCAGTGGCATTGTTCTTGTTTCACCAAAAGAAAAGGCCAGCAATCAGGCATTGGTTGTAGCTGTAGGTTCGAAATGTGATGATCTGTTGAAAGCGGGAGATACTGTTATCTTCAAAGAATATACAGGGACACAGTTTAAACAGGATGAAGATGAATACATCATCTTAGATGAAAAAGATATATTAGCTGTTATTGAATAGGGGGTATAAATATGAGTAAAGAAATACGTTTTTCTAAAGATGTCAGAACTGCCATGTTAAAAGGAGTTAATACTTTAGCTGATGCAGTGAAAGTAACGATTGGGCCTAAAGGCAGAAATGTTGTTTTGGATAAAGGTTTTGGATCACCATTAATTACTAATGATGGGGTATCGATTGCTAAAGAAATTGAATTAGAAGATAAATTTGAAAATATGGGTGCTAAACTTGTATATGAGGTAGCTAATAAGACCAACGATATTGCCGGGGATGGTACGACAACAGCGACTATTCTGGCACAGGCAATGATCCAGAATGGTTTAAAAGCTGTTGAAAAAGGAGCAAATCCAGTTTTGATGAAAGAAGGAATTGAATTTGCCAGCAAGAATGTTGCCCAATATATTCTTGATCATTCTAAGAAAATTGAAACTAACAGCGATATTGAAAATGTTGCCAGCATCTCTTCAGGAGATCAGACAATTGGCCGTTATATTGCCGACGCTATTGAGAAAGTTGGTCGCAACGGAGTTATTACTGTTGATGAATCTAATGGCTTTGATACAGAATTAGAAGTAGCTGAAGGAATGCAGTATGATAAAGGCTATGTTTCTCCTTATATGGTATCAGACCGTGAAAAGATGACAATTGATCTTGATAATCCATTGATTCTGATTACTAATCATAAAATCAGTACAGTTCAGGAAATCCTGCCGGTTTTAGAACAGGTAATGCAGGCTAATAAACCATTACTGCTGATTGCTGATGATTTTGAACAGGAAGTTATTTCGACGATCGTTGTCAATAAACTAAGAGGAACATTCAATGTCGTAGCTACTAAAGCTCCAGGCTTTGGTGATAATCAAAAAGAAATCTTACAGGATATTGCGGTGCTGACCAATGCTAAAATGATCAATAAAGATCTGCAGATGGAATTAAAAGATGTAACTATGAGTGATTTAGGTTCTGCTAAGAAAATTCATATTACTAAAGATCATACCACGATGATTGGCGGAAATGGCTTAAAAGAAGCTATTGATCAGCGTATTGCAGAAATTACACAGCAGATGAACAATGTTAAAGAAGAACATAATAAGAAAAATTATGCTGAAAGATTAGGAAAACTGTCTAATGGGGTTGCTGTTATCAAAGTTGGTGGAGCAACTGAAGCAGAACTGAAAGAAAAGAAACTGCGTATTGAAGATGCTTTGAATGCTACAAAAGCGGCTTTACTGGAAGGAATCGTCATGGGTGGCGGTGCCACTTTGGTCAATGCCTATGTTGAATTAAAAGAAAAGCTGAAAAATGATAATGTTGATGTACAGAAAGGAATTAAAGCGGTCATGGATGCACTGCTTGCACCTATGGCACAAATTGCAGAAAATGCAGGATATAACAGTGATGAAATTATCGAACAGCAGATGAAAGCTGATAATGGCATTGGTTTTGATGCTAAAGCTGGACAATGGGTAGCAATGTTTGATCATGGTATCATCGATCCAACTAAGGTTACCAGAAACGCATTATTAAATGCTGCCAGCATCTCAGCGCTGTTTATTACAACCGAAGCAGGAGTAGCTGAAAAAGCCAGTGATAAAGAACCAGCATTACCTCAGGCAATGTATTAAAAAAGCTCTAAAATAGCTGATAAATGAAGGAATATTCTTGACAGTTTTGCCATAAGATGATAATATCTTACTGCAAATGAAAAGTAGTGGAAAGAAGAAGTGCCTGCTTCTCGCCCGATCGATTATGTTGATGGGCAAATGTCACTAAGATAGAATATCTTAATGTCAATAGTGGGTACTTAGTGTGCTCACTTTTTATTTCACTATAATAGATGGAGGTGGCTTTTATTAGCAGATTTGATAACAGAAAACCAAAACAACCAGATGATTTAGTTAACGAAAGAATTCGTTTTAGGGAAGTATTGGTTATTGATCAAAACGGTGATCAATTGGGGGTAAAAAGCAGAAACGAAGCGTTAGATATTGCTTACGATGCTGAGCTGGATCTGGTATGTGTTGCACCAAATGCCAAACCACCAGTATGCCGTATTATGAATTTTGGTAAATATCGCTTTGAACAGCAGAAAAAAGCGAGAGAAATGAAAAAGAACTCTAAAGCTGTAACTTTAAAAGAAACACAGCTTTCAGTTACAATCGATGTTCATGATAAAAATGTTAAACTGAAAAGAACATTGAAATGGCTGGAAGAAGGTAATAAAGTCAAGATTGCTATCAGATTTAGAGGTAGACAGCTTGCACACGTTGATTTGGGGAAAAAAGTTATTGATGACTTCGTTGAAGAATGTGCAGAAGTTGGTCAGATTGAAAAACCAGCTAAACTGGAAGGACGTACTTTAACGGCTATATTAGCACCAAAAAAGAAAAAATAATTAATGGAGGAAATGTATTATGCCAAAAATGAAATCACATAGCGGATTAAAAAAACGTTTAAAAAGAACAGGTAGTGGAAAATTAAAACGTAGCCATGCTTATGTTTCACATTTATCACATAACAAAACTCATAAACAAAAGAAACACTTAGCGAAAGCAACAGTTGTTAGTGCTTCTGATTATAAGAGAATTAAATCAAGATTATGTAAATAATCAAAGGAATGAAATAGGAGGAAGAAACGATGGCAAGAGTTAAAGGTGGATATACAACTAGACATAGAAGAAAAAAAATCATTAAATTAGCCAAAGGATATTTTGGTTCTAAACATAAATTATATAAAACTGCTCATGAACAGGTTATGCATTCAATGGCATATGCTTACAGAGACAGAAGAAATTTAAAGAGAGAAATGAGAAAATTATGGATTGCACGTATTAATGCTGCTGCAAGAATGAATGAAATCTCATATTCTAAATTAATGCATGGATTAAAATTAGCTAACATCGAAATTAACAGAAAAATGTTATCTGAAATCGCAATTTGTGATCCAGAAGGATTTACAGCAATTGTAAATACTGCTAAAAAAGCATTAGAAAACGCATAAACATTAAGCAAATCGTAAAGATTTGCTTTTTTTTAGCAAAAAAAGATAATTTGATCATAAAAATATGTTAAAATAATATTCAAGTTAGGAGGAGGATTTATGGAAATCTTAAAAAAATATGCGACAAAGAAATTAATCTTCATGTCGGCGTTTATCTTTTCAGGGATATATACAGTATTGTATATCATTGGAAAAGCAATGAGTGGATCAACAGTATCATCTGATATTTCATCATTGACTTCACTGATGTCAACTATTTCAACAATCATTACTGTTATTCAGATCGTTTTCTACGTATCGTTAGCAGTAGCACTGATTGGTGCGGTTCTTGGAGGGGTATATTTTTTCACAAAAGATAAAAGTGATTATGTCATGCTGGGTGAATTTGTTGGCTATGCTTTATCTTTTGTACTGTTGGCATTATCTGTTTCTGGAATCAATGCACTGGTTAAGGTTGTTAAAGTAATGACCAGTGGAGATTATAGTTCCATTTTGGCAATGGATTATAGTGGAATGCAGTCTGCTTTGGAAAGAACAGGTGACTGTATGAACTATTTCCAGTGGCTTATGATCATTTTATTTGTTTTTAATTTATTTATTTTCCTGGTAATGAAAAATATCATTAAATTAAACGGCTTTTCTTACAGCCTTGATGAAAATGCAGGGGCAGGAGGACGTATTATCAGTTATGATCCACAGACAGGACAGCCAATTTATGAAAATGTTAGTCAAAGTTCAGTAACTAACAGTAATGTTGATCTTGGCGCATTTTTCAAATCTAAAAATGGAAAAATTGTCATAGGTGTTATAGCGGCTATTGTTGTTGCTTTTGGCGGATATAAAATTTATGATACTTATTTTAATAAAACAACTATCAAAGTTTTAGAAAATGTTGAAGTTGAATTTACTGGATTTGATGGTAGTGGCAGAGTTAGTGCTTGTCGTTTAGGTGATGTTGATTATGATAAAACTGATGTAGAACTGACTAACTTTATCAATAGTATTACTTTAAAATATGATGTTAAAGATACTTTAAAAAATGGTGATGAAGTAGAAATAACAGCAACATATGACCATGATAAAGCAGATGCTTTAAAATTGAATATTGAAGATGCAACAACAAAAGTTAAAGTTAAAGGACTGACTGAAAGATATAAAACGGCTTCTAAAGTGCCTAACAAAATATCTAGTGATGTTAAAAAATTAATGGATGAAAAAGTGAAAACAAACTTTGATGATAAAAAGTATGGATTTATGTCATACAAGTCATCTTTTGTTTCAATGTATTATGGTTATGATGATATCAATACATATTCACCAGATGATTGTTGTATAGGTATTTATAAGATTGAAATGACGACATCATATAGTACACCAACAACAGAAACTTATTATATTGCTGCATATTTGAATAAAATTAATTCTGATTATTCAACATCAGATAAGCATACTGTATATACAACTAATTTATATGATTCTTCATATAAGAAACTATCTGATGAATCTCAGCTTGAAACAGCTGTTGAAGATCGTTTTGATGATTATCAAATCTCTAAATTTGATTAAAGTTTTTATTTATATGACGAAAAGAAGTTCATTCCGAACTTCTTTTTTTATGCTGAAACTTGAGAAAATCTGATATATAATGTACTTTATAGAGTTTTATTATAGGAGGAAACAATGGGAACGCTTCGTTTTTCGCTGACAATGCTTGTTAAAAATTATAAAAAAAGTCTGTTTTACGGTATTACCCTTGTTTTTGCAGTTGCTGTGTCATTTGTGTTTTTTAATATTATCAACAATAAAGATCTGGCAGATCAGACGATAGCTACTAGTGGGGCAACCTGGCAGGATGTTCGCATGCCGTTTACTGCTGTTTTGTCATTTATGATCGTATGTTTTTGCTGCTTTATGATTTTTTTTGCTAATAATTTTTTTTTAACAAGAAAAACCACTGAACTGGCAATTATGGGAATGTCAGGGTCAGGGTATATTGCATCTACAATGTATGTTCTGTATCAGACTTTTGTTTTACTGCTGATTGCAACCCCTGTGGGCATACTGCTGGGCAGAATTGCTGTGCCTTTTTCTAATGCCTATATGTATGATGCTTTGGGAATCGATAAGGATGTACAGATCATACCGTTTGAAGCTTATTTGTATTCATTTTTAATTGTAGCTATTGTTTTGGTCATGATTTGTGTTCTTACCGCTGGATATTTACACCGTAATGATATTCAGGTTCTGCTTTCTCAGGAAAAAGAAATGAATTTTAATAAGGGTTCACAAAGAGTGCCTTCGCTTATTTACGTTTTTATTTATATTTTTGGGATTGTCATGATGTTTATGAATCCTCATCAAAGTGATGCCTATATTGCACCAACTTTAGTAGGTATTATTGGTGTTGTGGGGATTATTCGTTATGTTTTGCCAGACTATGTCAGAAAACTGAAACGTGAAGTTTTCCTCACCAAAAGATATATGCTTATTGCTGTATCAAATTTAAGTTATTCGATTCAAAGATCACTTTTATTGTTTAGTCTGATGACGGTGGCGGTGACTGGGATGATGGCGATTCTGGTTTCGTGTCAGGATCAGCCTCGTGAATTTGTGACTGCGGTCATAGGTTATCTGGTTATTATTATTTTGCTGGTAGTATCGATTGTCTATAAACTGTCGATGGAAGCAGCAACACGTAAAACTTTATTTTTTAATTTATGGAAAATAGGTTATACGAAAAAAGAATTACGAAAGATCATTCAACAGGAAATTATTATGTATTATTCTGTTTTGGTTATGCTGCCAATGATCTACATCATCTTTATTGCCGGCAGATTCATTTATTATGGAGATATGTCGTTAAGTTTCTGCTTGATTTTTTCGCTAGCTTATATTATTCCGGTCTTGCTTTCGGGAATGATGACTTATGTTCAGTATGTTAATGTAGCTGTTAAACCAATTAAAGGAGGGAAATGATATGGATAGAAAAGAAATACTGGTTGCGGATAAGATTACAAAAATATATGGAATTGGAACAAAAACAACATTTGAAGCTTTGCATGAAGTATCGCTGAAAATGTATGAAGGTGAATTTGTCTGTATCATGGGACCTTCTGGGGCAGGAAAATCAACCTTTATCAATAATTTATCAACTATTGATATTCCTACAAAAGGCAAGGTTTTTATCAATGGTACTGAAGTGCGAGTGATGTCGGAAAGTCAGATTGGGAAATTCCGATATGAAAATTTAGGTTTTATTTTTCAGGAATTCAATTTGCTGGATTCATTAACTATTTTTGAAAATATAGCAGTTCCTTTAACTTTAGCGAATGTGAAAAAAGATGAAATCAGAAACAGAGTCATGGAAATTGCTAAAAAACTGGGAGTTGAACAGACACTTGAAAAATTTCCAAATGAATGTTCCGGAGGACAGAGACAGCGTGTTGCTATTTGTCGAGCTTTAGTGACGAATCCCAAACTGATCATTGCTGATGAACCAACAGGAAATCTGGACAGTAAAAATTCACATGAAATTTTATCGTTATTTAAGGAACTTAATGAAAAAGAAGGTGTTTCTATTTTGATGGTAACACATGATGCTAAAATTGCATCATATTCTTCTAAGCTTTTATATATTAAAGATGGTGTGATCGATAGAATGATAGAAAGAGAAGGGTTATCGCAAAAAGAATATTTCTATAAAATAGTAGATATTAATTCAAGTGAATCACAGGAGCTATTTGATTAATGGGAATATTAAAACTGTCAATGAATTCATTGAAAAAGGATTTTGAAAAAAGTATCTTCTATTTTTTAACTTTTCTGTTAACGACGATTTTTATTTTTTCTTTCTTTAATCTGGTTTTTAATCCTCAGGCACATATTAATTTAGGAAAAAATGATGCGACTTTTATCACACCGATTGCCGTATTTGTGATTCTGATTGCGATGATTTGTGTATTTCTTGCTAATAATTTTTATGTTTCTAATAAAAGTAAGGAGATATCAGTGATCCTGATGTCAGGAGCAAGTGTATATCAGGTGGGAATTTATCTGTTTTTACAGGTTTTTATCATTATGATTTTTGCTATTCCTTTTGGCTGGCTGCTAGGTTATTTACTGATTCCAGTCATCAATTCTGTTTTTGCTTCTACATTTGTCTATGATGGGGGACTGTTTTATTTATCTAAAGAAACAAATGTTGCTACTGCTACGATTTTAGGGTTTGAAGTGTTCTGGTGTTCACTGCTGAATTTAGGATATTGTGTGCGCAGTACGATCAGTGCCATATTACGAGAAGAAAACAAAGTGTCACTGGCAGGCTCACTGGGCTTTATGAAACCATTTGCTTTTAAGCAAAGAAGCAGTGCAGCAACCAATAAGATCTTTTTGGCCTTTTATTTATTACCGGCAGTTATTTTTGTTTTTCTGAAAGATTCGATGTCTTTTCTGCTGGTCTCATTTATTGGAATCATAGGTGTTTATGGTATTATCAAAAAAGTCATTCCTTATTATATTAAGCAACGACAGAAAAATCAGTCTCTGGAAGATCCTGTTCAAATGATGGCTTTAGGATTTTTTAATAGTGATATGAAAAAGATATTTGGATTATTGCTGATCATGCTGCTGTCTTCAATTTTACTGACCTGTGTGACAGTTTATACATTATCGCAGCCTTTAGTATCAATGGTAGCTTTAATGTCATATATTTCTGTAATGATCCTGATGTCTTTAACGATAGTTTTTAAGATAGGGATGGAACTCAACCGCCGTCAAAGAAACTATCTGCATTTGAGTTATCTGGGATATTGTTTGACACAATTAAAGCAGGTTGTTTATCTGGAAATGCGTCTGTTTTATGGAGTTATATTGGTGATGCCGTTAATTTATCAGCTGATTATTTTGGGTAATCTGCTGTTATCTGGACAGATTACGATTTATCTGGTTGTAATGATCTTAGTGATCCAGATCATACCGATTCTGCTAAGCTATGGTATCAGTATTAGATTATATATGAGTATCATGCCTCAAGGCATGACACAGCAAAGATAAGTTTAGACTTATCTTTTTTTCTTGAATAAATGAAAACGCGATTTTTTATGCTTTGCGGGCTGAGAAAAAGGGTCACAGACAGTATGATCTTTAGCGTTGTAATAAGTGACGGCTTTTGTTTCGGTATTAAAAATACAGTAAGTAGGATAGCGATATTGACCGCGTGGATAAGTTACGCTGCCGGGATTGATATATAAGGTCTTTTCCTGTCTGATACATGTAGGGCGATGGCTATGTCCAAAACAGACAACATCAATATGGTTTTCTTTGGCGTAGTCTTTCAGTAATGCAATGCCGTGATCGATTTCATAGCGGTGACCGTGGACGATATAAAATTTAAGTCCATCTATTTCCAGGGTAAGTTCATTGTCAGGAATCAGAAAATCATTATTGCCTTTGACAATATGAAAATGAGGCAGATTTAAAGGTTCATAAGGCATAAATATGTCGCCACAATGTATATAACAGTCAACTTTTTGATGATTTAAAAGTTCCATTAATTCATTTTTTTTCATTGAATGACTATCAGAAAGTATCATGATCTCCATAGCTGCTCTCCTTTAAAATAATTGCTTTTTATGTTATAATATTATCATCTTTAAATAGTGAAAGCGAGTGATTTTATGACCCCATTTATTAGTTTTAAAGATGTCAAAAAGATTTACAAAGTGGGAGATATTGAAATTCGTGCCAGTGATGGTGTTAATTTCGAAGTACAGAAGGGGGAATTTGTTGTTATCGTTGGGCCTTCAGGTGCGGGTAAAACGACGATTCTGAATTTACTGGGAGGTATGGATAAGGCGACCAGTGGACAGATCATTGTTGATGGCCAGAATGTTGCAGCCTACAACGAAAAGAAACTGACACAATATCGCCGTGATGATATTGGTTTTGTTTTTCAGTTTTATAACCTTGTTCAGAATCTGACAGCTTTAGAAAATGTAGAGCTTGCTTCACAGATATCTAAAAATCCGTTGAATGAAAAAATGGTCTTGCAAAGAGTCGAACTGGAAGATCGTATGAATAATTTTCCAGCTCAGCTTTCTGGTGGTGAACAGCAGCGTGTAGCAATAGCCCGAGCTATTGCCAAGAATCCTAAATTGCTGCTGTGTGATGAACCAACTGGTGCTTTGGATTATCTTACAGGAAAGGCAATCTTGGCTTTGTTAAGAGAAATGTGCGATAAATACAGCATGACGGTTATTGTCATAACGCATAACAGTGCCTTGGCCGGGATGGCTGATCGTGTGATTCATTTAAAAAATGGAAAAGTTGATAAGATGTTTATCAATGAACATCCTCAACCGATAGAAGAAATAGAGTGGTAATATATGAAGAAAAAGGCGTATTATAAAAATCAGATAAGAACTATTTCCAAAACTCGAGCCAGATTTTTGTCAATATTCTGTATTGTATTTTTAGGTGCGGCTTTTTTTGCTGGGTTACGGCACTCACCAGTGGTGATGAAAGAATCGATGCACCAGTACTTGCAGACATATCAATGGAATGATTTGAATTATATTGGAACCTTGGGATTTGATCAAAGTCTCATCGATGAAGTATCAAAGATCGAAGATATTGAAGCGATTGATTATGGTTTCAGATTTGATGGTCTCATGAGCTATACCAATAAGGATAACGTAGGCGTTACAGTTTATACTGATGATGATTTTGCTTCGGGAACTGATATTCCAGAAATAGTATCAGGTAAATATCCACAAAAGGATAATGAATGTCTTTTAGATAAAGAATATTTTGAAAGTAATGATCTTAAGCTGGGTCAGCAAATTACCATTAGCAATGATAATGGTGAAAAGAGCTTTAAGATCACGGGTACTGTTAATGACAGCAGATATATCTGTGATTTTGAACGAGGGACCAATACTTTAGGTGATGGTAATAATTATGGTTATGTACTGATTTTAACTCAGGGCAATGAACATCTGTCTTTACCGCAGGAACTGTTTGATTTACATGATCAGGAAACGATATATAATGATTTGCGTATTCATTTAAAAAATCCTGATGATCTGTATGAATTCGATGATGATTATGATGATTATGTTGAACCGGTCAATAAAAAAATTAAAAAGATTTTTAAGAATTACTATCAGCAGCTATATGATGATAAATTAAGTGAAATCAATGATCAGATTGCTGATGGACAAAAAGAATATGATGAAGGACTGCAGTCCTATAACGATGGAATCAAGGCCTATGAAGATGGCATGGCTCAATATAATAGTGGACTCCAGCAATACAATGATGGTTATGGACAATATCAGAAAGCCTTGCTTGAATATCAGCAGGGATATGCACAATACCAGTCGGGGCTGCAGCAGTATAATCAGGGATACAGTCAGTATCAAAATGGCCTGCAGGCTTTTGAAACAGCCTGGCAGCAGTTTCAGACCAAGCTGACACAATTCAATGAATCTAAAAATCAGATCTTAACAGCAATAGAAAAAGGTGGTGGCTATGATTATCTTTGTACCTGCAAAGCACAATTGGAAGCGTTAGGTCAAACTGAAAGCGAGGAATATGTGCAGCTTGTTGCCTTAATTAGTGGTTATGATGCTTTGGCTGAAAATGAGCAGCTAATGCAGGAAGCACAAACTGTTTTGATGAGTCAAAAGGCAACACTTGATGCCACGCAAACTCAGCTGGCAGCTTCAAAAACGACCTTAGATCAGACTGGTAGTCAGCTTAGTGATGCAAAAAGACAGTTGGATCAAAGTAAAAAACAGCTGGATGCTACTAAATCTCAGCTCGATGATGCCAAAAGGCAGCTGGATGATTCGGCGATAACATTAAATGATGCAAAGACACAGCTGGATGATGCACAAATAGAACTTGCTGATGCTAAAGACCAGGTAGAAGACATGGTCAAGGGAGAAACGAGAACCTTAACTAAAAATGAAAGTGCAGCTATATTGAGTTTTGCAGGAAACTGTGATTCGATCAATGCCCTTTCCATCCTGTTTCCAACTTTGTTTTTCCTGGTTGCAGCTTTAGTTTCAATGACGACGATGACAAGAATGGTAGAAGAACTGAGAACCCAAAATGGCACGTTCAGGGCTTTAGGCTATAATAAAAAAGATGTCATTATGCAGTATCTGATCTATGCATTTCTGGCTACGTTTTTTGCTAGTGGCATAGGTATCGTATTTGGTACGTATTTCTTTACTTCTATTATTTATTATCTCTATCGAACGATGATGTTTAATGTTGGGGCACCAACAAAAATCGTATTTGAAACTGGCACCTGTATTTTGACGTTTGTTATTTCGGTAGCGATTATTATGGCGGTTACTTTTATGGTATCTTATAAAGAACTTAAAGAAGTACCAGCTCAGATCCTTCGCCCTAAAGCACCGAAGCTGGGGAAACGTATCCTGTTAGAAAAGATAACCTGGCTATGGAAACGATTATCTTTTAATCAGAAAGTAACGATGCGAAATATTTTCCGTTATAAAAAGCGTTTCTTTATGTCGATTATAGGAATTGCCGGATGTACGGCATTGATCGTTGTTGGTTTTGGAATCAAAGGTTCTGTATCACCGTTAGCTGATATTCAGTATGGAACGATGTGGACCTACGATGGGATTGTTTATTATCCTGAAAATCTTGATGAACAGACTGCACAGCAGGCAAGAAAAGATTTTCGTGACCTTGATGATATTGCCTCGGCCATGGGCATTTATTCAAAAATGATCACAGTTGAAAATCAGGCAGTCAATATTGAAGTTCCTGCTGATCAAAAAGAATTCAGCAAATATATACATATGGAAGATTATGATACTGGAAAAGAACTTACTTTAGATGACAGTGGTGTTTATATCAATGCTAAACTTTCTGAACTGCTTGATGTTCAGGTAGGAGATCAGATTGAAATAGAACTTGACGAACAGCGATATCAGGTAAAAATTGCTGGAATCTATAAGCTTTATTTTAAACACTACTTATATATGAGCAATGAATTTTATGAAAAACTGACAGGACAAAAACTACAGTTCAACAGTGAATATTTTGTGATGAATAAAAACGGAAAAGAAAAACAGGTGACTGATTTTGTTAATAAGCATGATCATATTTCATCGGTGAACTTTGAAAGTGGTATTGCTGAAGCCTTTGTCAGTCAGATGGAAAGTTTAAACAGTGTTGTTATCATTCTGATTGTATGTGCTGGATCTTTAGCCTTTATCGTTTTGTATAATTTAACTAATATTAATATTCAGGAAAGAAAAAGCGAGATTGCGACAATTAAAGTACTCGGCTTTTATCCAAAAGAAGTCTATGATTACGTATTTAGAGAAAATATTATTTTAGCAGTCATTGGCTCACTCTGTGGGCTGGTTTTAGGAAAATTCGTGCACGCTTATCTGATCATGACAGTAGAAATTGATATGGCGATGTTTATCAGAAGCGTGGCTTATACCAGCTATATTTATGCAGTTGCTTTAACTTTGCTGTTTACCTTTTTGATTAATCTGTTTATGCGTAAAGTATTACGCAATATCGATATGGTTGAATCTTTGAAAAGTATAGAATGATTTATGGTCATAATAAAACCTATTTAGGATATAAGAAAATCAAAAAAATATCGAAAAAAACTTAATTTTGTGAAACCCTTGGTATCACTGGACTTTAGCCGATGGCGCCAGTCTGGTAGCGGTATCAAGGGTAGATTTTTATACGAATTTGTGCTATCATAGCAATGTGTTCATTGAAAGGAGGAGACGAATGGAAATCGATATAAAAGGACAGCTTAATAAAATCATCAGAAATAAAGTTATTAAAGACAATGGATTTAGATTTTTTGAAGAAAAAATTATGAATAGAAAAGCAATGTTCATTCCTATCTTAGGTGTCGCAACTTTTATGTTAGTTGGTTATGCTGCAGCAGATACTGAAGCTCCAGAAGTTGTTTCTGATCATGTAGAAGTAGCTTATGGTGAAAAGTTTGATGTTGATGCGATTGATATTACTGACAACCGCGATGAAAGAGATTCGATAACAGTGCAGGCTGATGTAGCATCTTTAGATGTTAAACAGTTAGGTGAATATACAGTAGATGTTACAGCTACTGATTCATTTAACAATCAAACCACTAAAAAGATCAAAGTAAGTGTTGTTGATCAGGTGGGACCAGAATTTGAAACTTTAGGTTCAAACGAAGGTTATGTTGTTGAAGTACCAGTTAATGGTAGTACCGATTTTGCTAGTTATATCAAAGCTGTAGATAATGTTGATGGTGATGTAACACCATTCATGACTGCAGATAAGGATTTAGATACTTCAAAATTAGGAACTCAAACAATTACTTTAACAGCAAGTGATGTTTCTGGAAATGAAACTCAAAAAACACTGGAATTTGCAGTAAGCGATACACAGGCACCAGTCATTAATCTGAAAAAAGGTGCGAATGTTGTTACTAATTATGGTGATGCATTTAACTTATCAGATTTTGTAGAAGTAACTGACAACTTTGATCAGGGAATTGCACCACAGGTTGAAGGAAGCGTAGATGTTAATAAAGAAAATGAAAAACAGGTATTAACAATTACTGCTACTGATAAATCAGGAAATACATCAACAGCCACTTTAAATGTAACTGTCAATGATATTGAAGCACCAGTGATTTCATTGTCACGTAATGAAATCAGTGTTAAAGCTGGAACTTCAGTAGACTTTAGTCAGTATTTACAAAGTGCAACTGATAACAAAGATGGAGATGTAAAAAATAAAGTTTCTATCCCAACTGTAAGAACTTCACGTGCTGGAACATATACTGCAACTTATGCGGTAAGTGACAGTGCTGGAAATAAAGCTACAGCTAACTTAACTGTCAAAGTAACTGCTAACACTTCAGGTAGTACATCTGGTACCAGCGGTTCATCAAGACCAAATTACTATGGAACTTCTGTAGTAGGAGCTGCTTATTCAAGACTGGGATGCCCATATAAATGGGGTGCAGCAGGACCAAATGCTTTCGACTGTTCAGGTTTAGTTGTTTGGTGTTATGCAAAAGCGGGTAAATCTTTACCTCATTCTTCAGGAGCATTGGCGAGCGCAGGTACAAGAATCAGTATTTCAGCCGCTCAGCCAGGAGACATCTTATGGAGACCAGGTCATGTTGGAATTTATATCGGTGGTGGAAAATATATCCATGCCCCACATACTGGAGACGTTGTTAAGATTTCTTCAGGAGCTAGCAGTTTCTCATATGCTGTTAGACCATAAAATAACTTTATATTAAAACTACGACGATTGTCGTAGTTTTTTTATCAATGATATAGTTTTGAATTATTCTTAGAAAATTCAGATTTGTTAATAATACAAATTAAGGATAATTTGTTTTTTATATCATAGAAATCAGATCATAATAAAAAGTTTTGAATTTATGAATGTTTTTTTATGGTAGTATTATTTTTGTATAAAAAATAAATACCATATTTTTCCTTAATACTTTCTTAATACGTAAATATTACGTTAATAATTTATGAAAATCCTAAAATTATATATCTTTCTTGGATTATGTCCATAATAAATTTGCAAACTGATTTCAGATGTGTTAACATTGAAAATGCTTGCAGTATTTTTTGAAAGGAGAAATCGAATGGAAAGAAATATCAAGGCAACATTTCAAAAAGTTTTTGAAGAAAAGATCGGTAATAGAAAAGCAATGTTTATTCCTATGTTAGGAGTGACTGCGTTTATGCTGGTTGGTTATGCCGCTGTAGATCATGAAAAGCCAGAAATCTTAACTGATCATATGATCGTTCCTTATGGAGAAAAAATTGATTTGGATATGTTGGAAGTTTCAGACAATCATGACAGCAGAGATGAACTGATTTTAGCTGCTCATGATCAGTCATTAGATACAAAACAGATTGGAAAATATCAGGTTGACGTTTCAGCTACAGATCAGTTCAATAACGAAAGTGTTAAAACAATTGAAATTGAAGTGGTAGATAATGAAGCACCAGAAATTGAAATTCTGGGTGCAGATAATGGTTACGTTATAGAAGTTCCAATTAATGGAAGCAGTGATTTGGCTTCTTATATCAAAGCTACAGACAATGTGGATGGTGATGTTACACCGTTTATTGAAAGTGATGTAGCACTTGATGCAACAAAATCAGGGATCCAGAATATTAATGTTAAAGTCAGTGATACATATGGTAATGAGACAAAAGAAACATTATCATTTCTGGTTTCAGATATTGAGGCGCCAGTTATTACTTTGAAAGCTGGTGAACAGGTGGTTGCTGATTACAACAGCGAATTTAATCCTTTGGATTATATGACGGTTACTGATAATATTGATACTCAGGTACAGATTACAACTGATCAAAAAGTAGATACTCAATTATTAGATCAGAATCAGGAAATTACGGTATCAGCTACTGATGCTGCTGGTAATGTCTCAACACAAAAATTGAGCGTTACTGTTAAAGATATCAGTGGGCCAAATATTGTTTTATCAGCTAATAAAGTAACAGTTAACAAAGGTGACAGTATTGACCTGGCATCTTATCTGGTTTCAGCTACTGATAATCATGATGGTGATATGAAATCTAAAGTTACATATAACACGATAGATACAGCTTCTACAGGCAATAAAACTGTAGTTTATACTGCAACAGATTCTTTTGGAAATAAATCTGAAGCAATCTTAAATGTCGACGTTGTTTATTCAGGACAAGCTCTGGTAAATACTGGTTTATCAAAATTAGGAACACCATATAGATGGGGTGCTACTGGACCAAGTGCTTTTGACTGTTCTGGATTTACACAATGGGTATATGCACAGCATGGTATCTATATTCCAAGAACTTCAGGAGCTCAAAAAGCAGGTGGTCAGGTCATCAGCCTTTCACAGCTTGAACCTGGAGATATCGTATGGCGTTCAGGACATGTCGGTATTTATATCGGTGGCGGACAATATGTTCATGCTCCACATACTGGTGATGTTGTTAAAATTTCAAATATGTCATCAGGAAATTTTACATGCGGTGTAAGATACAGATAGTATAATCATAAATAAGTGGTTCCGTGTTTAACATGGAACCATTTCTTTATGGTTTTTTATTTTGGATACGTGTATAATGAAAATGAGGTGATAATATGTACGTAGCGACCAGTCAGCAGTTAAAAAGATACGATCATGCATTATTAGATGAAGGATATACCATTGAACAGCTGGTTGATAAAGCCAGCGACTGCCTGTTGAAACATTTTACTGCTTATCAGAAAATCCTGATCATTTGTGGTCCCGGAAATAATGGAGCCGATGGTATTTCACTGGCCATTAAGTTAGCGCATCAGCAAAAAGATGTTGTTCTGTATTGTACGGGAGATGTTAATCGCCTGTCTCAAGCCAATCAGTATTATATGAATCAGGCTGAAGATCTGGCAATGAAGATCATCTGGCTGGATGAATCTATGCTGGATGATTTTGAAAGAGAACTGTTCCAGTATGAGGTTGTAGTGGATGCCTTGTTTGGCTTTGGATTAAATGGTGATTTAAGAGGTCTTGTTAAAAATGCGGTTGATATCATTAATAACGCTTATGATATTGATGTTGTATCGATTGATATTCCTACCGGCTTGAATCCAGATAATGGTAAACCTTATAACAGCTGTATTTGTGCCAGTAAAACTATCACGCTTACGGCTTTGAAACTTGGTTTTTTAAACAGTGAATGTCAAATTTATACAGGTGACATTGTTTTAGAGTTACTGGATGCCAGAAATCTGCATGAAGATCTGTTACTAGCAAAACTGGTTGAAGACAAATGGGCCAAATATCATTTAAAACAAAGAAAATTTGATGGACATAAAGGAACCTATGGTAAAGTTTTACATATTACCGGATGTCATCATTATATTGGTGCGTCTTTACTGGCTGCAAAAGCATCGGTGTATACGGGCAGTGGAATTGTAACAGTCTGTTCTAATGATCGGGTTTTACAGTCATTAAGTATTTTTGCACCAGAAGCAACGTCTATTTTAAGACAGCGTACGATCAGAGATAAAGATCTTGAAGATAAAAGTGCGGTTTTAATTGGAAGTGGTCTAGGATTAAATCAGGATGCTTATGATCTTGTGATACCATTTTTGAAAGAGAATAAAAAACCAGCAGTTATTGATGGTGATGCCTTAACGATCCTGGCGCATAATAAGTTTTTGCTTGAACAGCATGAGGCAAGCTGGATCTTAACGCCTCATCACGGTGAATTCAGCAGATTTGTTGATTTTAAAAATACGGCGGAAATGGTCGATCAGGCGATAGCTTTTGCTCGTAAGTATCATGTTGTGCTGGTATTAAAAGGACCAAATACTTTGATTACTGATGGCTACGAAGCTTATCGCAATACGACAGGTAACAAGACGATGTCTTCAGCAGGAATGGGAGATGTCTTGGCCGGTATCATTACCAGTCTGTTAGGACAGGGATACAGTGCTAAAAATGCCGCGATCCTCGGTGTGTATTTACATGGATGCTGTGGTGATGAACTGGCAAAAAATCAGTATACCGCCATTGCTCATCAGATGATCGAGCTGATTCCTCAATGTATGTTTAAGATCGTTCAAAAATCATAAAAAAAGTGATAACTGACATAATGTCGGCTATCGCTTTTTATTTTCGTTTGATCAGCGTTATATTTCTGGCACCATCTTTATTTTTACGATGAGAGTAAAATAAATCGTTATTTTCTACAGTACAGTATGAAGAGACCTGAATATTCTGTTTAGGAACTCCTAAATTGAGTAACTGCTGTCTGTTTAAACCTTTATTGTCCAACAGATAATGGATATCATCTGTTTTGGTATAGAATGGTGAAGTATCATAATTCATTTGCCTGACCTGATCGATGACGTCATCCTGTACTTCCAGATGCAGTTTTGAAATGCAGGGACCAATCAGACAGTGCATATACTGACTTTGACAGTGTTCGTGTTCGATCAGATAGCGAACGGTCTTGTCTACGATCTGTCTGACAGTACCTAACCAGCCAGAATGGATGGCACAGACAATTTTCTGATCTTCACAGTAGATAAGGACCGGTGTACAGTCTGCATGAAATGATAATAAATAGAGATCCTGGTCTCTAGTATAGGTAGCGTCGACATCCTGCAGCTGATCGCTTAGACATAGCATATTGGTACCACCGTCTTTTAAATAGACCTGTCTAAGATTGGTAGTATGACTCTGGCGAGGAGCGACCATATGTTTCAGATCGCTATGCAGTAAGCTGGCCAGTTTCTGACGATGATTTAAGATCAGCTGATAGTCAGGGTTGTTAAATGAGATATCACCCAGTTCTCTGGTAGTTGTATAGGCTTCGACATCAGGATGTATATTCCATTGTATAATTTCCATATTTTTCTCCTTTTTTCCAAAAAGTCCAGTTTTTATTTAACATCTGCCATAAATTATATTAGGAGGTGTTAATGATATGAGCTGCCAATGCAATCATTCATGTTTTCAGAACTGTTCACAAATGGCAGGGCAATGCTGCTGTAAATCAAATTGTGGTTATTCACAATCTGGTGTTCAGCCTATTGTAGCGCCTAAAAAAGTTTGTACGTCTTTTCACAATCAATATGTTGAACAGCCAGTAATCTGTCCTATTGAATGCCGTCGTGTTAATAATGTGATTTATTATCCACGTTATTATCCACAATATGAAGAAACTTATTATACTCAAAACAACAATAATAACTGCTGTATGTAAAATAGATGCTTCGGCATCTATTTTTTTGGTGTAATTTCCTGAAGAAAGGTATCATCAGGATCGATATAGATAGTTTTATAACTGTCAAGGATCACTTTTCCAGGCTTACTGCCAGAAGGTTTTTTCAGGGTTTTGACCAGCGTATAGTTTACTGGAACACTGCTGGAGTTTTTCCCTTTTGAATAATAGGCTGCCATTTTAGCTGCCAGTCTGATTGTATACTCATCAAGTTCCTGAGCTTTGACGATAACGTGGCTGCCAGGCATATCCTTGGCATGAAACCAGGTATCATAGCGATGCGCATATTTAAATGTCAGATAATCGTTTTGCAGATTGTTTTTACCAACATCTATTTCGATACCATCTTTAGTTATAAAAGACAGAAAGTGAGGAATCTGTTTTTTTCTGATCGTATTTTTTTTCTTTCTTTTTTTGATATATCCTTCATTTTCCAGTTCTTCTTTGATTTCCAGGGCATCATAATAGGAAGCCTGAGACATGGCAGTCAAAAGCGAATCAAAATATTCGATTTCTTTTGTGGTTATGTCAATCTGTTCATGTAAGATCTGAATTGAATTTTTTGCTTTCTGATATTTCTGATAGTATTTTTGAGCATTAGCTTTTGGATCAAGTTTTGGATCTAAAGTAATATCCAGTTGTGTACCATCATAATAATTGTCGACGACGATATGAGTCATTCCTTTTTCCAGCAAATGCAATGATGAATACAACAGATCTCCTTTAATACGATATTCATCACTGTTTTGGGAAGTAGCTAGTGTATTTTTCAGTTTTTCCAGCTTATTTACATTTTTATGATATTCATTAGTAATAAATTTAAGCAGATTGCTTGTTTGCTGCTTGATTCTTTCTTTCTGATCAATTTCATGAAAATGCTTATCCAGACCATCAAATATTGGATAGGATACTGTTTTTCCCTGTAAATGAGTCAGTTCGATCAGATAGAAGTATTCGCGATTATCAGCTAAAGTTAAATACAGCTGTTGAGAATGATCAATTTCCTGTAAAATATCATGAAATTTCTGACCATGATCGATACGATAGACAATTTCTTTAGATAAGACCGGTGACATTCCCTGATATATTCTGTTAAGCTGGTTGTCTTCGATATAATCACTGGTAAAAGGATCAAGCTTTGCAATCATTGGTGGCAGTTTATATAAAGCTCCTGGCTGTAAAAAACGTTCACTGTTCATGCTAGGTGAAATATGTTTGATACAGTCGACGATCTTTTCTTCACTGTTGACCAGTATGATATTAGAATGCTTGCCCATGATTTCGATATACATATAGTATTCGATATAGTCTCCAAGTTCATTATGCGTTGCAAAAGTTATTTTTAAGATACGATCAAGATCGATCTGTTCTATTGTTTTAATGTATCCGCCTTCCAGTATTTTTCTAAACAGCATGGTTAAAGGATTAGGACTTTCGGGAGTAGGATAGTCTAGTGAAGTGAGCTGAATACGTGCATACATTGGATGACATGATATCAGCAGCATATAGTTTTGACGGTTTGCCCTAACGGTAAAGAGCAGTTCATATTTTGAAATCTGATATATTTTATTGATACGACCACCCTGGATCGTTTCTGTAAAAAGGTTTTTGATACGATGTAACATTATTCCATCATAAGCCATTTTTATCACCCCAAATTACTATATCATATTTGAATTTAATTGACATTATAACTTTGTTATTGTAGAGTAAAAAATATAAAAAAGGGGCGTGAATTGTTTTGAATAAAGGGATGTTGATCATTTTAAGTGGACCTAGCGGTGTAGGTAAGGGAACGGTTCGTGAAGAACTGTTTAAAGATGAAAGTCTGAACTTATGTTATTCGATTTCGATGACAACAAGAAAGGCCAGACCAAAAGAAAAAGAAGGAATTGATTATTTCTTTGTCGATGAGAAAACTTTTGTTGAAAAAGTGGCAGCAGGTGGTTTTCTGGAATGGGCTAAATTTGTAGGTAACTATTATGGAACACCTAAAGACTATGTTGAAAAGCTGCTGGATGAAGGGAAAAATGTTGTTTTGGAAATTGAGGTCCAAGGTGCATTGCAGGTGATGAAAAAATGTCCTGATGCCTTAACTATCTTTTTAGTACCGCCTTCATTAGAAGAACTGGAAAAAAGAATACGTGGTCGTAGAACGGAAAGTGAAGATATTGTTCAGGAACGTATGAATAAAGCAAGAAAAGAAATTCAGACCAAAGATGAATATAAATATGTAGTCGTTAATGATGATGTATTACTGGCTAAAGACCGTATTGCTTCGATCATTAAAGAAAATCAGAAATAAACTCTATTTACTAGAGTTTTTTTGTTTGTGTGAATAAAAGTGATTTATTTTCAAGAACATGTAATTATGATAAAATAAGCAACAAGAAGGTGGATCTATGTACATTTTAAAAGTTCTGGTTGAACATCCTACCCGTTCACTGGATATGACTTTTGATTATCTGGCGATGCAGTATGTTAAACCAGGATGTCGTGTTAAAATCAGATTTGGATATCAGAATATTATTGGTTACGTTGAAGATACGATATTTTCGAATAAGGCCAAGGAAGATCTGGAAGCTGAAAAAGGCTTTCGTCTGTCTTATATCCAAAGTATCATCGAAGAAAAGCCATTGCTGAATGATGAATTACGCGAGTTAGCAGCTTATCTTGCTAAGCTGACACTGGCACCACGCATCAGCTGTCTGCAATGTATGTTGCCACCCCAGCTTAAACCGGGCAGTCACCATGGGCCAGGTATCATTTATATGACCTATGTTGAATTCGTTGAGGATAAGCTTTTAAAAACCAGAAAACAGCAGGAAGCTTTACAGTATATCAAAGAACATGATCATCAGGCAGTGAAAGATTATCCTTTCAGTAAAGCTATCCTTGATAATATTGAAAAACAAAAAGCGATTCGCTATGTAAAAAAAGAAGTTTATCGCGACCCTTATCAGCATGAAGAACGTATCGAAAAAGATCATCCATTAACTTCTTCACAACAGCAGGTAGTCAATGAAATTCTGGCTTCCTATCATCATTTTCAGACTTTTTTACTTTATGGGGTCACGGGATCAGGAAAAACGGAAGTCTATCTGCATTTGTCTCGCTTTGTCATTGAACAGGATAAAACAGTGCTGATGATGGTTCCAGAAATATCTTTGACGCCAATGATGGTCAACGCCTTTAAAAGCCGTTTTGGCAGGCAGGTGGCAATATTGCATTCTCGACTGTCTTCTGGAGAACGCTATGATGAATATCGTCGTATTGCCAGCCAGGAGGTTAAAATTGTGGTTGGAGCCAGAAGTGCAGTTTTTGCCCCATTAGAAAATATTGGTCTGATTATTCTCGATGAAGAACATGATGCCAGTTATAAACAGGATAATGATCCTCGTTATCTTACCAGTCAGGTGGCTAAGATCCGAGGCAAATATCATCATTGTCCCGTCATTCTAGGCAGTGCGACACCATCATTAGAAAGCTACAGTCGAGCTTTAAAAGGGGTCTATCAGTTATGCACATTGCCCCAGCGCATCAATCAGAATCCTTTACCAGCCATTGAGCTGATCGATATGGCAGCGGAAATGAAACAGGGGAACTATGGTATTTTATCAGTGCGAATGGAAAAGGCTATTGAACAGTGCCTGAATCGTCATGAGCAGGTGATTTTATTGCTGAATAAAAGAGGATACGCTACTTTTGTCAGATGTAATGACTGTGGGGAAGTGATCAGATGTCCACATTGTGATGTGACATTAACTTACCATAAAACAACGGATTCTTTGCAATGTCATTACTGTGATTATACGCAGCCCTTTTCTGGAACCTGTCCACAATGTCAGGGACACCATTTACAGAAAGTAGGAACTGGTACCCAGAAAGTCGAAGAATATCTCACAAAACGTTTTTCATCAGCCAAGCTGATTCGCTATGATGTTGATTCGACCCGTCATAAAGGCGGACATGAAAAACTGCTGTCACAATTTGAAAAACATGAAGCTGATATCATGTTAGGAACGCAAATGATCGCTAAAGGTCTTGATTTTGAAAATGTGACCTTTGTAGGAGTTATCAATGCCGATATATCGTTAAATATTCCAGATTTTAGAGCTAATGAACGAACCTTTCAGCTGCTGGAACAGGTATCTGGACGCAGTGGACGCGGACAGAAACAGGGCACGGTCATGATTCAGACCTATAATCCTGATCATTTTGTGATGCAGTGTGTAAAAAATCATGATTATCGACGATTTTATGCAGAAGAAATGAAAATAAGAAAACTGGCTAAATATCCACCATACTGTCATCTGATCAGTATTCTGATTCAGGGAAAAAATGAAGCGGAAGTTAATCAAAGTGCCAGTGATATTAAAACCTATCTTCATCATCAGCTGCAAAATACGGTCATCTTAGGACCAGCCCACTGTATGATATATAAGCTCAATGATACTTATCGTCAAAGGATCATGTTGAAAATGACACAAGTCAGCAATCTGTATCCGGTCTTACAGACGATGAATGATTTTTATAAAAAAAGAAAGGTAAAAGTTGTATGTGATTTTAATCCATACACAACATTATAATTATGGCAAGAAAACATGCATTTCAGATACTTAATCAATATTTTACAGATCAAAGCTATCTTAATCTGGCCCTCAATGAAATTCTGAAAAACAGTCAGTTGAGTCGACAGGATAAAGATCTGTGTACCAAGATCGTTTATGGGACGATTCAGAATCTTTTATATATTCAATATCAGCTTGAACCTTATATCGCCCATAAAAAAGTTAAACGTAAAATCAGGACATTATTGTATATGTCACTGTATCAGCTGATTTATTTAAATAAGATTCCCGATTATGCGATTATCAACGAAGCCGTCAAACTGGCCAAGCAGGATAATTATCATGCCGGACAGTTTGTCAATGCGATTTTGCGGCAGTTTATCAGAAATCCGTTACGTTCGACAGAAGAACTGGATGATTTCAGGAAACTGTCAATCGAAACTTCACACCCTTTGTGGATGGTGAAAATGTTGAGCAGTCAGTATGACTTTGATACGGCAAAGAAAATATGTCTGGAAGATAATCAGGTCCCACTTCGCACTGCCAGGGTCAACACTTTAAAAACAACTGTTGAAAATATTCTTCAAGACAGCAACTTTCTGCCAGGAAAACTGTCAAAAGATGCGGTTTTATACCGTCATGGCAATATTGCTGAAACGAAAGCCTATCAGCAGGGTCTCCTTACGGTACAGGATGAATCAAGTCAGCTTGTGGCTTTGACTTTAGCGCCTCTACCGGGTGAATATGTTTTGGATATGTGTGGAGCTCCTGGCAGTAAAACAACACATCTGGCCCAGCTCATGGCCAATAGTGGACAAATCGAAGTGTATGATCTGTATGAACATAAAGCCAGACTGATTGAAGATAACTGTCAAAGATTAGGCATTACCAATGTTCAGGTTCATACCTTTGATGCGACAAAACTGAGCGAAATTTACGCCAAAGAAACCTTTGACCGTATTTTACTGGATGCTCCCTGCTCTGGTTTTGGCGTTTTGAAAAGAAAGCCAGAAATTAAATTTCATGATTCTGCAGTGATGGATGAACTGATTCCTTTACAGGCAAAATTGTTGGAAAATGCGTATGATTTATTGAAGATTAATGGTACAATGGTGTATAGTACTTGTACGATTAATAAAAAAGAAAATGAATATATGATAGATCGTTTTATACGAAAACATCCGGATATGAAAGTTCTTTATGAAAAAACAATTCTTAATTTTGAATATCATAGTGATGGTTTCTTTATATGTAAAATGAAAAAAGGATAAGATTATGAAACATATATATAATTACTCATTAGAAGATTTAACACAGTATTTTGAAAGTATTTCCCAAAAACCATTTCGTGCCAAACAGGTCTTTCAATGGCTTTATACGAAAAATGCCTTTGATTTTCAGGAAATGTCCAATGTATCTAAAGAACTTAGAGAACAGCTGGCTTTGGAAATGAACATCGATGTTTTGAAAATCAGAGAAAAACAGGTATCTAGTGATGGGACAACTAAATATCTGTTTGAACTGGAAGATGGACATCTGATCGAATCAGTATTAATGATCCATGATTATGGAAAATCATTATGTGTAACCAGTCAGGTAGGCTGCAATATGCAGTGTTCATTCTGTGCCAGCGGTCTGTTAAGAAAACAAAGAAACCTGACAGCTGGAGAAATGGTCAATCAGGTCATGAGCGTTATGCGTGATTTACAGATCCGTGTTTCCCATGTTGTTGTGATGGGAACTGGAGAACCTTTTGATAATTATGATGAAGTGATGAAATTTGTAAGGATCATCAATCATCCCCATGGCTTGGCTATTGGCGCACGTCATATTACAATTTCAACATGTGGACTGGTGCCTAAAATCGAACAGTACAGTCATGAAGGATTGCAAACCAATTTGGCGATTTCTTTGCATGCACCTAATGATGATATTAGAAATCAGCTGATGCCAATTAATAAAGTTTATAATATGGACAAATTAAGAGAAAGTATCAGAAAATATATTGAAACAACGAATCGCCGTGTAACATTTGAATATATTCTGTTAGATGGTATCAATGATTCGTTAGCCTGTGCCCGTCAGCTGGCACATTATGTTAAAGGTCTTAATGTCTATATTAATCTCATTCCTTATAATAGTGTAGATGAACACGGCTATCGTGCCAGTGAGCATGTTCAGGAATTTAAAGATGAACTGTTAAGGCTTAAGGTCAACTGTACTTTAAGGAAAGAACATGGTCGTGATATCGATGGAGCCTGTGGACAGTTAAGAGCGAAACGTAGCGGGGTGATATAATGGAGTACTTTGCATTAACAGATATTGGAAAGGTTAGAAATAAGAATCAGGATCAGGCAGTGGCTGCCATTAATGGTAAAGATCAGATCTTAGGTCTGGTCTGTGATGGTATGGGCGGTCATAAAGCTGGAGAGATTGCTTCACATGTGGTTGAAGATCATATTCTGACCTGTTTTAGAGGTATTCCCCCTTTTATTGATGAAGAAGAGGTTCAAAACTGGCTGACTGATACTATTTTAGAAGCGCATCAGATCGTCAAAAGAATGGCGAATATGGATGAAGATACTAAAGGAATGGGAACGACCGTTGCTATTGCAGTTGTCATGGATGATCTGGTATATACCTGTCATGTAGGAGACAGCCGCATTTATTTATATGATGCAAATGGCTTACAGCAGATCACGAAAGATCATACACTGGTCAACGAGCTGATTGAAAGAGGAGCAATCTCTAAAGAACAGGGGAAAAATCATCGTCAGAAAAATATTCTGATGCAGGCTATTGGTGCTGAAATGAATATTGTTCCAGATATGAATAAGGCAGAGCTGAATGGCAGAAATATTCTGATTTGCAGTGATGGACTCTATAATAATCTTTCTGATGAAGAAATACTGAGTATTTTAAATAAGGAAGATCAGGTAAAAAATAAAGTCCATCAACTGATCGACCAGGCTAATGAACATGGTGGCAGTGATAATATTGCTGTTGTATTGATAGAAGGAGGCATGTAGCATGAATAAGATAATTGCTGAACGTTATGAACTTATTGACTTGCTTGGACAGGGAGGTATGGCGGATGTTTATCTGGCGAAAGATACGATCTTGAATCGTACTATTGCTATTAAGATCTTACGAACATCGCTTGCTAAAGATCCAATTTATATTGCCAGATTCCAAAGAGAAGCCAGTGCGGCGGCGGCACTGTCGCATAAAAATATTGTTGAAATATATGATGTTGGTGAAGATAATAATCAGTATTATATTGTCATGGAATATGTGCCAGGAACGACTTTAAAAGAATTGGTTTTAAAACGTGGTGCTTTGCATGTCATGGAAGCCATTGATATCATGAAACAGGTATTATCGGGAACAGCACGTGCCCATCAGATGGGAATCATTCATCGTGATTTAAAACCGCAGAATATTCTGGTTACGGATTCAGGGGTTGCTAAGATTGCTGATTTTGGTATCGCATCAATTTCTTCGGTCAGTCATTTTACGCAGACCGATGTGATCATGGGATCACTGCATTATCTGGCTCCTGAACTGGCCAGAGGAGAAAAGGCAACGGTTCAAAGTGACATATATGCTTTGGGAATCGTTTTTTATGAACTGTTAAGAGGGCAGGTTCCATTTAATGGTGAATCTCCTGTTAATATTGCTTTGAAACATATGCAGGAAGATTTGCCTTCATTGCTGGAATTTAATCCAACGATCCCACAATCTGTTGAAAATATCATTATTAAAGCTACCGCTAAAAATCTTAATGACCGTTACAGCAATGCGGTAGATATGCTGGATGACTTAAAAACCTGTCTGTCGCGAGTAGATGAAGAGAAACTGGTTTTTGTTCATGAAGCACCTGATCCAACGATTGTTGTCAGTCCACATCAGATATTTGATAATGATGAACCTGAAAAACCAGCAGAGGAAACGATAGAAGAAAAACCACAAAAACAGACAAAGAAAGCAAAAACGGATTGGATAGCTAAGCTGAAAAAAGTGAATCCTAAAGTATGGCTGGCGGCAGCAGGAGCGTTCATTCTTGTTGTTGCGATAGCGATTTATTTTATGCTTTTTGGAGGCAATACGCAAGCCAGTGTGATGCCAAATCTGGTAGGAATGACCCAGGAAAAAGCAGAAAAACTGTTATCAGATTATGGAGTAACGATTGATAAAACTGTTTATACCGAACTTTCAGATAAATATGAAGAAGGCAAGATCATTGAAACTGATCCTAAAAGCGGTACTTCGATCAAAGAAGGCGATGTCGTTAAAATAACTGTTTCTAAAGGAAAATATATAGTGTTAGAAGATTATGTCGGTATGAGTGAAGATGAAGCTACGGAATTGCTGGAAAGTGATGAAATGGGCTTCAAGGTCAATATCAAGAAGGAAATTTCTTCGGAAAAAGCGGGCACGGTCATCGATCAGAGTCTGAAAAAAGGATATAAGCAAGATCCAACGGAAGAAGACCGTACTATTACTTTAACGGTATCTAAAGGAAGTTATACGGTTTTAGGTAACTACGTAGGTATGACTTATGATGAAGCAAAAGCTAAACTGGAAGCTATTGGCTTTACTGTTTCAAAATCAGAACAAAGCAGTGATAAACAAAGTGGTACTGTTATTGAACAAAGTCTGGCTAGTGGCTATAAAGTAGATCCTGATGAAAGTGACCGTCATATTACTTTAACGGTTTCAATTGGCAATGATGTTGAGGTACCAAATGTTATTGGTAAAAAGGTAGAAGATGCTCAGGCTTATCTGGAAAGTGCAGGATTTATTGTTAATCCTGAAGCTGGAGAGAAAAAAGAAGGCGAACAGGGTATTGTTTATAAACAGACACCAGAAGGTGGATCATCAGTGAAAAAAGGAGCGACAATAACGATATATTATTATGACGAATAATTATGAAAAAGGCCGTATAATCAAGGCTCTGGCAGGATTTTACTATATTGATGATGGTCAAGATATCTATCAGTGTCGAGCTCGAGGTAAATTTCGAAAACAGGATATAAAACCAGTTGTGGGGGATTTTGTAGAATTTCAAAAAGGTAACCATGATGATGGTTACCTGATGAAAATTCTGGATCGGAAAAATGTACTGAAACGTCCCCCTATTGCTAATGTTGATCAGGCATTACTGGTTTTTTCCAGAAGTGAACCTGATTTTTCTAGCGTTTTGCTGGATAAATTTCTGCTTTTAATTGAACATCATGATATTATTCCAATTATTGTTATTTCAAAAATGGATATTGAAAGTGATGATCGTATCAGGGAGTATATTGCTGATTATAGAAAAGCAGGCTATACTGTGATTGAAACCAGTGCCAAATATAATCAGGGAATTGATGAAATCAAACAATTGTTTAAAGATAAAGTCACAGTCATAACCGGACAAAGTGGTGTAGGCAAATCCAGTCTGCTTAATGCTTTAAACATTGATCTGCATTTAGAAACTAATGAAATTTCTCAGGCATTAGGTCGTGGTAAACATACGACCAGGCATGTTGAACTGATTTCAATGTATGATGGTTACGTAGCTGATACGCCGGGATTTTCATCTTTAGATCTGGAAATGGAACCGGTCGAAGCTGCGGTAGCGTTTCATGATTTTGCTGAGTTTTCTTATGACTGTAAATTCAAAGGCTGTCTGCATGACAGTGAACCGCAGTGTGCCGTTAAACAGGCAGTGGAAGACCAGCTTATTTCTAGAGAACGTTATGAACATTATTTAACGATGTTAAGTGAAATCAAAAAAAGAAAGGAACATTATTATGATTAAGATAGCACCTTCATTGCTTTCGGCTGATTTTGCATGCCTGAAAGAAGAAATACAGGCCATTGAAAAGGCAAAGGCCGATTGGATCCATTATGATGTCATGGACGGACATTTTGTTCCCAATATTTCATTTGGTTATGGAATTCTGAAAAATGTAAAAAATGTAACTCACATGTTTTTGGATGTTCATCTGATGATCAGTGATCCAATGCAGTATGTCGATCACTTTATTGACAGTGGAGCATCACTCATCGTTTTCCATATTGAAGCAATGGACGATGCCTTAAAAACACGTCAGCTGATTACACATATTAAAGAACGTCATGTACAGGTTGGAATCAGTATCAAACCTCAAAGTGATATTGACAGCATTGCAGAGTATCTGGAAATGCTGGATGTTGTTCTGGTCATGTCGGTAGAACCTGGTTTTGGTGGACAGTCATTTATCTCATCATCACTGCAGAAAATTGCCGATTTAAAAATGATCAGAACGAAGCATGCTTATCATTATCTGATTGAAGTTGATGGTGGTATCAATGAAGAAACTGCGCGTCAATGTAAAGAGGCAGGGGCTGATGTGCTGGTTGCGGGAAGCTATGTGTTTAATAGTGATAACTATCAGGAAAGAATAGATTCATTAAGATGAAAATAGGTATTTGTGCAACTCATCTGGAAAATTATCAGTTGCCGCATAATATTGATTATATCGGTGTTGATCATGGTGTTGAAGAACTGCTTAAACAGCATATCACACCGATTTTTACAATCGGAGATTTCGATTCTTTACACGATAGAGCTTCCTTGCAGAACCTGCAGTTAAAGATTTTACCAACCAGAAAAGATGTAACTGATACACATGCAGCTATCGATTATGCGATAGATATGGGATATGATGAAATTGAATTATATGGAGTTACTGGTGGACGTTTAGATCACTTTATGGCGGTGATGTGTCTGCTGCGTAAATACCGAGATGTCAAAATCAGAATTATTGATCGTCAAAATGAAATTTCGCTTTTAAAACCAGGACATCATCAAATTGACAGTGGGGGATATCAGTATATTTCCTTCTTTGCCAGCGATGAAAGTCTGCTGACAATTAAGGGTGCTAAATATCCATTGCATCAATATCGCTTAAAAAATGATGATCCTTTATGTGTTTCTAATGAAATCAGTGAAGATTATATAACCGTAGATAATGATGGTGATATTTTTTTGATGAAAACAAGTGATATGAATTGACATTATAGGATAACATGTTATAATTAAGTAGTAATCATTCTTATTAAGGAATGATAAAGAGGAAAAGGAGATTAGAAAAATGGCAAAATTTGTATGTACAGTATGTGGTTATGTTTATGAAGGAGATGCTGCTCCTGCAGAATGTCCAGTATGTCATGTTGGTGCTGATAAATTCAAAAAAGTTGAAGGAGAATTAACTCTTGCTGCAGAACATGAATATGGAATTTACGCTAAAACAGTTAAAAACAATCCTGATATTTCAGAAGAAGATAAAAAATATATCTTTGATCAGTTAAAAGCTAACTTTGAAGGTGAATGTTCAGAAGTTGGTATGTATTTATGCATGGCAAGAATTGCACATAGAGAAGGTTATCCAGAAATTGGATTATACTGGGAAAAAGCTGCTTGGGAAGAAGCAGAACATGCTTCTAAATTTGCTGAATTATTAGGAGAAGATTTAGAACCTAATATGAAAGCTACTACTAAAGATAACTTAGCTTGGCGTGTAGACTGTGAATTTGGAGCTACTGCTGGTAAAGTTGAACTTGCAACTTGTGCAAAGAAAAACAACTTAGATGCAATTCATGATACAGTACATGAAATGGCTAGAGATGAAGCTCGTCATGGTAAAGCTTTAAAAGGTCTTTTAGATAGATATTTTGGAAAATAATAAACTTAATGGATAAAGAGGCTGTAACGAAATAAAATATTAATACAGGCCTAAAAAAAGACAATGTTGTCAGTATTATACTGATAGGCATTGTCTTTTTTGGTATAATTAGATTATGGAAACCATCA
>JACJKV010000070.1 GCA_016901755.1 Thomasclavelia spiroformis | reverse complement strand
AAGAAGTGTCCTTTGATAGTATTTTCTTTTTGTAAAAATACTGGTCTTGCATCCAGGTCACTCTTCATTATTCTGAAAGACTCTTCTATCCTCCACAGATTATGATAAGTATCATAAATATCCTGATCATCCATTTTTGTTTCTGATGTAACCAGCAGATTGTATCCGGCAAATCGAAGTTCTTTTTCTATCATGGAATGATTGATCGTAGCCTTTGCTTTTTCTCCTTCATCATCTACGAATTGTACATATTTTCCCAGATCACCATATTCTGCACGTTTTGCCTGAGAATAACATAGAGCTTTTGCCTTTTCGATCTGTCTGTTGATCTCATATCTTTTCTTGGAAGCCAGTTTTGGATTATATGTTAAGAGCCTTTTTTCAGTCAGATAGACTGTTTTCTTTTTGCCGTCTGCTTCAATCGTATAAGGAAACTTGTCAGTACATGATTTATATCTGTATAGTAATGTGCCATTATGACTTCTGACTTCCTGCCAGTCACCATTATCAAGTAAAACCCATGTCTTTTCTTTTTCAGGTAATCCTTTTATTGACTTGGAAAAGAGATATCCATCACCATTTTCCTTAGAAAAAGCTATGTTCTGAGCACAGTTTAGCCCTTTATCAGCCACATGGATGGTTCTGCCATCTATATGGCTTTTCTTCTTCAGGTCACTGATGACACTACGCAATACTGGCTTTTCACTTTCGTTACCTGGATAAAGCTTCATGCCAACAGGGATCTGATTGGCATCAAGCAATAAGCCCATTTCTACAATAGGATCTTTTCTGTTTTCCTTGCTGGGACCTTTACGTCTGAAATCATCTTCTCTGTCAATTTCAAAGTAAAAGTTTGTACAATCGAAATATGTTTTATCTGTACTGGTATGATATAGAGATTTTAACTGTTCATTGAATATTTCAATGAACTTATGATAATCATTGCCGATAAATTCAA
>JACJKV010000069.1 GCA_016901755.1 Thomasclavelia spiroformis | reverse complement strand
TTTGATTGACCACGTAATACAGGGGGGCATTATTTCTTTGTAAAAAATACAAATATTGATTTAGAGTCCAATATAACGTATTGTAAACACGATTTTTCAAATCATTATCACACTTATAAATGGTATCCTATTTATAAGGAGTGATGATCCATGTCAAGTTATAAACGCAAACCTAAGAAAGATAGTTTATTAGAAATCATTGATAAATATAGCCACGACAATCAGGCTTGTATTGATTTTTTCTTCCATGTAAAGTGGCCTACTGGCTTCTTTTGTGAAAAATGTGGCTGCACCCATTACTACTTTATCAAGGATAGAAATGTTTTTGAATGTCCGCATTGTCACCATCAGCATTATTTATTTGCCGGGACCATCTTTCAGGATAACAAACTGCCTCTTTTTAAATTGATCCTGGCTCTCTATCTATTCTTTTCTGCTAATAAAGGATGCTCTGCTACAGAAATGGCTTCACAGTTAGACGTGAACTATAAAACAGCTTTAAAACTATGCAGAAAATGTCGTATCTTAATGACTTTATCCAATAGTGAAAAGATATTAGACAGCTTATTTTATGAAGCAGATACTGTTTATTTGGGAGCAAAGACATCAGGGTGTCCCAGGCATGGCAACAGAGCAGCAGCCGATGTTAATGATCCTATCTACAGATAAAGAAAATGAATATCCAAAGTATATCAAGTTAGCAGTGATACCAAAAGATAATCAATATTTCATGAAGAAGTTCATCACAATGAAAGCAAAATTATCAAAAGACAGAACCTTGAATACAGATGGAAAAACAACTTTCGCATCCTTAGAAAACGAAATCCAACTAAAATCAGAAAAAATCGACTATAACAAGAAAGCCCACCGATTAAAATGGCTGAATACGATCGTAGGGAATATCAAAAACAATATTACAGGAATCTATCATGGAGTAACCAAGCAATCATTACCATTGTTTTTGCATGAGCAAGAATGGCGGTTTAATCATCGGTATACAGGGGAGCATATCATGGAGAAGGTATCTAAATATCTATCACATTCGTTTCCAATCGATATGGCAAAGTTATCTTATTTATTGGATATTTCTAAATCATATTTTTCTTCCTGTGTGTGATGGTCAATCAAAAAA
>JACJKV010000068.1 GCA_016901755.1 Thomasclavelia spiroformis | reverse complement strand
TTTCTTTATCCTTGATGGCACCCAATGCACATTGGACAAGCAATGGCTTTAAATATTGGCCAGCCTTGGAAATACGAACTGATTTCTTTTTATTGGCGCTTTCGTTATTGGCAGGAGCTAATCCTGTCCAGCTGACAAGCTGTTTATCGGATTCAAACTGTCTCATATCAATACCAGTTTCTGAAATGATCAGAATCGCTGACAGTGTATTAATACCGGGTATTTGAGTAATATGCATGAATGAATCAAACATCCTGGACGCACGTTTTATCATTTCAATTTCACAGTTGTTGATATGAATTTGAAGTTCTTCCAGGTGACTCATGGATTCATTCATTTTAAATCGCTGATCCGATTCGATATGACAGTGTTTGATGGCATCAAGAATCTTATCTTTGTTTTTACATGATCCATGGATACATTTGAGTATCTTGTCATCTTCAATGATTTCAGATTCAAGAACTTCTTTCATAACGGCTTGAGCCGACTTTCCAAATGGATCAGAAAAAACAGAACCAATACCAATATTAGAAACTGTCATGCAGTTCTGATAGCGATTACGCTCAGATGAGCGCATACCGACGAGTTTATAACGATAGCGTGCTATTTCACGAAGGGCTCGTATTTCTTTTGGAGGGATAAAAGAAAACCTGACAAGATCATGTTTGAAAAGATCACAGATCCATTTTGAATCTTTCTTGTCGGTTTTCTTTCCCTTGATTGCTTTGACATATTTTGGGTAAGTCAAGTGAACTTTAACTGTATCCTCCAGGATATTAAAGACAGGGATCCAGTATTTACCGGTTGATTCCATGCAGACATCAAAACAGTCATGATCAATGAGCCATTGTTTGAGACGAAGCAAATCAGTATTTAAAGTAGAAAACGTTTCCTGGATGTACTGGGTTATTTGGGTATCCTTATCAGTGATACCAATCGTGGCAACAACGCTGTTCTTGTGTACATCCATGCCACAACAGTTAAATCGAATGATTTTCATAAAAAAACTCTCCTTTCATTGAAAGAAGAGAGGTGGCATTGACTGCTGTCAAAGATAATCACTTATGTTGATTGTACAATTATAAGTGCGAAGCTCATGTCCTACTTATTTGTGCTTGAAGCGACAGCGGCAACTTATAATAATTCAGGATATTCTATTTTGAGTAGAATTGCCT
>JACJKV010000067.1 GCA_016901755.1 Thomasclavelia spiroformis | reverse complement strand
CTTGAATTGTAAAATGAAACTGGAATTAAGAACAGACTGTAATGAGCGGATATTTTTACCGTTTTTCGCCCTTTTTTCATCTGTTTCTGTTTTTCTGCATGAAAAAAGTTCATAGATGTCGTATTATTTGTTTCAACCAAACCCAAATAAAGGAGACCTCTATGAACACTATTACTATATCACAAAAACAGAAGAATAAACATCTTTCTTTTCAGCATTATGAATTTATTGTCAGCCAGATCACTGTCTTCAATGCCAAGCATTCCGGTTCCCGACGCAATATCGGAAAAACTGCATTTATTGCCGATCTTGCCTCTACTGTTGGTACTTCAGTTTCTAACATATATTCCATCATCAAGGATGCTACCATTACCGTCAGAGATACCCAGCTTCGTGAGCATACCGAGCTTTCTGGTGCAGCGGCCTTTAACAAGCGCTCCAGAAATCACAGAATTCCCAACAATTCCAAGCTTGTCAAAGCTCATGACTTTATTTCACTTGTTGAAGAAGAGATGAAAGGCAACAGACTTTCTTCTGTTGATGAGACAGTCAGTCATCTCAGGCTGCATGAAAAAGAAAGAATCAGCGGGATGGAAACAGTTTCTGCAAGAACGTTCTATAACTATATCCATGCCGGCAGGGTCAGTATAAAACCTGTCGACCTTCCCAGAATGGTGCGCAGAAAACCGCGAAAAAGCTGGAAAACCTATATTCCTAAACATCAGAAAGGTACCTCCATCGAAGAACGTCCTGAATCCGTGAACAGCAGAGAGGAATTCGGACACTGGGAAGGTGATCTTGTAACAGGTCCCAGAGATGGGCAAAATGGCGCGTATCTGACACTTATAGAGAGAAAGACAAGATTCTACTACATGATACCGATTACATCCAAATCATCAAGAAAAGTATACATGCAGATAAACAGGCTCAACAGATTCTACGGTGACAGTTTCAGCAGCATATTCAAATCGATTACCTTTGACAACGGCAGTGAATTTGCCAGATGGAAAGACATGGAGAAAAAACCTGGGAGCCAGAAGATACGGACAAAGATCTATTTTGGAAGACCCTATCATTCCTGTGACAGAGCATCCAATGAAAACTGCAATGGGCTTATCAGATATTTCATCAAAAAGGGAACTGATATCAATTCAATCAGTAAAGAAAAAACCGTAGACATCAACAACAAAATCAACAACAAAAAAAGGAAGATACTTGGCTATCTTCCTGCTGAAAAACTATTTTTAGAAGAATTGTCAAAAATTGGTGTAACTGAAAATACGATACTCTACAAAAGCTAGTACTTATGTATGTTATTTCCAGTTTCTGCTTGCAATTCGCG
>JACJKV010000066.1 GCA_016901755.1 Thomasclavelia spiroformis | reverse complement strand
CCGTTCATGTTTATCAGAAAGCTGGTTTTACCGTTTTGCCCTATTTAGAAATGAAAAAGGAATAAAATAATTACTGATTAAAGAAATAGTGTTTGCTGTTTCTTTTTTTGTATACGAAAACCCGCAGATACTCTAAAGGTTGATTAGAGCTGTAGCGGTGAATAATGACAGTCTGGAAAATTGCAGATATAATGAGAAAATTAAGAAACAGAAGTATTATCAAAAAATGTTATTGAGAGAAGTATAGAAGAATATAATTGAAGAATAGCAAAATAATTAACTGTAAAATTTTAAGATATATATTACGTTGAATCTTACTTAAAATCATGATATAATGATTCTAAAGAAGGAGGAAGATACTATGCCTATCATTAAACCTATTTCTGATTTAAGAAACTATAATTCTGTTTTGGAAGATGTTCGTGTAGGATCGCCTGTTTACTTAACAAAAAATGGACATGGTTGTTATACAATTATGGATATAAATGAACAGGAAGAAATGCAGGAAAAAGCTAAAAAGTATGATAAGATGGTTGCAGAATTGGAAGTGATGAAAATGTTAAATGAGGGATTAATGTCCGCTAATGAAGAAGGATGGATTGATGAGAGTGATATCTTAAATCATTTTAAGGAGAAATATAAAAATGAATAAGATAGTATATTCTCCTGAGTCTAAAAAGGATTTAGATGAGATATATGATTATATTCATGATAATTTGAAAAATTTTCTTGCTGCTAAAAATACAATCAGTGGGATAATGAAAAAAATCAGTGAATTAAAAGAATATCCACAACTTGGACCTGCTTGGTATTTGCAAAATGATATGAACAGTGGATTTCGAGTTTTGTATCACAAAAATTATATTATATTTTATACTGTAAAAAAAGAAGACATTTGCATTGTTAGAATACTTCATCAAAGACAGAATTATGTTCAACAGCTGTTTTATTAAGATGACATCATATTTTTCTATATGATGTTTTTTATTTGTTCAGATATCATTCATATTAGATTGGGTATAAAAAGCATTGTTGATCGTTAGAGTTCCGCCAAAAACAATTTGATGAAGAGGAGGAAAAATGACAGTGACTTATGAGATGATGTAAAACAAATTTTCTCATGATATGGGTCTGGGGAATAAGATAAAAAGAATACGTGAGGGTGTGGAGATTGATAAACTCACCAAAAATCTGTATGGAAATAATTCATATCTGGAAGGATATGTTTTTGTTGAACATGAGAAAATATTGGGCTATGCTATGCTGGCAAAAAGTTTTTCTACAGAATATGGAAAACCATGTATCTGGATAGAAGATATATATTTAAAACCAGAATACTGTGGTATG
>JACJKV010000065.1 GCA_016901755.1 Thomasclavelia spiroformis | reverse complement strand
TAGCTCTTCTTTTATTCTTTCATTGACGTTGTGTTCATTCTTTTCTGTTCAGTTTTCAATGTCCTCGCACCCTCTTGCCGAGTGCTCATTTATATTACCACCTTATCCCAAGCTTGTAAAGCTTTTTCTGCATCTTTTTTTCTTTTTTTTCTTTTCGGGTCTTAGATGAACCATTTCTCCCTTTTCGTGCCCCACGGCTCCTCTGTGTGCCTTCTTCGTCGCAGCTAGAATAACCAAATAATTTTGCAATCAGAACTTTAGGCAATAGATATCCAAATAAAATACAGCGAAAAACAACAGCTCAATGAATGGGCCGTTGTGTTGTCTATAGTTCTTTTATCAAAAGTATTGTCCAGATACGATGAAAGTGAGGGACTATATGAATAGTGATATCATGAATTTTTTAAACATTGAAGCTAAAAAATCATCACTCAGATTATGAGTAATGGCAATTCCAAAAAAATTCATCTGGAAAAATCTCCTAAGACGGAATACCTCCTGCAGGATGACGTTCAGCTAAACATATCTTGTCACAGAGAAAATGAAGATGTACAAATTCTCAATGCAGTTTTTACTTCAACGATCAGTTTAACTTCATCAGCAAACACAGACAGTCTTCTAATATCCATCTTTATCAGATTCTAAGTAAGATGAAAAACATACATGTAACAGCTGCAAACGTAGCCAGAAGATACAGTATTTCTGATACTGCTGTCCACTATATGTATCTTCAGTATCTGGATATCAGACCTCTTCCTTTGCCGGAAATTATTTCTGTTGATAAAGAGTTTCTGTAAATCGACTACAGATATCGTTATGCACTCATCATGATGAATATCAGAACTTCCGAAGTCATCAATATCCTTTCCAAAAGACGGGAAGAAAATACCAGTGCCTATATTCTATCTATTCCGTTAAAAAAGATGATCATTAATTCATTTATCCGAATAACCCAAAAAAGGAGATTAGCAAATAGTCCGATGGAAGGATGTAAAAGAACATTCAAAGATTTTATAATTCCAGAGGCTGAAAATTTTGAATAGACCTGAAATGTACCGATCTTGGACAAAAGAAAAAAAGCAGTCTTAGCAGCTTCAAAATCAAAAAAATATTAGAACAAAAGAAAAGAACAACCATTTTTTGATTGTTCATTTTTTATATAATATTTTGGCTTCTCCTTAACTTTCAACAGATGTAATCTAAACTATTAGCCTATTCTCTAAATCATTTAGTGACGTCATAACAAGCATACATAGTGGACTGATGATAAAGGAAAAGGACAAAAAAAAGCCCCAAAAGGGCAAAAAAAAAGGAACTGGCAGCGTGCTATTTTCGCACAGTGTACTATCGTCGCCGCTATGATGCTTAACTTCTGTGTTCGGTATGGGTACA
>JACJKV010000064.1 GCA_016901755.1 Thomasclavelia spiroformis | reverse complement strand
TTCCATTTGCTTGGCATATTATGTGTCTTTTTAAGACAATCCAGATCAACTGGTGGCTTATAGCCAAGTGCTGTATGATTTCTTAAAAAATTAAAGTATGTCGTAAACAGACACATGAAGTCATTGGCACTTTCAAGTGAGTTGAATCCATTCTTGATGGCATATGAATACTTGAATGTTCTGTTCAGTCGCTCAATGATCTGCTTGGCAGGACGGTGTTCCTTTGATACAGGATCATCATTCGTAAGTCCGATAACCTGTGTCACCTTGAAAAATATGCGTTTAAGCTGAAAATACTGTTGGGCTGCCTTGTATATGGGATTGCCATCAACGACGAATTCTAGATTTTCAGGAATTTCTTTGAATTTTCTAAGGACTGAGTAAAAAGCATCAATGGCACTGAAGGTATCGCGTTTCATGTATATTCTATAGGATGTGATGATTTTCTTCTTTACATCGCACATGAAAAAGACATAGGCTTTTTTGCCTAGAACCTTGACATATGTCTCATCACCGCATTGATAGGAGTTGAGATCATGCTTGAAGTTGTCCAGCCAAGGAAAAAGGAGATGGCTTGCAGCCTGGGCATAGTTGGCAATTGTCTGGTGAGAGAGCTTTATGTCATGAATTTCAAAAAGAATCAATGCAGTCTTACGCAATGAAAGTCCATAATTCACGTAATAAGTCAAAATAAGGCCTAAAACATACCTGGAATTATGAATACGAGAAAGATCGACCTTAGAAGGTGCTATTTTAAGCTGAATGCTTTCAAGCCTGTCTAAGGAAGCATTGAAGACACGAGTGATATAGTGGAGAGAAAAAGCAGAAGGATTTTTCTTATATTTTGCTTTATCTTCTTTAGAAAGCTTTTTCAATTCAGCTTTATAGTGAGAACATTTTGGGTTCATGCACTTATAGACATCAAAATGATTTCTGGATTTGATAAGAGATAGCTTATGGCCACAATAAGGGCATTTACGAACAACCTGCTGAGAATAGCTTTTTTGAGTAGAAAAAGTATTTTCACAGACCTTGCATCTGATCTGAGTTCGTTTATTGCCGTTATTGTAGGAAAGATACTGATGATTAGCACCGCAATGAGGGCAGATGGTACCATCAGGAGGATAGACCTTGTCCTTGTGTCTGAAGACAGGCTTAAGAGGCTTGTTATGCTTTGATTCATAAATAGCTTTAGCCTGATTGAAAGAGACAGGGAGATGTTCAGGTTCAACAACAGGTAAAGGATGAACATTGAATCTTCTGTAAGCATCGCTAGAGATAGAAGGATTAGAATCGTTAGGAAGGAACTTCAAAAGGAAGCATTCAAATTTATATAAAAATTTACGAATAATGTTTAATAAATAAATAATTGATGATATAATCTTAACCATGGTAATAACCTCCTATTATTGTGGTGTGGTAACTTCATTATAGAGTGGTTATTACCTTTTTTGTATATAAAATGGTTAAGTTTATAGATTAATTTCCAGGGGAAATTAA
>JACJKV010000063.1 GCA_016901755.1 Thomasclavelia spiroformis | reverse complement strand
TCCTTAAGAAGGTCCCTTCTGATATCTCTTATGAATTGAACGATGAAGACTTTATCTTTAATCTTCAACAGGCTTTTAAACATATCGATTGGCTGAATGATTATTTTAAGAATAATATCAATAATCTTCTAAAAAAAGAAATATGCAAACTTAAAAATCATAAACCTAAGGATAATACTATCCCTTATGCTGATTTCACTATTGATAAGCCTCCGCTGTTTAAAAAGAATTTACCTGTTCAGCTTGATTTCCAGTCTATTCTGAACGATTCTTCTATCAACGGCAAACCTTTAAAACCTGTCAAACGCAGAAATCCTGATTCTTTTGGTTTTATGGGTGTTTGCCCTTTTTGTGGCGCTCCAAAAGAGTATATCTATGATAACAACAATGGTAAAGGTCAATTTCAATGCAAGGCCTGTAAGCATACTTTTACTGTTAAGACTTCTTTATCCGGTCAAACCGGTCTGTATTGTCCTTACTGTAATACCAAACTCGATTTGAAGCATGATAGAAAAGGATATTTTGTTTTTGCATGCGTCAATAAAAAATGTCCTCATTACAAAGCAAACAAGAAACTTTCACAGGAAGGTAATGCTGAACATCTGAAAACTTCTAGTGGTCAGTATCTTCTTCACTACCATTATCGAGAATTCAAGTTCGATCTGGAAACTTTACGTAAGGTCGATGAGGTCATCTCCGGTCCTGTCAACTTGTCTCGTATCCACTTCGATCAGAGGGTTCTGGGTCTTGCTTTGACCTGTTATGTCAACTATGGATTATCTTCCAGAAAAACTGCTTTGATCCTTAAACAGGTCCATGGTTTGAACATTTCTCATCAGACCATCATCAATTATGCCAGCTCTGTTTCAGCTGCCATAAAATCACTGGTCGATAAATATCCTTATAAAATCGGTAGTACTCTTTCTGGCGAAGAAACATATATCAAGATCAGAGGAAAGAATCATTATGTATTCTTTTGGTCTGATCCAGTAAGCAAGATCATTACTTCCTATACGATATATTCGATCAGAGATACTGAATGTGCATGTAAATCAATATGTGATTGTCTCAACAAATATAGCGAGATCCCTGATGATCTGACCTTGATCACCGATGGTAATCCTATTTACAATGCAGCTCAGGTTTTCTTTGAATTAAACGACATCAAATTTGATCTGCATCAAGTAATTGGTGTTAAAAACAAAGATGAAGAGTCCAAGAAATATCGTCCTTTCAAACAGATCGAAGAACGTCTTAATAGAACATATAAACGAAACTACTATGGTACGAATGGTTATGATAAGCTTGAATGTGCTAATAGCTATATGGTTCTGTTTGTATGCTTCTTTAATTTTTTGAGACAACATTCATCATTAGACTTTAAAACACCTGTAGATGATGATCTTTTTGATAATTCAATGCTTATGCCAGATAGATGGTTAAAGCTGATTGAATTAAGTTCACAATATCACATTAATTAGAATTGTTTAAAAATTACTGTGA
>JACJKV010000062.1 GCA_016901755.1 Thomasclavelia spiroformis | reverse complement strand
TGGTAGTGTCAAAAACAGTTAATTATTTTTTATAATTTTTAACCATAAAACCCCATTCTACCTTGGTTTTTTATATATTTTGTTTAATTTCCCCTGAAATTAATCTATAAACTTAACCATTTTTTCTATACAAAAAAGGTAATAACCGTTCTATAATGAAGTTACCACACCACAATAATAGGAGGTTATTACCATGGTTAAGATTATATCATTGATTATTCATTTTTTAAATATCATTAAGAAATTTTTATATAAATTTGAATCCTTCCTTTTGAAATTTCTTCCCAACGATCCTAATCCTTCTTCAAAAAGTGAGGCTTATAGAACATTCAAGGTTCATCCTTTGCCTGTCGTTGAACCTGAACATCTTCCTGTTCCTTTCAATCAGGCCAAGAAGGACTATGAAGCAAAGCACAATAAAACTCTTAAGCCTGTATCCAGGCATGAAGGAAAACCTTGTCCTCCAAAAGGAACCGTCTGTCCTCATTGCGGTGCAACACACGAATATCTTTCCTACAATAACGGCAACAAGAAAACCCAAATCAGATGCAAGGTCTGTGAGAAGACTTTTTCTACTCAAAAAAATTACTCTCAGCAGATCGTTCGTAAATGTCCCCATTGCGGTTCCAAGCTATCTCTCATAAAGTCAAGAAATCATTTTGACATATACAAGTGCATGAATCCCAAATGCTCTCACTATAAGGCTCAGTTGAAAAAGCTTTCCAAAGAAGATAAAGTAAAATACAAACAATATCCTTCTGCTTTTTCCCTGCATTACATCACTCGTATCTTTAATGCTTCTTTAGACATGCTTGAAAAGATTCAGCCTAAAATAGCTCCTTCCAAGGTGGATCTCTCTAGAATCCGCAATTCAAGGCATGTTTTAGGTCTTGTTTTGACCTATTACATCAATTATGGTCTTTCTTTAAGAAAAACTGCACTTATTCTATATGAAGTCCATGACATCAGAATATCTCACCAGACAATTGCCAACTATGCTCAGGCTGCAAGCCATCTTCTTTTTCCATGGATGGATAACTTTAAGCATGATCTCAATTCCTATCACTGCGGTGATGAAACCTATGTCAAAGTCCTAGGAAAAAAAGCGTATGTTTTCTTTATGTGTGATGTAAAGAAGAAAATTATTACATCCTATAGAATATACATGAAACGCGATACTTTCAGTGCTATTGATGCCTTTTATTCCGTCTTAAGAAAGTTTAGGGAAATACCTGAAAATCTTGAATTTGTCGTTGATGGCAATCCTATATATAAGGCTGCTCAGCAATATTTTCAGTTGAAGCGTACCTTTTTTAAAGTTACACAGGTCATTGGACTTACAAATGATGATTCTGTATCAAAGGAACATCGTCCAGCCAAGCAGATCATTGAACGCTTAAACAGAACATTCAAATATTCATATGCCGTTAAAAACGGATTCAATACACTTGAAGGAGCCAATGACTTCATGTGTCTGTTCACGACATATTTTAATTTTCTAAGAAATCATACAAGCCTAGGCTATAAACCACCAGTTGAATTGGATTGTCTTAAAAAGACACATAATATGCCAAGCAAATGGAACATACTGCTGGATGAAGCATTGAATTACTACATAGAATCTACTATGTAATTCTAGTTATGAAAAAATTCATTTTTTCATAACTTATTTGACACTACC
>JACJKV010000061.1 GCA_016901755.1 Thomasclavelia spiroformis | reverse complement strand
GATGGTCCTTCTACCCCGATCCTCAGATCGGTTTGGGCTCCTTCCTTTTCGCTCGCCGCTACTTGGGAAATCATTCTTATTTTCTCTTCCTCCAGGTACTGAGATGTTTCAGTTCCCTGGGTATCGCCTCCCTGACCCTCTGGTCAGGAATACACGGACTTCACTCCGTGTGGGTTCCCCCATTCGGATATCGACGGGTCTTCGCGTGCTTACCGCTCACCGTCGCATTTCGCTGTTTGCTGCGTCCTTCTTCGCCGGATCGTGCCTAGGCATCCCCCATACGCCCTTTCTTGCTTTACCTCTTAAGGTTTGCTTCGCCTGAACTTTCGTTTACACTTTCTACTGTAAAATCTTAGTCTCGACTTTCGAAAAAACTTTTTTTCTTTTGTCTAATCTCTTCTTACTATCCAGTTTTCAATGTCCTCTGAATGTCTCCAGGACATTCAAAACCGAACAGAAAAGCACAACTCTCTTTCTCCCTAGAAAGGAGGTGATCCATCCCCACGTTCCCGTAGGGATACCTTGTTACGACTTCACCCCAATCATCAGTCCCACCTTAGACAGCTCCCTCCTTGCGGTTGGGCCACCGGCTTCGGGTGTTACCGACTCTCATGGTGTGACGGGCGGTGTGTACAAGGCCCGAGAACGTATTCACCGCGACATGCTGATTCGCGATTACTAGCGATTCCAGCTTCGTGCAGTCGAGTTGCAGACTGCAGTCCGAACTGAGAACAGTTTTATGGGTTTCGCTCCACCTCGCGGCTTCGCTTCCCTCTGCTCTGTCCATTGTAGCACGTGTGTAGCCCAGGTCATAAGGGGCATGATGATTTGACGTCATCCCCGCCTTCCTCCGGCTTGTCACCGGCAGTCTCGCCAGAGTCCCCAACCTAATGCTGGCAACTGGCGACAGGGGTTGCGCTCGTTGCGGGACTTAACCCAACATCTCACGACACGAGCTGACGACAACCATGCACCACCTGTCTTCTCTATAGCTATGGGGACATCTCTGTCCCTTTTAGATCGATGTCAAGACCTGGTAAGGTTCTTCGCGTTGCTTCGAATTAAACCACATGCTCCACCGCTTGTGCGGGCCCCCGTCAATTCCTTTGAGTTTCATTCTTGCGAACGTACTACTCAGGCGGAGTACTTAATGCGTTAACTGCAGCACTGAGATTTGACTCCCAACACTTAGTACTCATCGTTTACGGCGTGGACTACTAGGGTATCTAATCCTATTTGCTCCCCACGCTTTCGGGACTGAGCGTCAGTTGTGCGCCAGACCGTCGCCTTCGCCACTGGTGTTCCTCCATATATCTACGCATTTCACCGCTACACATGGAATTCCACGATCCTCTCACACACTCTAGCTCTACGGTTTCCATGGCTCGCCGAAGTTAAGCTTCGGGCTTTCACCACAGACCCTTAGTGCCGCCTGCTCCCTCTTTACGCCCAATAATTCCGGATAACGCTCGCCACCTACGTATTACCGCGGCTGCTGGCACGTAGTTAGCCGTGGCTTTCTTATAGAGTACCGTCACTTAGAGACCATTCCCTGCCTCTACCGTTCTTCCTCTATGACAGAAGTTTACAGAACGAATTCCTTCTTCCTTCACGCGGCGTTGCTCGGTCAGGCTTCCGCCCATTGCCGAAAATTCCCTACTGCTGCCTCCCGTAGGAGTCTGGGCCGTGTCTCAGTCCCAGTGTGGCCGTCCACCCTCTCAGGTCGGCTACGCATCGTCGCCTTGGTGAGCCTCTGCCTCACCAACTAGCTAATGCGCCATAAGTCCATCCTCTACCGCAGCCTTGGCTGCTTTCATATCATATCCATGCGGTTATCATATCCATGCGGTATTAGCTGCCGTTTCCAGCAGTTGTCCCCCTGTAG
>JACJKV010000007.1 GCA_016901755.1 Thomasclavelia spiroformis | reverse complement strand
TTTAGATTCACTCCTTCCAGTGCCTTTAGAAAAGAAACAACCTCATCATCAGGATCAATTTTTATTCCCAAATCCAGTGGCAAAGATAACTGAAATGCGTTATAATTATTTTCATAATTAGATTGTTTTGTGGTTATCATGATCTAATTATACCAAAAAAGACAATGTCTATCAGTATAATACTGACAGCATTGTCTTTTTTTAGGTCTGTATTAATGTTTTATTTCGTTACAGCCCCTTAAAATCAGTGGGTATTGCGACTGCGCCAGCAGTCATTGGAACGTGAACTGCCATCATTATAAATAATAAATGGCACCTCTCTTCTTTTTTCATAGCCCTTTTCCCTTACCAGCAAATCCTGCAAGGCTGAAAGTCTTTTATGACCATCGATACAGCGATAACAGCCATGTTCATCAATATTTACCTTGACAGGAAAAGAAAAGCCAATTCTCCTGATTGAATCATACAGCGTCGAACTGTACGGTTTATATTCAAAACAAATGCAGGAATAATCCGTTTTTTTAATTCTCATATCCGATTACGATTCATGCTGATGCATGGCAATATATTTTTCCACTTCTTCCTGATCAGAAAAATGAACCTTGGTCGTACCTAAGATCTGATAGTCTTCATGCCCTTTTCCCAAAATCAGTAAAATATCATTTTGTTTCAGTTCGCTCATGCCATAATGAATCGCTTCTTTACGATCTGCAACAACAACATAATTTTTCCCTTTGATTCCTGCTAAAATATCATCAATAATAGCCTGTGGATCTTCAGTTCGTGGATTGTCACTGGTAATGATCGTCAAATCACTTTTGGCACAGGCTGTCGCTCCCATGATTGGTCTTTTGGTCTTGTCACGATCTCCCCCACAGCCAATGATCGTAATAATACGACCTTTTTTAAACTCTAAAGCACTGTTTAAGACATTTTCTACCGCATCAGGAGTATGTGCATAGTCAACAAAAATACCATTTGTATGATAAACTATCAGTTCCATACGTCCTTTAGGTGCTTTCAGCCGATCATTCAGTTCTAAGATACTTTCAACTGAAAAACCAAGATGGTGAATCAGTAATAAAGCTGTCAGATAATTATAAACATTATAACGTCCTACCATATGAAGATGCGTATGATAACTCTTACCCTGATAAGTAAAATCAAAAGACGTTCCCAAATGTGAAAATTCAATATGAGAAACCTGCAGATCTCCATCATGAGATGAAATCATGATATTATGATTTTCAGGTAAGGCAAAATAATGAGCATAAGGGTCATCACCATTGATCACTGCAATCCTGTTATTTCTGGTTTTGTGAAACAGCTTTAACTTAGCTGCTGCATAATTATCCATTGTTTTATGATAATCCAGATGATCCTGAGTCAGATTAGTAAATGCCACTTCATCAAACTCCAGACCAAAAATTCGTTCTTTATCCAAGGCATGAGATGATACTTCCATGACCAGACACTGACATCCCGCTGCTTTGGCTTTCAAAAACAGATCATACAAAACATCAATATCTGGTGTAGTATTGACCATGGGAATAAACTGATCACCATAATAAAAGCCGATAGTTCCCATATAGGCACAAGGATAATGAAGCATGGTCATCATCTGATACATCAGATACCCTATCGTGGTCTTGCCATTAGTTCCCGTAACCCCAATAAGCTTCATATCCTTAAAATAAGGATAATAATTTTCATAAAGATATTTTTTTAAATAAGCTCTGGTATCCTTGACCTTAATGGTTTCAACTGCATAATCTCCTTCTTCAACAATCACTCTGGCAGCACCATTTTTTATAGCCATATCAATATAATCATGACCATCTCGATTAACATTTCTAATAGCGATAAACGTATCCCCAGGTTTGACTTTTCTTGAATCTGTTTTTAAATCTATTTCCATAAAAATCCTTCTTTCCTAATATACAAGTTTTAATACCTGATGCAGACATTGCAGATGATAAATGCCAAGTTCATATACTTCACCATCAATATTAACATACTGACTGGTTTTCACTGTAACTGCTGATTCTTGCCAGTGAACATAATGATCTTTATGATCAAGTTTTGATATCAGCAATGCTTTCAGATATAACAGCAGATGTGTTTTACTGATACCACTAACCACATTGATATCGATCAACCCGTCATCCAACTTACTTTGATAGCCTATGAAAACCCCACCGCCAAAAAAGCGGCCATTACAAAAGGCACAAATCACGACATCACCTGAAAACAGTGGTCGATCTTTTATCTCAATAACTGTCGGATAAAACTGCAGATGACATAATTTTTTTAAGATCATATAGCTATAATGAAAAGATTTAGGAATCCATTGCATCGTATCCCGTTTTAAATTGACCATATTACCAACTTCTGCATCTAAACCACAACAAAACACATTCATACAGTAAATATTGTCATTACATCTGATTACATCGACAAGACGACTTGGCTTTGTCAGCGATCTTTCAAGGATCTTCATTGGATCCATATCGGGATAAAGACTACGCGCCAGATCGTTACCAGTACCCGCGGGAATAACAACCAGTTCATGAGGACTGTGAATCATACCAGCAACGACTTTATGAACAAAACCATCTCCCCCTACTGCATAGAGACGATAATGATCGTTCAGTTGCCGATAGCTTTCAGCAATCCTGGCTGCATCTTCTATATCCCTGGTATAACGAAACTGATAATCTCTGCCCTGCATTAGCGTCATGATCGATTGAATGAGCTTTTGATCAGTATCAGGCTTTAAAATAAAAATGTGTTTCATCGTATCACCAAATCTATTATATCAAAAGACAAATTTAACGACAATGACCAGTCATTATTATCTTTCTCTAACAAAAATATACTGTTCTTTTGTCGACAACTTTGAATCAAAACGATATCCCAGCATATCAAAAGACCGAACTCCAGCAAAATCGCTAATCTGATGTTTCACCAGATAGCGAATCATTTCACCGCGCGCCATGTTGACATAGACCCCTTTTTCTACCAGCTTTCCCGCGATCTTTTCTTTAAAACGACATTGTACATATTGAATACTGTCATCAAGATATTTATGGATCATACGACTGTACTGTTTACCGCCTAAATCAAGCAGCTGATGATCGTCTTTGATCAGCTGATCATAAATGATGCGGTTCCAGAACTGGTAAAGATTGCGGTATTCACCAATCCTGACAGGCGTATTTAATTCCAGGCGATAGGGAACTATGCCATCAAATGGTCTTAAAATACCATAAAACCCACTAAGAATGACAATGTGTCGGCGAATATAATCATATTCTTCATAGCTGAACAGTTCCCCTGCCAGATGATCAAACTGAATTCCCTTAAAAGCCATGAACGCAGGAACCTGATTTTCACAGAGATTCATATGCTGATAAGTCTCATAAGTTTTTTGGGCAAGACGTGGAGAACATTTGAGAATTTTCTGCAGCTGATAAGCAGAAAGCTGCTGCAGCGAAGATAAGATCGTTTGGGTGTAGGTTAAAAATACTGGCTGACTTTCGACTGCAAAACAATCAACTTCAGCTTTTACATTCTTGGCGGGTGTCATAATGATTTTCATATTCTTCTCCTTTTTTTGTCATCATAACAAAAAAGTGGTCTTTTGACCACTTATCTGTTAATTGAAGAAGCAATACGATGATAAGTATGACGTTTACCACGAATCGCTAATGAAAGAGTCATGATATTTTCTGGTAATGCTATACCACAGAAACCAGCATCACCGATATGCTGAATATCGATACCACAACGCTTATTCAATAAAGCAATTTCACGAATAGTTGCTTCATCAGCACCTTCCTGACTGGTTCCAATCGCACTTAATGATAAAGCTCCCTGACTTTTAATATAGCGGCAGGCTTCAGTAACTTCTGCTTCACTTAATCCTGGTACTGTATTAACTGCTGGCATCAAGATGACATCTGCTCCAGCTGCGATAAATTCTTTGATACTTTCCATATCAACGATTGGTTCATCAATTCCTGCGGCATGCATCTTTCCAGCAATGATCAGACCTTTAAAATATTTTTTAGCTTCTTTGATAGCTTCACAGATTGATTTATTAGAAACTCCAACTCCTGGATTTCCAGTTAAACAGATAAAATTAAACCCTAATTCCTGTGCTTTTTGATAAGTAGAAGCTGTAGCCTGACGTCCTGAAGCAATCTGATGTCTTTCTTCCATCATATCAGCATCTAAATCAACAGGTTCCAGATTACATCCAACAGGTCTTCCTACTAATTCCTGTAATTTTTTAACGGGATTATCACAAGCTGGTAATCCTTTGATTTCAGGATTTTCACAGTCAAAACAATTTAATAAGATCATATCACTGCCAAATGATGCTGCCAGTTCAGCATTTGTTACATCACCTAACAATGGATCAATAGCTACGACTGTTTCTGTCATTACAATTCTACCTTCACTGGCAAGGATAGACTGTTTTAATTCCTGTCCGTCCATATTTATTAATTCCTGACTTGTACAACTTAAAAATCTCTTCATATTTACACCTTCCTTTGTCTATAATACATTATCGCTTATTTCAGGAACATATACAAGGCTTTTTGTATATACAAGTACAATTTACTGATTATTTATTTTTTCCTGCAAATCTAACAGATATAAAAATCGATCATTTTTATTTTCCAGTAATTCCAAAAGCTCATCTCTTTGTCTGGTCAGTTTAGTAATTTTCTGATAATCAGTAACTGATTCCATTTGATCTTCCAGTTCAGTAATGCGATTTTCCAGTTCAACAATTTCATCTTCGATGACCGCAAATTCCTTTTTTTCCTGATAACTCATAGCAAGACGAGGTTCACGACTTTTCCTGATCGGTTTTTTTTCTTTTTCTGTTTTTGTCGTCGTATCAAGATTAACACTATATCCACCATTAACATAACTGATATGATGATCTTTGATAATGAAAAGTCCATCACAGATGCGATCTAAAAAATATCGGTCATGACTGACCACAATAATGATTCCTGCAAAGTCATCAAGATAATCCTCCAGCACTGACAGGGTTTCAATATCCAGATCGTTTGTAGGCTCATCCAGAATCAAAACATTAGGCATCATCATTAAAACTCTCAGCAGATACAGTCTTCTTTTTTCTCCCCCAGATAATCGAGAAATAACGGTATATTGAGCTTTGGCATCAAAGAGAAATCTTTCCAGCATATCTTTAGCAGACATTCTCTGTCCATCACTGACAAAGTCATTAGAAATATCCTGAATATAGTCAATCACTCTTTTTTGTTCAGGCAGATCATCATGCCCCTGTTTAAAATAACCAAAACGTACTGTCTCCCCAATAACAATCTCCCCAGTATCACTTGCAAGCAAGCCAGTGATCATATTCAGTAATGTCGATTTTCCTGTGCCATTATCTCCTAAAATACCAATACGGTCATGCTGCTTAAAAACATATGAAAAATCATCAAAAAGCTTTTGCTGATGAAAACTTTTGGATATGTGATGTAATTCGATTGTTTTTTTACCTAAACGAGACATTGTATGAATCATGGCTATTTGACCATTTAGCTCAACATCTTTGATCTGGCTAAGCTTTTCAAAGCGCTGCAGACGGTCTTTGCTTTTAGTCGTGCGGGCCTGTACCCCAGCACGAACCCATTCCAGTTCCTTTTTTAAAAACAGTTTTCTCTTACGCTGATTTTTTAACTGTATTTCTTCTCTTTCCTGTTTTAAAGCCAGATAACGTGAATAATTAGCTTCATATTTATAAAGCTGTCCATGATCGATCTCTATAATTTTATTGACCACTCTTTCTAAAAAATAACGGTCATGGGTTACCATCACTAAGCCTTTATTCCATTTGATCAGATATTTTTCCAGATAATCGATCATCGTATTGTCCAGATGGTTTGTTGGTTCATCTAAAACCAGTAAATCACAAGGTTTGACCAAGGCTATGGCCAAAGCGACTCTTTTGAGCTGTCCTCCCGAAAGATGACCAATTTTCACTGTTAAATCATAGATTCCCAATTTTCCCAATGATGATTTGATTTCAAAATCATTGACTTCTTCAATTTCTTTTTTTACGGTCTGCCAGATAGTATCTTCTTTATCATAGATAGGTGTCTGAGGCAGATAATTGATTCTGATATCTTTTTGATACGTCATCTTTCCATCATAATCTTCTCTGCCGGTCAGGATTTTTAAAAAAGTAGATTTTCCTGTTCCATTGACTCCCAGTAAACCGATTTTATCTTTATTTTCAATATGTAATTCCACATGGTCCAAAATGCATTTTTCACCATGATATTTTGTTAAATCAATACACGATACAAGCATATTTTCACCCCATGACATCATAACATATATGTGATAAAAAATAATGATTTTCACAGATTTATTTTACTTCTATAAAATTTTCTATATAATAACCATGAGTTCATGTTTTGTTAATAATGAAATCCTATAATCCTATCTAAAAAGGAGAGAGCCGTTATGAAAGAACGATTTATTCGCTTTATGCAAGGAAGATATGGAGTAGACAGCTTAAATACTCACGCTTTATATCTGGTTATATTTTTACTTATTTTCAATATCTTTTTTAATAACTTTATAATCATGATCATCGCATACGCATTATGGTTTTTGATTTTATATCGTATGTTTTCCAAACAGATTTATAAAAGATATCATGAAAACGAAAAATATTTAAATCTCATTAAACCCATTTCAAGATTTTTTAAATTACAGAAAACAAGATTATCTGACAGACAGCACAAATACTATCGCTGTCCCCAGTGTCAGCAGATGGTAAGATTGCCTAAGGGTAAAGGAAAAATCATCGTTACCTGTCCAAAATGTCATCATAAATTTGAAAAGAGATCATAATTATGTTTGGTTATGTTGTCATCAATCAGCCAGAGCTGAAAATAAAAGATTTTGATAAATATCAGCAGTATTACTGCGGACTATGTCAGCAGCTCAAAGCTTCTCACGGTAAAAAAAGTCAGTTGACCCTTAATAATGATCTGACTTTTGTGGGAATATTACTAAGTGGTCTGTATGAACCAAAAGAAACAGTAAAAACGATAAGATGTCCACTTCATCCCTTACATCAGAAAAAAGTAAGATCAAACAGCTGTCTGGAATATGCCAGTGATATGAACATGATCTTAACCTATTATAAACTGGAAGATGATGTTTTAGATGAAAACAGCCTGAAAAGCAAAATATTTCGCCAGCTGTTAAAAAAAGAATTTCTTAAAACTCAAAAACGCTATCCGCAAAAAGTATCAAAGATTTTAAGACAGCTGGATAAGATCCATGAACTGGAAAATAACAACTGTCAGGATCTCGATCATATTGCTGGCTGTTTTGGTCATGTCATGGGTGAAATCATGACATATCAGGATGATATTTTTAAAGATGATCTTTACAGCATGGGTTATTATCTTGGTAAATTCATTTATCTCATCGATGCTTATGAAGATATTGAAGCCGATATTAAAAATAACAGCTACAATCCATTTAAAGCAAAAATCAATGATTCGCATTTTCATGATGAATGTTATACAATTTTAGAAATGATGATATCACAAAGCAGTTTTTATTTTGAAAAACTGCCAATTATCGAAAATGCTGATATTTTAAAAAATATTATTTACAGTGGGATATGGACCAAATTTGAACTAATCAGACAAAAAAGACTGGAGGAAAAGAAATGAATCCCTATCAGGTATTAGGAATCACTCCTGATGCAAGTGATGATGAAGTCAAAAAAGCGTATCGTACGCTTTCTAAAAAATATCATCCCGATGCCAATATTGGTAATCCTAGACAGGCTGAATATACTGAAAAATTCAAAGAAGTACAAACTGCCTATAAGACGATCATGGATGAACGTAAAAAAGGTTTTACTCAACATACTTATGGCAATCAGTCAGCTTATTCAAGTGGAGGATACCAGTACAGTGGTAATGATCAGGAAGCATATCAGGAAGCTGCTGCCTATATTCAGGCTGGCAGATATGGTGAAGCATTGCAGATTCTCAATCAGATTCGCAATAAAAGCAGTATCTGGTTCTATTATGCAGCTTTGGCAGAAAACGGTGTCGGAAACAATATTCGTGCCCGTGAATATGCTCAGACTGCCGTAAATATGGAGCCTATGAATATTCAATATATCCTGTTATTAAATCAGCTGCAGGGAAATCAGCAGCAATACCGTCAAACCAGTCAGCAATATGGTCGTCCTATGAATATGATGAACTGCTGCTACTATCTGATGTGTATGAACTGTCTGTCCTTTTACTGCTGTGGCGGACGAGGATATTATTTATGTTGTTAAGGAGATAGATTATGACAAAAGTAATTGGTATAGATTTAGGAACAACGAACAGCTGTATGGCTTTTTATGAAAATGGTAAAGCCAAGATCATTGAAAATGCTGAAAATCAAAAAACAACCCCTAGTATTGTTGCCTTTGACAAAAATGGCAGAAGACTGGTCGGTGAAACTGCTAAAAGACAGATGGCCATGAATCCCGATCGTACTTTCCAGTCGATCAAAAGAGAAATGGGAAATAATTATACAAAAAATATCGATGGCAGAAAAATGACACCACAAATCATTTCTTCAATGATCTTACAGAAATTAAAGATCGATGCCCAAAATTATTTAGGTGAAGAAGTGACTCAGGCCGTCATTACTGTTCCCGCTTATTTTAACGATGCCCAAAGACAGGCCACCAAAGATGCTGGAAAAATAGCCGGATTAGAAGTTTTGAGAATTATCAATGAACCGACCGCAGCAGCTTTAGCTTATGGTTTAGAAAATGACTATGGTCAGAAAATCATGGTTTTTGATCTTGGAGGAGGAACTTTTGACGTGTCAATTATCGAAATTGGCAATGGTGTTATTGAAGTTCTGTCAACCTCTGGTGATAATCATCTTGGTGGTGATGATTTCAATCAGGCCATATGCGATTATCTCATTCAAAACTTTAAAAACAGTGAAGGTATCGATCTGTCAAAAGATACGGTCGCATACAGCCGTATCCTGGAAGCCAGTGAAAAAGCAAAAATCGAATTGTCAACAGTAAACAGTACCTTCATTTCGTTACCTTTTATCACTACTGTCAATAATCAGCCTAAAAATCTGGAGATGACACTAACAAGAGAAAAATTTAATCAATTAACTAAACATCTGGTTGAAAAAACTGTTCTACCAATGCAAAACGCTTTAAACGATGCACGATTAACACCTGTTGATTTACAGAAGATCATTTTAGTCGGTGGTTCTTCAAGGATTCCTGCCGTTCAGGAAAAAGTCAAAGAAATCACAGCTAAAGAGCCCAGCAAAGCTCTTAACCCTGATGAATGTGTCGCATTAGGCGCAGCTATTCAAGCAGGAAAATTAAGCGGTGAAATGGTTTTATATGGTCAGGAAAATGATATCCTGCTTTTAGATGTTACTCCACTTACATTATCGATTGAAACTGTAGGTGGTGTAGCCACACCATTAATTCCTCGAAACAGCACGATTCCAATCAGTGAAAGTCAGATTTTCACGACTTCGGCAAACTTTCAGACACAGGTTGAAATTAATGTTTTACAGGGAGAACGTCCACTGGCTAAAGATAATCAGTCATTAGGAAAATTCAAACTGAAAAAAATAAAAAGAGCCTTGCGTGGTGTTCCACAAATTGAAGTTACCTTCAATATTGACAGTAATGGTATCGTGCAGGTTTCAGCAAAAGATCTGGCTTCTGGCAACAGCCAAAGCATTACTATTGAAGGCTCTTCAAAAATGTCTGATAAAGATATTGAAGAAGCTATTCGTGAAGCCAAGATGTATGAAACTCAGGATAATATTTTAAAAGATCGTTTGCTCTTTAAAAATGAAGTAGAAAATCTCATGATCCAGGTCAACGCAGGTCTGGTCAACCATAAAAAAGACATGGATAAAAATTTAAGAAAACAGATTAAAGCTGAATTAGCCTCTTTACAGAAAATGACCAAAAAATTTGATTATGAAAACGCACCTGAAAGTGATATTCAGCAGCTCAAAGATGCCAAAATCAATTTAGAACATTTAGCACAAAGTATAATCGAGAGATAATCATCTCTCGATTATACTTTTTTTCAGACTTTCATGACGAACAAAGCCATAGGCCGAAACAACTAATGAACCACCCAAATCCAAAGCCAGATCTTTGATCGTATCAGTTAATGCATCATGGCCAGCCAAAGGAATATCACCTGAAGATACCATCGTTCCAGAAGTTGTCTTCATATACTGCTGACTGTTGGTATGAAACAGATCATCACAAGTGTATTCACCAATTTCCCACAACGCCCCCATTCCTAAAGAAAACATCACAATAAACAGTGACAGAAAATACTTATTGAAATAAATATATTTACTGTTTTTCTCCATGATCAGATGTATCAGCCATAACGCCACAAATGACAGAATAATTCCTGAATGGAAATGCAGGACAGAATCCCACCAGGGATATCTTCCATAAAAATTCAGGGCATCTCCTAAAACCAGGGCATTAAATGCAAACAGAGCTATTACGATATAAAGACCTAATGGAATAGTAATACGAAACCATTTTTTTAATAGCGTAGGCATCATCAGTACCATCATCATGGCACAGTACTGCACAAAACGGAATATCATATTGCCAACATTAACATGACTTTTAAAGAACAGCAGAATCAGCATATTTGATATTGCCAGCAAACCTGTGATCCATAGTAATGCTTTTTTTATAAATAGCAGTCGTTTTTCATTCATTTTATCACGCCTTACAAAAAAGATATATCAAAACGATATATCTTTATGATGAACTATAGCTGAATTGTTTCTAAATCATCAGGAATATAAAGATTCCCTTTAAAATCAGCACCTTCTTGACCATACAGCTGCTTACGATGATGAATATTGTGATCTTCTGTATGATATAGAATCAGATTTTCCACTTGCAGCTCATCAGCAATCTGACAGGCATCTTTAACCGTTGAATGATGCTTTTCATAAGGTTTATAAATATCTTTCTGACTGTAGAGACAAAATGCCTCGTGCATAAGCCAGGTAGCCTTTTGAACATAAGGTTTTTCATGATCATGATAAGGTTCATCTCCCAGACAGGTTAATTTTTGCTGACCATATTCAATCATAAATCCGAACTGTTTAGCTTTAGCAGATAAAATATCAAAGAATGTAACTTCATGACCGATGATCGTCTTTTTTTCCTGATCGGCTACTTGCTGCAGGAATACTCGCCTGCCAACAAACTGAGTCATCTGCTTTGAAAAAAGTCGCGGTATCATATCATTTAAAATATCGATAACTTCTTCATGACTGTAAATCACCAGATTTCCTTCATAACGTTGCGCTGCCATCATACTAAGTACCATTCTAAGCAGCCAGAAAATCCCCGTTAAATGATCCAAGTGTTTATGGGTCACAAAAACGGTATGAATATTTTTAAAATCGATCTTAGCCTTTTCCAGCTGGGCAAATAAGGTGTAGCCACCTCCCCCATCCACTAAAAAATATTCATCATTATCTTCTAATGCAAAACAGGTGTTGTAACATTTTGTTACTGCCGCATGTCCTGTCCCTAACATCGTTAATTTCATGATAGACTCCTTTATTTTGTATATTCATATTCATTAGGTAAAAAGTACCTGGTTTTATTTTGGGTATAGTTTTTATATTCAATAGCTTCGACCGGACAGCCACAGATACAGGCCATACAATGAGTACATTGACCATTCCAGCGTGGTTTCCCATTGACAATAGAAACATTATTCAATGGACAAAGCTGCTGACAGCGCTGACATGATACACATTTATCCGTGGCATAAAAACCTTTATCCTTGACCATAAAACGATAAAAAGACAAATTGACCAGAGAACTTTCAACAATAGAACCTATATGATAGCTGACAGGTTCAAACTGATCCTGATGAGCGATAGTTCGTGCCAGTTGAGCAATTTTTGTCTGAGACTGACTGATGATTTCCTTCGCTTCCTTTGCCTTAGGTGCTTCAAACATAACGATATAATTTTCCGGCATAATAATATACTGCAGGCCTTTAAAACGCAGCTTGGTTTTATAACGAAAAAAATTACGTGCATACTTATCAGCCTGACCAATACTCGAACCACAGGTCAAAATAACATATACATTTTTATTTCCTGTAAAACAGGCTCTTTCGATCCATGTCGTCACGACTTTTGGCATTCGCCAGGCATAAGTCGGCATTACAAAAACATATGGTTTTTCACTGTGAAACAGTGCTTTTTTTTCATATTTAAAATACGTATTGATACTAATCACTTCATCACTTAAATATTCTGATAAACGCATCGCCACATAACGACTGTTACCCGTCCCGGTAAAATACAATATCATGTTTTATTTCCACAAAAAATCCATATAAACTGGATTTTCCTTTTCCCAGGAAGCTTCGTTATGGCTGCCGCCTTGAACAATATTAACATAAGTCGCTGCTTTTTTATTTTCAAAATACTGTGTGAAGTCTTTTAATATTTTTTTCGTATAATCTATATTTCTGATTTCATTGGTACCAAAAGAAAAATAAACACGTGTATCAGCTGAAATAGCTGCCGTTTTCATATCCGCCTTTAACTGGCTGATACATAAACCACAGGCTGGAGAGATACAGGCTGCTTTAGAAAAATAATCATTATGCGCAATAACCGTATATAATGCCATCAATCCGCCCATTGAACTGCCAGCAATGGCTGTACATTCACGAAACGGATAAGTTCGATAACGCGTATCGATCATTGGTTTTAATTCATGGATAACCCAATCCATCATAGCTTTCCCACTGCCATTGATTTCACCTAAATATGAGCTTTTTAATGAATACGGACAGTATTCATCCAATCTTCTGGTTCCTTCATGATTACATTCCATTCCTACAATGATCAGTTTCTTGTCATAGTGATCCAGAAAGTTTTTCAATTCCCATGATTTCCCATATGTGGCATCTTCATCATAAAACAGATTATGACCATCAAACATGTATACCACCGGATATCTTTCCTCACTGACATCATAATCATCTGGCAAATAGACATGTAGTCTTCTATTTGACTGATATGGCGTCATATAAACATCAAATTTTTCAATCATGCTTTCACCTCCAAAATCATCCCTATTATAACATGTTCCCCGTATAAAAAAAGGGATTATTTCCCTTTTGGAATCATCATATAAATTGCCTCAGCAACACCATCATTTTCACACGAAGCTACGACCTGATAAGCTAGCTCCTTGATTCCTGCTTCCGCATTTTCTGGCGCAAAAGAATAAGGAAACTTTTCAAACATCGTAATATCATTATAGCCATCACCTAAGACCATGACTTCATCTTTAGCTATATTCAGTCGCTCAATCACCTTTTCTAAAATCAGTCCCTTTTGAGCATGATAATCTGTCACTTCAACATTATCATTAAACGAAGACAAAAAAGCAATATCATCAATCGCTTTCAGTTTTTCCTTTGCTTTTTCAATCAGTCTGATATTTAACGAAAAAGCCTCAACCTTAATAATATCAATATCACTTTTTAAAAAGCCATTAACATCTTCAATACGCTGTAGGTGCATACAAGGCATATCCATGTCATCATCATATTCATCACGGGTATGATGAAACTGCTGGCAGCATCTTTCAATAAATGCATTTTTTACTGCTTCTGGATCATGAGTTGTATAAAAACCAGCAGTAGTGAAAATCATATAATGAATATTGAGATCATCAAAGATCTTAATAACTTCTTTAAACTGCTTTTTAGGAAAATAGGCACTTGACAGTACCTCTCCGTTTTGATTTGCAAACTGCGCTCCATTACCTAAAATAGCCATACAGCTTAAGCCATGATCATGCATGATCTTATCAATAGAACTGAAATCGCGGCCCGTAGCGATCACCAGCCTGGCGCCATGTTTCTGTCCATGATGTATAGCTTCAAGATTCCCTTTTGATATTCGTCCCTGATGTGTTATTAAAGTACCGTCCATATCGGAAACAATCAGTTTAATCATGTAATCACCTCACTTCAATCATAACAAAACCTGTTTTATAATAAACTCTTTTTTCTCAATTTGAAATAAATAAAATCAATATGACTTCAGATTGTTCTTTGGATCATAATCATATAAAATAATAGTAACAAGAATAATCAGAAACCGGGAGATCCAGCTATGAAAACCAAATACCGACTCAATAACCTATACATCTATGAAGATCGCAGTTTCACAGCCTTTCTGCAAAAACAGGCAGCTAAAGGCTGGATGCTTAAAAAAGTGGGCATGTTTTTTTTCAAGTTCAAAAAAGAAAAACCACGAGATGTGAACTTTTTTATAGACTACGCCCGTCCAGTCCCATCATATCTTCAGGCTTTAAATGAAAAAGGATATCATTTCATCGATAATCAGCGTATCATTAATATTTTCTACAGTGAAGTAAATACTGATCCTATCGCTAAAGCTGATATCATGGCCGGTAGAAAAAAAGCTCTATATCACCCTGGCATCATCATCACATCACTGATTTTAGGTCTGTTCATGTTTTGGCTTAGTGATCTGTTTAGCTTATCAGACTATCTGTTTATTTCACAAAATCATCTGATTCTTTACCTCAACGACCTGATAACGTATGTTGCCTGGAAAGTAATAGCAGTATTTTTTATCTGGCTAGGCATATATTCTGGATTTTTACGTTTCAGCTATTGGCGTGAAAGTCAAAATAAACCGATTCCTCATGCTTTGTTTACTGTTATTCGTATACTTGCACAAATATTCAATACCCTGATAGTAATCATGGGCATCGTTTTAATGATAGTTTATGCTTATGATAAGCCCGCTATGTTTTTATCTTTCGTTATTTTTATGCTGCTGTATTATGTGTTTTTCTTCTGTCTCAATAAAAAAATCATAAAAACAGAAAATAAAACTACAAGAATGGTCTTAACTGGAGCTTTGTTAATATTATTTGTCATTGCATCGCAAAGCCTGCCAAAAACATTAATTCAAGAAAACACCTCAGCAGTTTCCAATGAATATCACAATGCTGCCAGCAATTATCAAAGCCAGTCACGAACACTTTTATATGAAAAGAAATCTTATTACGGTCATGATCATGCCAAAAATGAATTCGATGAATACATTGAAACTTATCATCATGATATTTACTCCTGCAGGAATCAGAATATTGCCAGCAGGATATTTGCAGCACTGGTCATCAACGCTGATCACGAACGCCGTGTTCCCGACTGGTCCGTCATAGAAGCCATTACCGAAGAAAAAGGCTCATTTGATTCGTTAAAAGATGTACCTTTCTACAGCTATGAAAAAAGCGCTGCTGCTTTTAATACCTATCATGACAGTGCTTACGATTTATGCTATGGCAAGAACAACCACTATCTTATTATTAAAAATCACACGGTTCTTGATTTACAGGTCAAAGACCCAGCTGATTTAAAAAAACTGATTACTTACTATCTTGGTCAATAAAAAGCTCAAAAATATGAGCTTTTTATTATTCATTATATTATTAAAACAGTTTATCTCTATGTATCTTATTTCTCGATAATAAAATCAACTGCTGCCTGAGCTGCTTCCTGGGTATATGGTGCTAAAAATCTGTGATCTGCATCTTTTTGAATAAACAGCGTACTGTTTTCATAAATATCGTGATAACGTTTTGAAGCGATCACATCAACTGTCGTATCATGATCACCATGGATCATAAGAACAGGACCTTTATATAAGGAAGATATTTCATAGATAGGTAAAGTTTGCGCTATTCTAAAATAGAAACCACCTATGATATCACCACGTACATTGACTTTATCAGGGATGGCATGAGGATCATATACCGCATCCATACATACCCCTTTTATAGCGTCATCTTTTAATGTAGCTGCAGGAGCCATCAAAACAACTTTTTTAAAAATTTCCGGATAATATCCTGCCATCATACTGGCAATAACCCCACCTTGAGAATGACCCAGGATATAAATATCTTTAATGTGTTCTAAAGATCGCACATAATCCAGAATTGCTTTGGCATCTGCCAGTTCATTAAGAACCGTCATATCTTCTAACAGACCATCACTTTGACCATGGCCATTAAAATCAACACGCAGTGAAGCTACACCATTTTTCAGCAGCAGATCTTTAACCGCTAATAAAATATCACTATTACGTTCACCTGTAAAACCATGCATTAAAATAACGATATCATATTCTTTATGATCAGGTAATTCCAGATCACCTCTTAAAATAAGTCCATCTCTTTTTATTTCAACTTTCATTATCCTACCTCCTTGAACATATAGTTATTATACACCCACAAAAAGGACTGTTTAAGCCACGTGATACAGATTTGCACGTTTAACATCCAAATATTTCCAGTATTTACGTTCTTTTCCGCCTACAGCGATGACCAGATTATCACTGTAGCCAAACTCTCTAGCAATAGTTCCTTTTTTTACTTTTGAGATATGAGTCAGTTTTCCTTCTACAATTGCGTATTTCATAGCAGCTACCTCCTTGATTTATCTTTATTATATATCAGTTTTTTATTTTCTGATGCTGATACACTTTATTTAACTCCGTTATTTTGTATTTCAATAATTATTTATATTTTTCTTTTTTGTGAAAAAGATAACAAATATCATAAAACTATGTAAACCCTTTCAAAAAAATGTTATGATGTATATATGAATTTATTTATGAGATGAAGGAAAGAGGTGTAAAAATGAATAAATTAAAGCCCGAATATATTTCTTTTATTGATGAAACCATTGAACGTCATAAAAACCAAAAAGGGCCTATTAAACTAATGCTTCATGAAATTCAGGCAGAATTAGGCTATATTCCTTTTGAAGCCATGAAAAAAATGTCAGAAGCATTAAATGAACCAGTATCAAAGATATATGGTGTTGTTACTTTCTATTCTCAGTTTACAACTGAACCAAAAGGAAAACATGTTATCAGTGTCTGTTTAGGAACTGCATGCTATGTCAACGGTTCACAAACAATACTGGATCTTCTTGTACAAATGACAGGTGCTCCAGTTAATGGAACAAGTGAAGATGGAATCTTTTCAATAGATGCAACACGTTGTGTTGGCGCTTGTGGGCTGGCACCAGTTGTCAGTGTTGACGGAACTGTTTTTGGCTGCACTAAACAGCTTGAAGATCTGAAAATGCTGGTTTTGAACTATAAGAAGGAGGAAGCACCAGCATGAAAATAAAAGATATCTTAGAGATCGTGGATGGTGAAACTGTGTATGTCAGTGATCCTCATGTCTATGAGATAGATTTTCAGGATGCTTTTGCCAGTGATCTGATGTCAGATGCTTTATGTCATTTAAGAGATGCCGATGAAAGTGAACTGCTGATCACCGGTCTAGCCAACATGCAGATTTTCCATACCGCTAACACTTTAGATCTGGCTGCGATATTAATTGTCAGAGGTAAGACAATTGATGAACATCTAATCCAAGGCGCAAAAATGAGCGGTATTAGTGTTTTTACAACCAAATATACAATGTATGAAACCTGTGGCCGTCTTTATGGAAAAGGACTGGGAAATGAAAAAAATATATCAGGTCATTAAAGATAATTACGAAGATGCCGGTCAGGCATCACGAGATATCAAAAATCAGTTAAAGGCAATTGGATATGATCCTAAAATACTTAAACGTGTTTCCATTGCCTGTTATGAAGCAGAAATCAATCTGGTTATTCATTCTTATGGTGGCACTATTTTATTTGAAATTGATCCTGAAGGCATTGTTCATCTGTCATTTGATGATACTGGACCAGGAATTCCTGATATCGATAAAGCGATGACTCCAGGCTGGTCTACCGCTTCAGAAAAAGCCAGAGAATTTGGCTTTGGAGCGGGAATGGGCCTCGATAACATGAAAAACTGTGCGACTACCTTTACGATCAGTTCTTCACCTGAAGGTACGCATCTGAAAATGACTTTTTCATGAAACCGATTGCTCTGTCAGGACAGAAAAAATGTATCCAATGCATCAGGTGTCTTAAATCCTGTCCAGTAGATGCTATTTCTATTGTTGACCATCAGGTCCTAATCAATGAGGAAAAATGCATTTACTGTGGGATCTGTATCAGACAATGTTCATCACGTGTCTTAAAAGTGCAGAATGTTCATATCTCTGAGACATTGCATCTTCATGACTACAATGTCATTTTGATTCCAACAAGTCTTTTATCAGATATGAAATCATATGATGAATTTGAAAAAATGAATGCTGCCATTTTAAAATTAGGTTTTGATGAAATTGTTCAATACAGTGATATTGAAGGATTTCTTTATAAAAAAGCCATAGCGGAAAGTCATGATCAGGATGGCATTTGGCTGATGCCTTTTTGTCCAACGATCAACCGTCTGATCGAAAAAAACTATCCGACGCTCTATGATCGTCTTTTACCTTATGACTATCCTGTTGAAATTGCTGCCAGAAGAGTCAGAAAAAGATTAAAAGATAAAAATGTAGGTATTTATTCTTTATGCGAATGCGTTGCTAAAATGACACTGGCACGATCTCCTTTTGGAAATGAAAACTCACAGATTGATTATGCTATGACGATTTCACATATATTTCCTAAAATTAATAAATACAAAAATGAAGACAGACATATGGTCACAATGAATAAATATGGAATTAAAAGCAATGTTGAAGATTTATTTGGTAACAGAAGCTTATCAGTATTAAGCATTGAAGGGTTGAATCAGACCAAAAGCTTACTGGAACTGCTGGAGTTTGACCGTATTCATCATGTCGATCTGATTGCAATGTATGCCTGTTATCAAGGCTGTATTGGTGGCTATTACTTATGGTCTAATCCTTATGAAGGCTGCTACAATATCGAAAGCATGATGGATCATTACAGTGATGAAGTAATCACCATGGCTGAAGATGAATATCGCATATCCAGAAAATTTGACAGACAGGAAATGGAATCCATCAAAGAGAAGATGGAACGCTTTACTAAAATCAATGATATCGTTGAACAGCTGCCGCAGTTTGACTGTGGTGCCTGTGGTTTTGCGAATTGTCGTACCATGGCACAGGCTGTTGTTGATGGCAAGGTCGATATCCATGCCTGTCGTGTAAAAAAAGGGTGAATAAAATGAAATTAAAAGATTTAGTCGCTCATCTGCCGCTGCAGATGATCAATCAGGCTTCGTTAGATCGTGAAGTTCAAGGTGTTTATATTGGTGATTTGCTGAGTTTTGTCATGGCTCATGGTGAGGAACATAATTTATGGCTGACGATCCAGCGTCATGTCAATGTTGTCGCTGTCGCTTCGCTATCAGGATTCAGTGGTATTGTGTTTGTTCAGGATATCGATCCTGAAGCAGATACGCTTGCTAAAGCCAATGAACACGATATCCCTTTGCTGAAAACCACACTGACAGCTTACGAACTGGCTAAACTCTTAGGAAATGCTGGAGTGTAAAGATGTATTATGATCTGCATATTCACTCTGCCCTGTCACCTTGCAGCAATGATGATATGACACTTAACAATATTGTCAACATGGCCTACATCAAAGGATTGGAGCTGATAGCTATCACTGATCACAATTCCTTAAAGCAGCTAAGATATTTGCCTGTAGTCGCCAAAGATAAAGTGCAGTTTGTTTATGGCTGTGAAATTCAGACAAGAGAGGAAGTACATGTCCTGGCTTATTTTTTACCCGATACCAATTTAGAAGCTATACAGCAGTTTTTAGACAGGTATCTGATTGAAGAGCCCAATGACGAGGATTATTTCGGTCATCAGTATATATTCAATGAAAAAGATGAAATTATCGATCAGGAGCCACGGCTATTGATCAAATCACTTGATCTGTCATTAAAAGAGGTCATTCAAAAGATTCATCATTTCCAAGGAATCGCTGTTTTAGCTCATGCTTTAAGCAAAAGATATTCAATTATGCATAATATGCTGACAATTGATCCTGCTTTGGATTTTGACGGTGTAGAAGTCACTAATGAAAAGCAGCAGCAGCAATTAACTGAGATGTTCCCTTTTCTCCAGGATCATATGTTCTTTATCAGCAGTGATGCCCATTGTCTGGAAGATATCAATGAGCCCCTGTATCAGCTCAACAAAGAAGATTTCAAAGATTTATGGAGAAAGCGATATGGATGAAATAGCACTCAATATTTTAGATATAGCCTATAACTCAATTCGTGCTCATGCCTCTTTGATTGAAATCAGGATATTTGACAGCACGCAAAGCAATATCATCGACCTTTCAATCAAAGATAATGGTGATGGCATGGATCAGGATACTGTTTTAAAAGTGACCGACCCTTTTTATACAACGCGAACGACCCGCAAAGTAGGATTAGGGATTCCTCTATTAAAACAGACGGCCGAACTGACGGGTGGCTATCTTGACATCGAATCAGTGCCTGGTTCAGGAACATGTCTTCACACACGTTTTATCAAAGATCATATAGATACTCCCATGATGGGAAATATTACAGATACAATGTTAACTTTAATACAAGCCAATGAAAATATAGATTATATTTTTGAATATACAACCGATTACAATAAATTTTATTTTGATACCAGAGAAATGAAAAGTATTTTAGGTGATGTTAAAATCAACGAACCAGAAGTACTTTTATGGTTAAAAGATTACATAAAGGAGGGCTTAGAAAAATGAAATCACTAGAAGATCTGAAAAAAATCAGAATCGCAGCGCAAAATAAAATGTCAATGCGTATGGATGATGATCAGAAATACCGTGTTGTTGTAGGAATGGCGACATGTGGTATCGCCGCTGGTGCCAGACCCGTGTTAAATACTATTGTTGAAGAAGTTGCTAAGGCAAAACTTCCTGTAACAGTTTTACAGACCGGATGTATTGGGATGTGTACCCTGGAACCTATCGTTGAAGTCTTTGACAAAGACGACAATAAAACAACATACGTTCTGGTCGACTCGAAAAAAGCAAAAGAAATCGTAACCAGACATCTCATGCACGATGAAGTCATTGATGACTATACCGTAGGAAAATACAAGAAATAGGAGGACAAAGCATGGAAAGAATTCAGGTCTTGGTATGTGCTGGTACAGGTTGTACCATCGGTAATTCCGGTGAACTGATCGAAGCTTTTGAAGCTGAAATCAAATCATTAGGTTTACAGGATGAAATAAGTGTTTTACGTACAGGATGTTTAGGTCTATGCGGCGTTGGTCCTAACGTATCTATTTATCCAGATAATATTATTTATAAATCAGTGAAAGTTGAAGATGTCAAAGAAATTGTTATGGAACATTTCTACAAAGGACGTCCTGTGCATCGTCTGATGCTTAATGAATCCGATGAAGAAACCAATGAAATTCATGACATCAATCATACTAATTTTTATAAAAAACAAAAACGTATTGCATTACACAACTGTGGTGTGATCGATCCTGAAAATATTCAGGAATATATTGCTAAGGATGGTTATTTTGCTTTAGGAAAAGCTTTAACCGAAATGACACCACAGGAAGTTGTCGATGTTATTAAAGAAAGCGGTCTTAGAGGCCGTGGTGGGGGCGGTTTCCCTACTGGAATGAAATGGCAGTTTGCTCTTAATGAACCTGGTAATGAAAAATATGTCATCTGTAATGCTGATGAAGGTGACCCTGGTGCATTCATGGACCGTTCCATTCTTGAAGGAAATCCTCATAGTGTTATTGAAGCAATGGCCATTGCTGCCTACGCCATTGGTGCCAATTATGGTTATATCTATATTCGTGCCGAATATCCAATTGCCGTAGAACGTTTAAAACACGCTATTGCTCAGGCCAAAGAATTAGGACTTTTAGGTGAAAACATCTTCGGTACAGATTTCAGTTTTGATGTTGAAATTCGTTTAGGAGCAGGTGCCTTTGTCTGTGGTGAAGAAACAGCATTAATTCAGTCAATCGAAGGTGAACGTGGTATGCCACATCCTAAGCCTCCATTCCCTGCTCATAAAGGGGTATGGGGAAAACCAACAATTATCAACAATGTTGAAACCTACGCTAATATCGCTCAGATCATTATGCATGGTGCCAAGTGGTTCAGATCAATTGGAACTGAGTCATCACCTGGTACTAAGGTTTTTGCCTTAGGAGGTAAAATTACCAACACTGGTCTGGTAGAAGTTCCAATGGGAACAACATTACGTGAAATCATCTATGAAATTGGTGGTGGCTGCCCTAATCGAAAACAGTTCAAAGCGGTACAGACCGGTGGACCATCGGGTGGATGTCTGACTGAACAGCAGCTTGATACCCCTATTGGTTTTGATGAACTGGTAAAACTTGGTTCTATGATGGGTTCAGGAGGAATGATCGTTCTTGACGAAGATAACTGTATGGTTGACGTTGCCAGATTCTATATGGATTTCATCGTTGATGAATCGTGTGGAAAATGTTCACCTTGCCGTATCGGTACCAAACGTATGCTCGAACTGTTGCAGGATATCTGTGATGGAAAAGGAACCCTTGATACACTGGATGAACTGGAAATGTTAGCTCATACCATTCAAGATACAGCCCTTTGTGGATTAGGTCAAAGTGCACCAAATCCTGTACTGTCTACTTTATCACAGTTTAGAGATGAATACATTGCTCATGTTGTTGATAAAAAATGTCCTGCTGGGGTTTGTAAAGCCTTATTATCATATGAAATCGATGCTGATAAATGCCGTAAATGCGGATTATGTGCTAAACAATGTCCTGCCAATGCTATTTCTGGTCAGCTTGGTAAAGTCCCATATTTCATCGACCAGGATAAATGTATTAAATGTGGTAACTGTATGTCAGCGTGTCACTTTAATGTCATCACAAGAAAGTAGGAGGAAAGAAATATGTCAAAAATCAATATGACGATCAATAATCGTAAAGTAGAAGCTTATGAAGGACAGACAATACTGGAAGTGGCGAAAAATAATGGCATTCACATTCCTACTTTATGTTACTTAAAAGACTATACCGGAACTGGGGCTTGCCGTGTATGTCAGGTAGAAGTAGAAGGAGCAAAAACACTGTGTGCTGCCTGTGTTTATCCCGTAAGAGAAGGCCTGGTAGTCAAAACTAACAGTAAACGTGCTTTAGATGCCAGAAGACGTGTCATTGAACTGATCGTTTCTAACCATTCCAAAGACTGCCTGTCATGTATTCGTAATACCAACTGTGAATTACAGAAACTGTGTCAGGAATTAGGGGTTAGAGAAGACGCCTTCGAAGGTGAAAAAACAACACCTACTTTTGATATCGTCTCACCAGGTGTTGTGCGTAATACATCAAAATGTATATTGTGCGGACGTTGTATCGCTGCCTGCAAAAAGCATCAGGGCCTGGGTATTCTAGGCTATATGAATCGTGGTTTCAAAACAAAAGTTGGTCCAGTTTATGATAAATCACTAGCTGATGTTGACTGTATGCAATGCGGTCAATGTATTAACGTCTGTCCAGTTGGTGCGCTGCATGAAAAAGAAGAAGTACATGATGTCATTGATGCTTTAAACGATCCAAATAAATATGTCGTTGTGCAAACTGCACCAGCTGTAAGAGCAGCCTTAGGTGAAGAATTTGGTATGCCAATTGGTACTCGTGTTACTGGAAAAATGGTACACGCTTTAAAACTTGTTGGTTTTGATAAGGTCTATGATACAAACTTCGGTGCTGACTTAACTATCATGGAAGAAGGTTATGAATTCTTAGACAGATTAAGTCATGATGGTGTTTTACCAATGATCACTTCATGTTCTCCAGGATGGATCAATTATGCAGAACATGAATTCCCAGATCTGCTGGATCATTTATCAACATGTAAATCTCCACATATGATGCTGGGAGCAATGATCAAATCATATTTCGCTAAGATCAACAATCTGGATCCAAAAAACATCTATGTTGTTTCGATCATGCCATGTACTGCCAAAAAAGGAGAAAAAATCAGACCTGAAAATAAAGTTGATCAGCTGCAGGATGTCGATGCAGTTTTGACTACCAGAGAACTGGCAAAACTGATCAAAATGTTTGGTATTAACTTTAAAGATCTGAAAGATGATGATTTCGATCAGGATCTTTTCGGTGAATATACCGGAGCTGGTGTTATTTTTGGAGCATCAGGTGGAGTCATGGAAGCAGCATTAAGAACAGTTGTCGATGTGGTTACCGGCGAAGATCTCAATCAGATCGAATATCATCAGGTCCGTGGTGAAGTAGGACTGAAAGAAGCTTCACTGCAGATTGGAGATCAAACCATTAATGTTGCTGTTGTTCACTCTATGGCAATGGCTAAGCCATTACTGGAAGATATCAGAAATGGAACATCTAAATATCATTTTATTGAAATTATGGGATGTCCTGGTGGCTGTGTCAATGGTGGTGGACAGCCTTATATCAATGCGTTGACTCGTAACAGTGGCTTTGATTATAAGAGTGCTCGTGCCAAAGCTTTATATGATGAAGATATTCATTTACCGGTCAGAAAATCGCATAAAAACTCTCAGATCCAGAAATTATATAAAGATTTTCTGGGTAAACCAAACAGTGAAAAAGCACATCATCTGCTGCACACAAAATATACAAAAAAAGATAAGTATCAGTTTTAACTTCTGCCTGATTTCCATTTGAAATCAGGAAAGAAAACAAATATGAATAATCAATCAATCTGACATCATAAGTTATCTTTGATGAAAGCGAGAATTCATTCAGCCACGATGAATTCGTGGCTGTTTTTAATAAAGGAGAATCATATGGAAACAAAAATAGCTATTATTGGCATTATTATTGAAGATATCGAGTCTGTCAGTGCCTTAAACAGTCTGCTGCATGAATATGGAGATTATATCATTGGTCGTATGGGAATTCCTTATCGCCAGAAAAAAATCAATATTATTTCTATCGCGATGGACGGTCCCCAGGATACGATCAATGCCTTATCTGGAAAAATTGGCAGATTGAAAGGAATCAGTTCAAAAACAATTTATTCAAACCGCTAATGAATGGATTATAAGGAGAATATGAATATGAAAAAAATATGTCGTTTAATTTTAAGTTTACTGATGATTGTATCAGTAGCTGGATGTACATCCAACAGTGAAAAAGAACAACCGGATAAAGACGATACGCTCAAGATCATCTGTCCAACCGGTGCACCGAGTTTATCCCTGGTCAGTGTTTATGAAGATGTCACCAAAGAGGGAAAAATTGATTTTGTGGATGGCAGTGATCAGCTGGTAGCTGAACTGTCTAAAGCTGACAGTGAATATAATGTAATTATCGCTCCTATTAACGTAGGTGCAAAACTGATTGCCAGTAAACAAAGCGATTATAAAATGGCTGGCGTATTAACATGGGGCAATCTGTATCTTGTGGGTACCAGCGAAGAGGCACTACAGGGTGAAGGTGAAATTGCTTTATTTGGTCAGGGAGCTGTTCCGGGAATGATCTATGATCATGTCAAGATCGATACAACTTTAACGCCACAATATTATAACAGTGCCACATTGGTACAGCAGCAGTTATTATCATCTAAAGCCAGTGTAGGTATGCTGGCGGAACCATTAGCAACCGCAACTATTGCCAAGGCTAAAGAAAATGGACTGACTTTATCAATTATTAAAGATCTGCAGAAAGAATACGGTGAAGATGGATATCCTCAGGCTACTGTATTTGTCAAAGAAGGTACTAACTGTTCTCAGCTGATCAGTAAAATCGATGAATTTACTAATGGAGACTATAAAGAACTTGGTCAGTATTTAGAAAAAGTTGGAACTGATACTTTAGGTCTGCCAGCTCAGGCAATCGTTGAAAAAACAATTGAACGTCAGAATCTGCATTACAGTGATATTGAAGACTGTCAGGATCAGGTTAAACAGTTTTTAAAATTATATAATATTGAATTCAGTAAAGATATGATGAAATAATGAAAAAAATCTTTCCCTTTATTATTCTTATCATCATGTGGCAGTGTTTCGCTATGACAGTAAACCGACAGGTCATCATTCCCTATCCAGCAGAAGTACTGGCTAAAATGATGGCATATGGCCAGAATATACAGTTTTATATATCCCTGCTATATACTTTGTTGAGAATCATAGCAGGATTGATCATTGCCAGTTTAATAGGGATCACTTTGGCCTTTGCATCCTATGATCATCAGTATATTGAAGCTAATCTGTCGCCTATTGTTGCTTTTTTTCAGACCATACCGCAAATCTCCTATATTATTATTCTACTGGTATGGTTTTCCAGTAAAACAGCTTTAATGATCATTATTGTCATGATGCTGTTTCCTGTCTTTTATACAAACTGTCTGCATGGTTTAAAAGGTATTGATCAGGATCTTAAGGATGTTATTATTCTTTATCATCATCCTATGCTGTATAATGTCACTAAAGTGTATCTGCCTTTGATCAGACATCATATTAATGCGGCAGTTGATACCTGTATCCCTCTTAGCATTAAGGTCGGTGTCATGTCGGAAATATTTGTTTCTTCAGCAAATGGTATTGGTAAAGAACTGTATTTGGCACGTATCAATATCGATACTGCTGCTATTTTTGCCTTGACCATTGATATGGTCATCATCATCTGGATACTTTTATCCATCTTTCATATATATCAAAACAAAAGAAAATAAACAGGAATATGTTGAATCACATTTCCTGTTTATTTTTTAAGTTATTTTTATAATTGCGCCCTATGGGTAATACCGTGTCATCTTTTAAGACGACCTGACTGGCAGTGATGACCTTGATATATTTTTGATTTACAGCGTAGGATTTATGAATCTGAATAAAATCCTGAACATCCAATTCCTTTAAAAACTGACTAAGTGGCTTACGCTGTGACATTTCACCATTAATAGAATGAATGATCAGCATATGCCTCAATGACTCCACGTAATAAATCTGTGATATTCTTATTTTCATGGTCATGCCCTTATGATGATAAATATAATATCGAAAGCGAAGATGAATCTGTCTTTTGATCAAATCAGCATATTTCTGCAGCTGAAAAGGCAACTCTTCCCTGACAAAATAAAGATCTGTTGATAAAGTCAGACAATATCTGACCAGATCAAAATCATGAGGACCAATAATATATATCAATGTGCTGTCTAAACGACGTAAATGATCAGCAATTGCCAGATCTTCTTTTTTTTCAATTTCAATGAAATAAAGATCCTGGATACTTTGGTGTCGATAATTAGATAAAACAAATTCTATGTTCTGGCTTTCCAAAAACTCAGAAATCATTTTAGCAAAAGAAGCATAATGTTTGGAAATAAGTGTGACCCTAATCATGGCTGATCTCCTTTAAATACTGCTGGAGATGAAGCCCTTGCTGATAGGCTGCTAAAATATGATGCTTATCAATGATGCGTACCCCACGTTTTTTCATCCAGGTAAAAGCCGCTATCGTTGTCTGTCGATCATCACTTAACATCTTTTCAAACTGATATTGAGAACCATCCTGCATATAAAATCTGATAACTACTGGATAGCCCGCATCACTGTAAAGAAAACGAGAAGGATACTTCACACGACAATAATGGTCAACAATAATATAATCTATATTTTTCAGTTTTAAAGCAACATGATTACCTGCATAAGGACGATGATAAAACATTCGACATTTATCCAGATAACTGTTAAAAACAATATGACGAAAATAATGCTCATCAACTTCCCAGATCGATCCTAAATATGACAGTCCTGGAATGATCAGAGTAAACACCAATATGACTAACAGCAAAAACAGGATCATTAACAGTTTCAGTTCGGTCATATCAAATAAAACAGATACAGCCAGATAAGGCAATAATAATAGCATCAAAACCGCATAAATAATATAAAGACGGCGCAAATTTTTACGACTGGTTTTCCCTACCGTGATCTTCTTCATGACTTCTCGCTTTTTTCCGGCACATAACTGATGATTGCCATCGCAGCTTCTTGACTGGTGATGTCACTGACATCTATTTTTATCGTCTGCAGATCATGATATAAAGGCAAACGTTCAACACTCCTGAAAATGACGTCCTCACTTCTTTTGCCCAGTGCAACATCATGAGATAATCTTTCAACCAGTGCTTCCTGACGGCAGATCAAAGAAATATTGACCAGTCGCACATCATGAAGATCCAAACGTGACAGTAAATCATCAATGATCTTTTGCTGGTGCATCACCCAGCAGAAAATAATATGCTGATATGCACTGCAGTGAATAAAATTATTCAGCAGATAAACGATATTATCTTCAACCATTTGTTTCGTCTCAGGTGTAACGACAAAGGGATGTGCATCCCAGCACCAGTCTCCGTCTAAAAAAACACTATGCTCTAAAGCTTTTTTTAACTGCTGAGAAGTTGTTGTCTTGCCAACTCCCATCGTACCGCCAATCAGATATAAAGTCTTCATATTTACCTCACAAACAGTCCCATAGCAATAAAAAATGGCACCAGCAGATAAAGATACATCATAATAGAACATAATGAAATACGCTCTATTTCACTTTTATTTGCAGCCAGCTGATCTTCCAGTTCTCGCTGAATCTGTTCGCTGTTCATTTTCTGTTCTACAAAACGTCGATTTTTTGTGTTTTTCAGTCCAGGATTTAAAATTGCAATAATTCCTACTGCCAGAATAATCGTTCCCAAATATAAAGCATTTTCGATCCATGTCGTATTCTGGAAAAGAAAGGAACCACCTATGATCACTAATGTATATATTGTTAAAGCAGTTATTTTTTTCATAAGACACCTCTTTTATTTTTCATCATTATACAATAAACAGCGCAAAAAACATATCCCTGTCAAGAGATATGTTCATGATCCTTATTCAAACTGTGTATCAACTGCAAAAATATTATGACCATTTAAATAGTCTTTGACCAGCATACGACGTTTGCCTTCCAGCTGAAATTCAGTAATAATATAAACTCCATCTTCAACTTTGACCCCAATGGCATCTTTAAAGATCTTAACAATAGTTCCTGGCAGCTGATGACGATGATGGGTTTGGGCATTTTCACAGTTATGTACAAAACCATTAAAGATCTTCACTGTTTTACCCTGATATGTCGTATACGCACCAGGCCATGGATTTAAACCTCTAATATGATTATGCACTTCCAAAGCTGGTCTGTTAAAATCAATTTTTTCCTGTTCTCGAGTAATAACCGGTGCATAGCTGACCAGACTTTCATCCTGAGGCACAGAAGCATTGGTTTTAGCAATAATAGCAGGTAATGCCTCGATCAGTGCCTGAGCCCCGATAACAGACAGACGATCATAAAGCTCTCCTACCGTTTCATCAAGAGCTATAGGTGTTTCCTGCTGATAAATAATATTGCCGGCATCCATTTTTTTGACCATATACATAATGGTCACTCCCGTTTTATCATCACCATTTAATATCGCATAATGAACAGGCGCTCCCCCACGATATTTTGGCAGCAGTGAAGCATGCACATTAATACATCCTAAACGTGGAGCATCAAGTATAGCCTGTGGTACAAGCTGTCCATAAGCTGCCGTGATGATCAGATCGGGCTGAAGATCGATAATTGGCTGATAGTCAGTCCTGATCTTTTCTGGCTGAAATACTGGAATATGATGCTGTAAAGCAACTTCCTTGACTTCAGGCATCTTGATCTGTTTTTTTCTGCCTACCATTCGATCTGGCTGTGTTACGACCATCGCTACAGGATAATTTTCAGCAATCAGTCTCTCTAAAACCGCCTGTGAAAAAGTTGCCGTTCCCATAAATACAATTTTTAAATCTTTCATTTCATCACTTCCCTCTATAACAGTTTACTAATAAAATTAGAGATAATCAACATAATTACCTTTATAAAATTTATACACCAATCACTGACAATTTTCAAACATTTTGATATGCCATTATCTTCTCCATTATCATAAATCCCCTGATCATATTGAATGACTTTCTGATTATCGATATCTTCTTCAAAAGCCTGTATTTCTTTTTCCATCAATGTATTTTCAATATAATCATTATTAAGCATGCCATTTAAAAAAAACAGCAGCAGTCCTACCAGACAAAAATCTATCAGTATATCTTTCATTGTAAATAATCCCTTATCACCAGCGCCATGATATCAATAGTATTCTGTACTTCTTCTTTAGTATTGCTCTGTCCGCCAAATTCAATCAGAATCGTATGCTCATAATCCCCCTGATTATAATGACTGCTTTTAACCATGACACCTCTGGTGATCCCTTCTACATATTCATTGGCTTTAGCTGAAAGTGTTTCACATAAACTATTGACACTTTCAAATTTACCACTGCTCTTTCCTACAACAAACATGATCTTGGCATAAGATTTATTATTCACAGTAACAGTGGAATACTGGCGATCAACACTGTCGCGATGAAAATCAATGATCAGATCATAATTCCCGTTTTGAGCAACTGCCTGCTGCAGATACATTTTAGAAACAGTGTAAGATTTATTATAGGCAATCTGATGAATACTTTTATAGTTTTCAAAATCATTTTCCTCAACATCACAATAATATCCAATTTCTGTAAGACACTCTTTCAAATATCTGGCCCCATCTCTAACATTAAACCCATTATACTCTTCGCTTTGATGGGTATTGTAAATATGCACTCGTTTGTTAGAAACCGGGACACTGGCGGCAACCGCCGGTTTTTGGGTCTGGACATCTTCACTAGCTTTATACACTTTGGCTGTCTGCAATGTATACTGTGGCAAATAACATATTAACACCATGATCAAAATGACTTTCATGATGATTTGAACCGAAACTTTGACGCTCATCATATCACCTTATTAAAAGGTATGAGCGTCAGATCCTATTTATACCTTAATTCATTTAAAGAATGTGCTATGATCTTACTTAACATTTCGACCTGCTCATCGATCTGCTTATCAGACATGACATAGTTTTTATCAACTGGATCCAGTATTTCAAATAAAAGTAACTGTAGATCTTCATCACTAAGCGAACCAATATAGCCTAATAATGACTGTTCCTGCTGCTTAGAAAGACGCCCCTGATAGCTTCTTTTCCCAATCTTGAGCTTACTGGATGGCTGTAGAGAATCACCAAAATAAGCTTTGATCAGCTGGAAAGTTTCCCTGATCACGGACGAAGCATAAATAACTGTGGGAACCCCAATAGCAATGACCTTGCAGCCTAAAGTATCATAATGAATCGCTTTACGATGATTGCCGATCCCACTTCCAGGATGGATCCCAACATCATTGATCTGAATGACATGTCCAAGTTTCTGATAATCGCTGGCACATAGAGCATCAATAGCAATCACGATATCTATGTCATATTCATCTACCAGCGCTTTGATAATATCAACCGTCTCCATTCCTGTCTGATACATGACTCCTGGTGTAATGGCCAGGATATCATAGTAATGATTTTCCAGTTTGATACAGTCATCAAGGTAATGCGTCACACGAATATCTCTTAGACTTCTCGGTCCAATAGCATCGCTGGTAAGATAGCTGTTGCCCAGTCCTACGACCAGAATCGTTGGATATTCTATATCATCGATCAGCAGCTGCAGTTTTTCGCTGATTTTTTCTGCAATATTTTGCTGGTGACAGTCTTTAAAGAAAAACTCATAATACTGTCCTTTATGAATATGCTGATGACTGGTAAGAATCTGATAATGTTCGACGGTTAATTCATCATAAGATTCGATACTTTTATGATAATGTCTGCCCTCCTGTAACTGAGTTACTGTTTCATTAGCCAGATCACTGTGCATATCTTTTTCATCCATAATATCACCAATATAATCATTCCCAGTTTTCATCAGATTAATCATCGTAATTTTTTTAAATAAAAACAATATTATTTTGATGTTATTGAAAAAAATATTGCAATTATGTGCATTTTTATATATAATATAAAAGCAAATTGTAAAGTGAGGTGAAAGATCATGGCAAATATGAAACAACAAATTAAACGTTATAAAAACGATAACAAAAAAAGAGCAAAAAATGCTTCTTGTAAATCAGCATTAAAAACTGCAATCAAACACGTTTTAGCTGAAGTTGAAGCTGGAAATAAGGAAGCTGCTGTTGCAGCATATAATAAAGCTGCTAGTAAATTAGATGCTTCTGTAAGCAAAGGTATTCATCATAAGAATTATGCTAACAGACAAAAATCTAGATTAGCTAAATTAGTAAACTCTATCTAGTCGATGGAGTTTTTTTATTTAAGGAGAAAATTGTATGAAAAGAACAGATATTGAAGAAAAATATAAATGGGATCTCACCAGCATATACAAAAACGATCAGGAATTTTATGATGATATCAAAACCTGTACATCTTTGCTGGAAGAGCTCAGTCAATTTGAAGGCAAACTGACTCTGGATATAGAAAACTTTATCAGTTTTCTAACAAAAAGAGATGAAATGTCAATGCTGGTCAATAAAGCTTACTGCTTTGCTCATCTAAACTGTGATGTTGAACCAGAAAACCAGGAATATCAGAAAATGCTGGCAACAGTCATGACATTGCTGCAGCAAGCCAGTGTCAAACTGGTATATGTTGATAATGAAATATGTAAGCATGACCAGATCATTAAAACTTATCTGGAAGATGAAAGATTAAAAGATTACCGTTATTCAATCAGTAATATTCTATCTTATAAACCTCATCTGTTAGATGATCAGCAGGAAATGCTGGTTGCTAAAATGGATAATATTGCTGATACTTCAGAACAGGTTTTTGATTCTTTACGTCTTGATTTTGAAGATGTTGAAGTCAACGGAAAGAAAAAGACTTTAAATCAGGCAACATTAAGTCAGTTTCTGAAAAATAAAGATGTTAATGTCAGAAAAGATGCCTACCATAAATTCTTTAAAGAATACAAAAAATTTGAAAATACTTTTGCCTTAACATTATCAGGCGTTATGAAAAAAGATGCTTTTTACAGCGATATCAGACATTTTGAAACCCCATTAGAAGCCAGTGTATTTAATGATGATGTTCCAAGTTCACTGTTTTTCAAAATTCTGGAAAAAGCTAATCATCAGTATCGTTATTTATTTCACCGTTATAATCGTTTAAAGAAAGAATTACTGAAAATTGATGATTTTTACAATTATGATCTTAATATTCCTTTGGTTAAAAGCATTTCCAGAAAATATACGATTGATGAATGTTTTGACATCATTAATCAGGCATTAGCGCCTTTTGGTGAAGAATATCTTAACATTATCAGTCAGGCTCGTGAAAAACGATGGATCGATTATTATCCAACCGATCATAAACGCGGTGGTGCCTACAGCAGTGGCAGTTATCTGACTCAGCCTTATATTCTGATGAATTTTATTGGTGACTATGATTCACTGTCAACACTGATTCATGAATTAGGACATAGTGTTCATACTTATCTGTCATCAGCCAATCAGTCTTTTGTCAACAGTAATTATCGAATTTTTGTCGCTGAAGTCGCTTCAACGGTCAATGAAACTTTACTGATCAACTATATGATTGATCACGCCCAAACAAATGAAGAGAAAAGATATTTTATATATGAACAGCTGGAAAACTGTGTAGGACTGATCTTCAGACAGCCAATGTTTGCTGATTTTGAACATAAACTGCACATGATGGCACAAAACAATGAACCAATGTCATCACAAACTATTACTGATCTCTATGCCAAGTTAAATCAGGAATATTTTGGAGATGATGTCAAACTTGATGAACTTGTTGGCTGGTCATGTTACTATGTTCCTCATTTCTACTATGATTATTATGTTTATAAATATACTTTAGGAATGACCGTTGCCCTAGCCATCGTTAAACGCATTCTGGCTAACGATCACCAGCAAACCGAAAAATATCTGAATTTCTTAAAATCCGGTGGCAAAGAATCACCTGTTGATCTGCTGAAACACGCTGGTGTCGATCCCCTTGATGATGCAATATATGATGATGCATTCAAATATTTTGAAGAATTATTAAATGAGTTTGAAAACCTGTCTAAATAATTTTATAATAGAATTAGGTGATAAATATGAAGAGAAATGAAACAAGATCATTCAAAGTAGGTAATCTGACTTTAGGCGGAAACAATGATGTCATCATTCAGTCAATGACAAATACCAAAACAAAAGATATCAAAGCTACTATCAGACAGATCCACGAACTGGAACAGGCGGGATGTCAGATCGTAAGAATGGCTGTCTTTGACAAAGAAGATGCCTATGCGATTCAGGAAATCAAAAAACAGGTTCATGTTCCTTTGGTAGCTGATATCCATTTTGACTATAAACTGGCTTTGATTGCCATTGAATCAGGAATTGATAAAATCAGAATTAATCCTGGAAATATAGGTGATATCGAAAAAACCAAAGCTGTAGTTAAAGCCTGCAAAGAAAAACATATTCCCATTCGTATCGGTGTTAATAGTGGTTCTTTAGAAAAAGACATTCTAGAAAAATATGGCAAGCCAACCGCTCAGGGAATGATCGAAAGTGCACAAAAACATATCGATATTTTAGAATCATTAGATTTTCATGATTACTGTATCTCTTTGAAATCTTCTAATACCATGCTGACAATTGAAGCCTATACTCTGGCCAGTGAAACATTTGACTGTCCTTTACACTTAGGTGTCACTGAAGCTGGAACCAAGCTTGGCGGAACGGTCAAATCAGCTTTAGGAATTGGAACGCTGTTATACAATGGTATCGGTAATACGATCAGAGTTTCTTTAAGCGATAATCCCGTTGAAGAAATCAAAGTAGCCAAAACGCTGTTAAAAGAACTTGATCTGATTACACACGTTCCCACTCTGGTTTCTTGTCCAACCTGTGGAAGAATCCAATATGATCTTATTCCAGTAGCTAAAGAAATCGAAGATTTCCTTAATAATATTCAAAGTGACATCACGGTAGCAATCATGGGCTGTGCGGTAAACGGTCCTGGTGAAGCCCGTAATGCAGATATCGGTATTGCTGGTGGTGTCAAAGAAGGATTACTGTTTAAAAAAGGAAAGATCATCTGTAAGGTCAAACAGGAAGATATGGTAAAAACTCTGAAAGAAGAAATATTAAAGATGGTGAATTAAACCATCTTTTTTTCATATATATGTATAGGAGGACATATATATGGAAGACTTATTGATCAATCATTTTATCACATTTGAGGAATTTCGCAGAAAACATCAGATCCGATCACTGGAGATCGATGATGATGATCTTAGAATCATTTATCATCTGATCGCCAATAACAGATTTGTTTTAACTAATGAACATTATCTGCCCGTATTACTTCATTCAGTTAAAGAAAAAACCAGTCTTTCGACTAGTTTAAAATTAAAAAATTTATTTAAAGATTATCATTCGATATTTTTAAATGTCTGATTTTTAAGCATTTCTATTTCTTCTTTATAAGGAGCTTTACCATTGATAAAAGGTGTTTCTAAAATTTTAGGAACATCTTTTATTCTTGGATGATGAGCAATACCATTTAAAATATCAAATCCAATTTCCCCATGTCCAAGATTAGCATGACGGTCTTTATGCGCTCCTTTAACATTCTTAGAATCATTCAAATGAATCACCAGCAAATGCTGTAAACCAATGACACGGTCAAATTCATCCAGAATTGCATCAAAATCACTGAGATCATAACCAGCATCATGAATATGACAGGTATCTAGACAAACTCCTAATTTTTCTGGATACTGACAATGATCCATCAGATAACGTATCTGCTGGAAAGTCGTACCCAGTTCACTGCCTTTACCAGCCATGGTCTCTAAAGCAATTTTCCCCTGATATGGCGTATCCTGCAAAGCTTCATTCAGTCCTTTGATGATCTGTGCCAGTCCAGCTTCTTCACCCGCTTTGACATGGCTTCCTGGATGCAGCACTAAAATTGAAGTCCCAATTTTAGCACATCTTTCCAGTTCCTGTCTTAAGAAATCCACAGCCAGTTCAAAAGTTTCCAGTTTAACTGTATTTGCCAGATTAATAATATAGGGCGCATGTACGACAACATTTTTTAAATCAATATTGTTCGCTGCCATTAAAGCTTTAGCTTCTTCTACCTTCATTTCTTCTATGGCTTTTCTTCTGGTATTCTGTGGTGCACCGGTATAGAACATAAATGTATTGGCACCATAAGACAAAGCTTCTTTGACCGAACCTAATAACATGTCTTTTCCTGACATTGAAACATGACTACCAATTATCATTATTTTCTTCCATCCTTTTAGCAATCTGTGCCTGGCGCGCACGTTCTTTTTTCTGACGTTTGATATCTTCTCGAATCATAGCTCTTTTCTGTTTTCTGATGACCTGTTCTACTTTATATTTACGTTTTTTCTTATAGCCAGGTTTGACCTTTTTAGGTTTTCTGATGATCATCTGAACCTGTCTTTCCAGTTCAGTTTGCTGTCTGATTCTTTTTTTACGCTTTTCTCTTTGTCCCATATCAACAAAAACACCATTTTTAATTTGCATGTTTTTGAATTCTATACCTTTTCGCTCCAGTGTAGCAATACTTTTTTCGTCATTGCTGTCATACATGCTGTAACATACTCCTGTATAGTTTCCACGTCCTGAACGACCGGCACGATGAATATAGAAATCAGGTTCAGCAGGAAATTCCATATTGATGACATGTGAAACACCATCGATATCAATACCACGAGCAGCGATATCAGTAGCCACGATATACTGATATTCATTATTGTTGATCTGTCGCATCATTTTTCTGCGTTCACGTGGTTCCAGGTCACCATGAATTTCACCTATTTTATATCCATCTTCTCTTAACTGACGGGTCAAGGCAGCGACTTCAGTTCTTTTATTTGCGAAAATGATACAGATATAAGGATCAATAATAGCCATGATCTGTTTTAAAACTTTATATCTGTCCTGATGTCTGGTCGCTAATAATATATGTTCTACATTGGCAGTAGTTGCCATCTCACCATCAATTTCAACCGTAACCGGCTGTTTCATATATTTTTTTAAAAATGGTCTTAAATTCTGATCGATCGTTGCTGAAAAAACCAGCATCTGCAGATCATCCGCCATTTTTCCCGCTACTGCATCGATATCTTCCAGATAACCAAATTCCATGGTCATATCGGCTTCATCAACAACAAAGGTTTTTGCTGTAGTAATTTTTAAAGCCTGTGCTTCTAAAGAAAGATCTTTGATACGTCCAGGAGTTCCAATGACCAGATGAGGCTGGACCGTTAATTTATTGACCGCTCTTTGACGATCGCTCCCCCCTATGATCAGTGATACTCTTAATTCAGGTAAAAATTCACAAAATACACGCGCATTGTTATAAAGCTGACTGGCCAGTTCTCTTGTCGGCGCCGTGATGACTGCCTGAACACAGTCTTTACTGGTATCTATTCTATTGATAATCGGTAATAAAAAGGCATGACTTTTTCCTGTCCCGGTCTGTGAAATACCGATTACATCTTTATTTTTTAATACAAGAGGAATGACTTTTTCTTGTATTGGAGTTGGTTTGCGAAAACCAAGCTTGGAAATAACCTGCTGACAGAAATCCTGCAGCTGGAAGTCTTGAAAAGTTCCCATAAAATCCTCCTTTTTTCTCTTTTAGTCACGTTATTATACCATATTCAAAAAACTTTTCAAATCATATCTCTTTTTTTTAAAAAAAAGGCTTATTTCTTCAGAAATAAGTCCCCATTATTTTTCTATAATTTTAACGACTTCACCAATATACATTTTGTGTACTGGTTCATTAACATAATAGCTTTGCGCTTCATCAGGAATATTTGCCCCATCTAAATGCTGTCCATAAATTTTTTTGCAGACAACAGTCATTTTAGCCTGTTTATAAGTTATTCCATGTTCAATAACTTCTGGCTGTAATGATGTCAAAGCTAATTTGTCTTCATTTCTACCAGAATGACTTCCTAAAATACCCAGATCTTTTTTATAATCCTGATCAAAGAATGAAACGACAAAATAATCGTTATTTTCTAGAAATTCGTAGGTATAGCGACATGGTTTGACATAAATCGTCAAAACTGATTTGCCCCAGATCGTTCCCATGGCACCCCATGAAATGGTCATCATATTATAATGATCTTTATTTCCAGCAGTGACCAGAGCCCAATCATCATTAAACATATTGGCTGTTAATCTTTTCATTATACTCACCCCTTTTTATTATACTCTCTTTTCTGCAGTTGGTGAATGACATCTTTACTTTTTAAAATGGCGATAAGCAACACCTCTGGTAATTCTTAAAAGATTGTCTTCGCCAGGAAAATGAACTGGAACCGTTGGATTTTGCTGATACATGTCTATGACATCTTCAACATCCACAACGATTTCCTCGAACTTCATCAAACCATACATTTTAGGTGGCAGCAGATACATTGGCTTATCAATTTTCATCTTCTTTTTTGCTTTGTCCAGCTCTACTTTAAGATGTGGACATAAAATCACGACATCAAATTCATCCAGTCGTTTCAAGCCTAAACCAAATGGCAAAAAAGTAATGCTGTAACGGTCTTGTAAGTTTCGTTCTTTGATTTCTTTTTGCATTCTTACTGCTATTGCACTTGATGAAAATCCTCCACCACAGCATAGTAATATTTTTATCATTGTTATCACCCTGATATCTATTTTACTCTTTTTTTATGTTTTAAACAATCACCAATAATATCTTTTAACATATGATATAACAGGTGATTTTATGTATCCATTTTATAATTACAGTGAAATGATGTCCGCTGATCCCTATTTTCCCTATCAGCGTCCACCAATGCGTTTTTATATTCAGAAAACGCTCAATACGACACTTAAAGGCATTCAGGTAGCTAATCAGCTGATTCCTATTATTTACCAGGTCAAACCACTGATCGATAATACCAGAAATGGTCTCGCCATCATCAAAGCTATGAAAAACATTGATGATATTGATGTCGATGATGTAGAAAAACAGATTCATCCAATTCAAAAGGATGATGAAGAATTATTTCAGAATATGGTATAATCACCTTGAGGTGATTATATGAAAGTATTAGGTGTAACTCCCCGAGGTTACTGTAAAGGTGTTGTCAGAGCAATCAATATTGCCAAAAACAATGCTGACAGCGAAGTTCCTGTATATATTTTAGGAATGATCGTCCATAATCAGTATATCGTCAATGCCTTAAAAGAAATAGGAATCCACACAGTTGAAGGAAAAGGCAAAACCCGACTGGAACTGTTAGATGAAATCAGTCAGGGAAAAGTCATTATTACTGCTCATGGTGCCAGTCAGGAAGTTTTTGACAAAGCCCGTAATAAAGGTTTAGAAGTGATCGATGCTTCATGTCTTGATGTCATTAAAACGCATGAACTGATCAAAGCTAAACTGCAGCAGGGCTATGAAGTCTTATATATTGGTAAAAACGGTCATCCTGAAGCCGAAGGTGCATTATCTATTGATTCTCAAAAAGTGCACCTGATCACATCCAAAGCAGACATCGATCAGATGGCCAAAAATCAAAAATATGTAATAACCAATCAGACCACGATGTCACTTTATGATGTTTATGAGCTTTGTGAGTATGCCAAAACAGTATTGCCCAATATCGAAATCGAAAAAGAAACCTGCACAGCTACAAAGATCCGTCAGGAAGCTATTAAAAATATCGATCAGGATGTTGATATCATCATTATCGTTGGTGATCCACATTCCAACAATACCCAAAAACTGTCTGCGATTGCTAAAAAAACACATCATTGTGATGTCTATATGATTGAAAGCATCGATGAACTGCAGCTTGAATGGCTTCAAGGAAAACAGTATGCTGCAATCAGTTCTGGGGCTTCAACACCAACCTATCTGACAAATCAGATCATCGCTTTTTTAACACAATTTGATGAAAACGATCCTGCAACTTATATTAAACCTGTCATTGAAAAAGACAGAATACTATAAACGGATAGCTAAGCTATCCGTTTTACGTTTCTGGTAACCAGTCCACTTTGAAAAAATAAAAGATAAAAATGATACTGCAGACGATCCAGGTTACTGGCCAGCCAAAGAAAACATAGCCAATATTGCTGGTAAATCTGGTAACGATAAAAAGATAAATCTGTCTTAAAACAACGAATGAAAAAACCATGACATACATTGGAACTGAAGAACGTCCAGCACCTCTTAAAACCCCATTGATGACCTGATTGATTGGTAGGAATATGTAAAATGGCAAGAATACCAGCTGCATTAATCTTCCCGCATCGATCACTGCTTTTTCCTGATTAAATAAAGCTATAAAATTACGACCGAACAGGTACATCAAAATAACAAAAATACCAATCGTGAGCATAGCCAGGAAAGTCGTCATATAGGCTCCTTTCTTAACTCTGTCATACTGTTTAGCTCCGATATTCTGCCCTACAAAAGTAGTGACTGCCATATTAAAGGCCTGTAAAGGTAAATTGACAAAACCATCAATTTTAATTGTTACTGAATATCCAGCGATAACAGAAGAACCATAAACATTAATATATGACTGAACAATAACATTCGACAGAGAAACGATGCTTTGCTGGAAACCAGTTGGTAAACCAATTTTAATGATTTTCAGCAAAATATCTTTCTTAAATCCGATTTCACTTAAAACCAGCTGATAATTTTCATTGGTTTTCATTAAAACATACATGACCATCAAAGCTGAAATAGCCTGCGCAATCAAGGTGGCATATCCTGCTCCAGCTACGCCCCAGCCAAATCCTTTGACAAACAGAAAATCAAGAACAATATTAACGGCTGAAGAAAAGATCAGAAAATAAAGCGGTCTTTTTGAATCTCCAACCGAACGCAGGATTCCAGATCCCATATTATAGATCATGACAAAGATCAGTCCCCAAAAATAAATCGCCAGATACAGACTGGCCTGACTGAACACTTCTAAAGGAACCCCAATAGCCTGTAAAAGCGGATTAGTACAAATCAGCCCAATAATTGTTAAAGCAATGCCTAATACCACGGTCAAAGCCATGCTGTTATGAATAGCCAGACGCATTTTTTTAATATCTTCGGCACCAAAATACTGGGCGATAACGACCCCAGCACCTGTTGAAATTCCCATAAAAAAACCAATCAGCATATTAATGACCGGGGTACTGGCACCAACTGCCGCTAAAGCATTAGTACCAACATAGTTTCCTACCACATATGAATCTACAGCATTATACAGCTGCTGAAACAGATTGCCAATCAGCAAAGGAATTGAAAAGAGAATAATGGCTTTGACGATACTGCCATGAGTCAGATCAATGGTGTTATTTTTCATTTTTTCATCTTCTTTCTATAGTTTTATTTTACTCCTGTTACCTCAAAAAAGAAATATGCCAGAAATTGTAATTAACCAATCAGCTGATATTTTTTCATGGCATAGGCAATACCATCATCTAAAACGTCTTTAGTAATAAAGTTCGCATACTGTTCAATCCCATGCGAACTGTTGCCCATTGCGATCGCTACATCCACACTTTCAAAGATTTCACGATCATTCATACTGTCACCAAACGCAAATGTCCTTATATCGTCTAAATTCAGGTGTTTAAGCAATGTTTGCATTGCCATTGCCTTATTGATTCCTTTTTGACTTATTTCCCCAGCCTGGTCAAATTCTGGTCCCCATGATGCTCTGACAAGCTGATATTTTTCCTGCAGCTGTCTTTCGATTTCATCATAAGACAGTTTTAAAGAAATAAACGAGATCTTATTCACTTTATCCAAAGGACAATTAACAAGCGGTTTAAGCAGACTGATAAAATCACCATCACTTTGACCATGAAAGATTTCCCTGATCATAAATTCTTTTGCCTGCTGTAAGCAGTAAAGCCCATCGTTACACTCTAAATAGTAACAGATCTGATGCTGATTCAAAAACCACAGTAACTCCTCTATTTCCTGCTGTAAAAAGGTACGATGTGCAATAACCTGATCAGTGGCAATATAACATCCTGCTCCAGCAATCATGCCATCAAAACCAATATTCTGTAAATCACCTATTTCTGCCAGTGATCTCCCGGTACACAAATAGACCAGATTCCCACGTTTTCTCGTTTCACTAATAGCATTTTTAGCACTTTCTGGCACAAAGTCATGTCCATCGATATGTTTGACCAGTGTGCCATCGATATCCATAAAAATAATATTTTTCATAGGTCTCTCCTTCAGTCTATATCATTTGTTTTCAATAATTTCACCATGATTTTGAACGATTTCTTCCAGTTTGATCAAAACTCCCTGTTCAATATTTGAAGGTACGGTATCATAGGCAATGGCCTTGATGGCATCAACAGCATTATCCATAGCAAAACTGTATTTAACGCTTTGCAGCAGTTCATAGTCATTCATCTGATCACCAAAAGCAACCGCTTCATCTTCGTGAACACCAAAATATTCTTCCAGAAAAATCATCGACAATCCTTTATTAGCTTCTTTATTCGTTATATCCATCCATTCATTACCACTGGTAACGATCTTCAGCTGTTCTGGCAGCTGCGCTTTTACCTGATCTAAAAGTTCTTCAATATGATATTGTGGATCATAAATAGCCAGTTTGATAATTTCATCATCGACTTCAGACAATGAATCCACAAATTCATACATACAGTAATATTTCTTGACTTCATCTTCTAAATAACGGTATTTATTTTCAATATAGGCACTTTTGGTCCCACACATGATCATTACCAGGCGTGGTGTATGTTCAATGACCTCAATGGCACGATTGACAAAATCACGTTCAATTTCATTAGCGAACAGTTTTTGAGAGCCTAACGCCACATAAGTTCCATTTTCAGCAATAAAACACATCTGTTCGCTCATTGGCATAAAACGCTGATACAGTCGATAATACTGTTGACCGCTAGCTACAACAAAGCGAATGCCCAATTTATTTAATTCATGAAAGATATCGATAAAACGTGGATCAAATTCTTTTTCTGAATTTAAAAACGTTCCATCCATATCGGTTGCTATCAGTTTAATCATCATCTTTCTCCCCTTTTTTAGCTTTTTATATAGTTTATCATAAAACCGTCGAGATGCACAAAAAAACCATCATTACTGATGGTTTTACATAAGACAATAATAATCCTGACTGTCTGCAGTTATGATCTTAACAGGCAAAGCAGCCAGCAATTCTGGCAGTTTTGTTTCAAAAATAACTTCTAAATGATGCCCCACATCTATTAACAGACAATCATGATCGATTGCATACTTGGCATGACGGTATTTTGTATCACCGGTAATATAGCAGTCAACCTGATCTTTAACGATTTCCAGATCATCAGCAGCACTGCCACCACATATCGCTACCGAAGCTATTTTTTTATCATCCAGATGACTGTATCTAACCATTGGTAAATCAAAGACTTCTTTGACATAACGAACAAATTCAGCTCCTGTCATCGGCTGTTTCAGCAGTCCTTTTTTACCAATCTGCAGTTCATCATAACATTCGATATCAGATACATTGAGCTTTTCTATCAGCCAGTCATTCATCGAAATCCCATTTTGTCCACGATCAAGACAGGTATGTAAGCTATAGACAACGATATGATTGGCTATTGCTTTTTGAATGAACGCTCCCTGATGCTGATGAAAATCAATGCTATCAATTTTTTCCAGCAGAAAAGGATGATGAGTGATTAGCATTTGACAATGATGATCAATACATTGCTGTAGAGTATCATTATCCGCATTCAAAGCTACAAATACCTGATCGATTTCCTGATTTTTATCTCCTATCTGCAAACCGCATTTATCAAAATCCATTTGCAGATGCAAAGGAAAATAACTTTCCAAATGATTCATGATTTCATAAGCTTTCATCTAATACCACCTCAATCATTTTTATTTTATGACTTAATTCAATATATCGGGGATGATCAGCATCCAGATCCTTGATAATATTTTCAAAAACATGTTTTTGATGCTGCCATTTTTCAATAAACAAAGAATCTTTATGCTGTTTCAGAACTGGACCAAATAAAATATCATATTCATCATATTTCATATCTGCGATTTGATGACAGACAACCATCATTTCATAGATATGATAACCATCTTTCACCATCTTTTCATCTATGATCATCAGACCATGTTCAAAAAGATACTTTCTAAGATGATCACTATTGGCATTAGGCTGTAAAAACAGCACTTTGACCTGTTTAAGACAGTTGAAATTTTTCTCCAGGATCTCACTGATCAGGTAAGCTCCCATTCCAGCAATAACGATCATGTCGCTTTGTTTATCTTTAATTGGATCTAGACCATCACCCAGTAAGGCAATCACCTGATCTTGCAGCTGATGCTGAGAAATGGTTGCCAGTGATGACTGATAAGGACCATTAGCTACCTCACAGGCATAAGCCTGAGTAATAATATGATTCTCTACCAGATAACAAGGCAGATAGGCATGATCAGTGCCAATATCAGATAGTACTTCCCCATTTTTATATTTACTGATCAAATCAGCAATCTGTTTTAATCGATATGACAGTTTCATCTTATCTATTTAAGAAATCCTTTAATCTTTTAGAACGAGATGGATGTTTCAGCTTACGTAAAGCTTTAGCTTCAATCTGTCTGATACGTTCACGTGTAACGTTAAATTCTTTTCCTACTTCTTCTAAAGTACGGGTTCTGCCATCATCTAAACCAAATCTTAAACGTAATACTTTTTCTTCTCTGTCAGTCAATTCCAGCAAGACATCATTCAGTTCATCTTTTAACAGCTCATTAGCCGCGTAATCATCAGGAGACATTGCACCTTCATCTTCAATAAAATCTCCTAAATGCGAATCATCTTCTTCACCAATAGGTGTTTCCAGTGAAACTGGTTCTAATGATATTTTCTGAATTTCTCTTACTTTTTCAGGTGTCATACCATCCATTTTTTCAGCAATTTCTTCAGCAGATGGTTCTCTTCCCAGTTCCTGAACGAGCTGTCTTTGAATTCTTGTCAGTTTATTGATCGTTTCTACCATGTGTACAGGAATACGAATCGTTCTGGCCTGATCAGCAATTGCTCTGGTAATGGCCTGTCTGATCCACCATGTTGCATAAGTCGAAAATTTGAAGCCTTTAGTATAATCAAATTTTTCTACTGCTTTGATCAGCCCCATATTTCCTTCCTGAATCAGATCTAAAAATAACATTCCACGTCCTACATATCTCTTGGCAATGGAAACAACCAGTCTTAAGTTAGCCGCAGCCAGTTCTTTTTTGGCTGTTTCATCACCTTCTAAAATACGTTTCGCTAAATCAATTTCCTGTTCATGATTCAGTAATTCTACTCGTCCGATTTCTTTAAGATACATTTTGACTGGATCATTGATCTTAACATTGCTTCCTAACTGATTGCTATCTAATTCTTTATCTTCTTCATGTTCCTGATACATATGCAATGTATCACCGGTCATCATGTCGAAATCACCATCAAAATCAAGATCAGGAGTATCATCATCATCCATGACATCATCAACATCCAGATCAACATCTAAATCAGAAACTCCAGATAACAGTAAATCGTCATCAATATCCAAAGAATCTAATCCATCATCAGAAATCGTGACATCATTTTGTGAAATATAATCCAGCAGTTCTTCTGCCAGTTCATCACTTAGATCATAATTTGTCAGATATTCATCAATCTGATCTTGTGATAAAGTATTATTATTTGCTTTTGCTTCATTAACGACTAATGTTTTTAAATCTTCAAATGTAACTGCTTGTACTTTTTTCTTTGCCATATTCTACTCCTTCTCTCTTAATGCGTCGATTTCTTTTTTGAGTTCAATTATTTCCATAGCAATTTTAGATTTCTGAATATCATCAAAGGTATTCACCAAATCTTCTTCTAGCTGTTTGACCCTTTCTTTTTTCATCTTTTCTTTGATCGTATCAATATAATCATAGATAGCCTGATTATCTTCTAATTCCGGCAGATTCAAAGAAGCAATATCCAGAATTGTCTTGACAATCTTTTCATCCTGAATCTGACTGATCAGATCTGCTACCTCTAAAACTACATACTGACGATAATAATCCACGATATAAGAAGCGATGATACGATGAATATGATCAAACATATATCCAGCTTTAGCTTCATAAAGCATGGCATACTTTTTATCCTGCATCATAAAATAGAGCAGTTCTCTTTCCGCTTTTTGATATTTATCAATTAAACGGTGTGATTTTTTATAGGTCATGGCTGAATAGGCTGGTTTAACTGGTACAACCGGTTTGCTTTGATGCAGCAGCCTTTGGATCAGTTCTTTGGAAAAACCGGATCTTTTTTCCAGCAGCTCACTGTAGTAAGCTTTATCAACTTCATCATGAAGTCCATTGATCATTTCAACCATTGAATTTAAATACTGTTTTCTGTCTTCATAATTATCGGTATTGATCCTTTGATAATAATAATTCATTTTAAACTCAATCAGACTGACTGGACGGTCAAACAGTGCCACCAGTTCATCCTGACCCTTAGCGTTTAAAAACTCATCTGGATCCATACCCTGGGGTATCACGACAATTGATACATGAAAACCCTGATCATACAAAGCATCAACACATTTGATCATTGCATTCTGTCCAGCCTGATCACCATCCAAACATAAAACGACATTTTTAGTAATACGTTTGAGCATCGTCATATGCGCTAAAGTCAAAGCTGTACCCATAATTGCGACAGTATTTTCAATTCCTGCTTTGTATAATGCTATTACATCCATAAATCCTTCGAGGATGATGATGCTTCCTTTTTCTCTTACCTGATCTTTGATACGATGATAATTATAAAGGACTTCCCCCTTTATAAAGATCTTCGATTCAGGTGAATTGATATATTTTGCTTCCTGTAGATTTTGCTGGTAAATTCTTCCTGAAAAGGCGACAACTCTTCCTTCGCTGTTGTGCAAAGGAAACATGATACGGTCACGATAACGGTCATAGCCCACTTTCGATTCTATTACCAGACCAGATGCATAGGCCTGCATCTTGGAAAAGCCTGATTTTTCAAAGGCCGGCAGCAGAATATTCTGATTGGGTGCATAACCTATTTCAAAACGGTCAATAATATCCTGTGTAATCCCGCGGTCATGCAGATAATCTTTGGCCATAATGGCTGGCTTGGTTCCTAAAAAATGACGATAAATACGATTAGCCTCATCATACATCTGATACAGTGATTCAGTTTCCTGATCGACATGATGATGTTCCTGACTAAAAGTATAGTCTCCAAGATCGACATGTCCCATGTCCGCAACGATCTTGACTGCTTCCATAAACGAAATTTTTAAATAATCCTGCAGAAAGCGAAAAACATTGCCCCCATGATGACAGACAAAACACATATAAATCTGTTTCTCTGGTGAAATAGTCAGTGAAGGGTCAGTATCATCATGAAAAGGACAGATAGCGACATAGTTTCTTCCTTTTTTTTCTAAAGACAGATAATTGCCAATGACATCAACAATATCAACACTTTGACGAATTTCATTGATTTTTTCTGATGATAATCTTGGCATTGTATCCTCCTTCTATTAGAATGTGATTTTTTCCTGAATATATGCAACTAATTCATCAATTGGCAAACGAATCTGTTCCATTGTGTCTCTATCTCTGATGGTCACTGCATTATCTTCATATGAATCAAAGTCAACGGTTACACAATAAGGTGTTCCTACTGCATCCTGACGACGATATCTTTTTCCAATCTGTCCGGCTGTATCAAAGTCAACTGAAAAATGTTTTGACAGCATAGCATAAACTTCTTCAGCCTTATCGGTCTGTTTTTTAGTTAATGGTAAAACTGCCACTTTATAAGGCGCAATGGCCGGATGGAGTTTCATGACTGTTCTGACTTCACCATTTTCCAGTGTTTCTTCTTCAAAGCTGTCACATAAAACAGACAAGAACAGACGGTCAGCACCTACAGATGGTTCAATAACATAAGGAATATATTTTTCATTGGTCTGCGGATCAAGATATTCTAAAGATTTTTTAGAATATTCCATATGACGAGACAGATCATAGTCAGTTCTATCCGCAATTCCCCATAATTCTCCCCAGCCAAATGGGAAATTATATTCAACATCACAGGTAGCTTTAGAATAAAATGCCAGCTCTTCCTGTTCATGATCTCTGAATTTCAGATTTTCTTCTTTTAATCCTAAATCCAGCAGATATTTTTTGCAGTAAGCTTTCCAGTATTCAAACCATTCCAAATCGCTTCCTGGTTTACAGAAAAATTCCAGTTCCATCTGTTCAAATTCTCTCGTTCTGAAAATGAAATTTCCAGGAGTAATTTCATTTCGGAATGATTTACCAATCTGACCAATACCAAAAGGTACTTTTTTACGTGAAGTACGCTGAATATTTTTAAAGTTTACAAAAATCCCCTGTGCTGTTTCAGGACGCAGATAAACAACTGATTTATCATCTTCAACAACACCCATATGAGTTTCAAACATCAGTTTAAACTGTCTGACATCAGTAAAATTGCTTTTACCACAGTTTGGACAGACAATATGATGTTCTCTAATATAATTCATCGTCTGTTCATTGCTCCAACCTTCACTATGAACCGTTGGATCATGCGCTTCAATCAGTTTATCAGCACGATGTCTGGTTTTACATTCTTTACAGTCAATCAGTGGATCAGAAAATCCCCCAACATGTCCAGAAGCTTCCCATACTCTTGGATTCATAAAAATAGCTGAATCTAAACCCACATTATATGGTGATTCCTGAATAAATCTCTTCCACCATAACTGTTTAATATTGTTTTTCATTTCTACACCTAAAGGTCCATAGTCCCAGGTATTTGCTAATCCATCATAAATTTCTGATCCCTGATAAACAAAACCAGAAGATTTTGCATGATTAACAATTTTATCCATATCTTTTGCTTTCATATACTCTCCTTTATACAATAAATGAATAAAGACTTGGACTCCCAAGTCTTTTTATTCTATTCGCATACATATAAAATACCCTTATAGTAGATATTTGTCAACCAACAATAAGGGTATCACACATAGGTCCTAGCCAATAGCCAGTTTAAGATATCCTTAAAAATAGCTCTTTTATTAATGACATGCAAAATATCCTGTTTATCATCATAAATCTTATATTCAACATCAGTAAAAGACATCGACTGCATGATCGAATAAAGCGTCAGGATATCCTTGCCCTGATGAGAAAAATTATCATCTTTACCTGATAGCAGTAAAATTGGCAGATAGTTTGGTATTTTTTTTATATTATCACGTTGCGATGTAAAATCAATATATTCCATAATATCCTGATAAGCCTGATTAGTATAAACAAAATCTGTCATTGGATCATCCACATACAGCTGCCATTCACTTAAATCATCGGTTTTATAATTGCCATTGATCCCACGCTGCATAAAAGCATCAAGGCTTCTTTTCAAGCGTGAAGAACGATACATGCCACCATGAATCAGAGTGCTGACTCTGATCATTGGTAAAACACGATAAAAAGCACCGCTTTTCATACAGGTTCCAATCAAAATAGCACCATCTACATACTCTCCATAGGTAGCCAGATATTTTCTGACAACCAGCGAACCAAATTCAATACCAATAACAAAATAAGACAGTTCAGGAAAACGCTTGACAATGATAGAACGAAGCCTATGCATATCTTCCACCAATGTGTCAATGGCTCTTCCCTGACCAAAGTATCCCTGTTCATAATTATGCAGCGATGTTCCATGTCCTGGAAAATCACTGACAACGACGACATAGCCTTCATGACTTAAAAATTCCGCAAAACGCTGATAACGGTCACTGTATTCACATAAGCCATGATGGATCTGAATAATGCCTTTATGTCTCAAAATAACATTTGGTGTATATATATCGATCTTAACATGCGTTTCTGTTACTGAAGTATAAGTTTCGGTTATTTTCATTTTCTTGGCCTCCTGTCATAACGACGTGTGTTTTTCTGACGTGGCCTGATCAGACATTTTTTACCAAAACCAATAAGATCTTCACGGTGCGCTTTAATCAGCGCTTCATAAACCAGATCATAATTTTTAGGATTGCGATATTGCATCAGGGCTCTTTGCATAGCTTTTTCCTTTGGCGTTTTGGGTACATAGACTTCGGTCATATCGCGAGGATCCAGCCCAGTGTAATACATTGTTGTCGATAAAGTACCTGGTGTTGGATAAAAATCCTGTACCTGTTCAGGCTGATGATGAATATCTCTTAAATATTCTGCAAGTTCAATCGCATCCTCCAGGCGACAGCCAGGATGTGAAGACATCAGATAAGGAACCAGAAACTGCTTTTTGTTATATTTTTCATTCAAGCGATAATATTTATCAACAAATTTTTCATATAATCCGCGCCGTGGTTTCCCCATTTTATCCAGCACATGATCACTGATATGTTCTGGTGCCACTTTTAACTGTCCTGAAATATGATGCTGAACCAGCTCTTCAAAAAATCGGTCATTTTTATCATACATCAGATAATCATAACGAATACCCGATCTGACAAATACTTTTTTAACATTAGGCAGCTGTCGCAGTTTGGTCAAAAGCGACAGATAATCTTCGTGATCAACTTTCAGATTCTGACACGGTGTCGGCCACAGGCACTGACGCTTTGGACAGGCTCCGTGTTTTTTCTGTTTATCACAGGCAGTATCTCTAAAGTTTGCTGTAGGTCCGCCAACATCATGAATATAGCCTTTAAAATCCGGATCCCAGATAATTTTATTAGCTTCAGACAGAATCGATTCATGACTTCGCGACTGAATAATACGTCCCTGATGAAAAGCCAGGGCACAGAAATTACAGGATCCAAAACATCCACGATTAGATATCAGTGAAAATTTAACTTCTTCTATAGCAGGCACATATTCATAGCTGGGATGATATGTACGATTATAATCATAGCCATAGGCACGATCAAATTCTCGCTGGGTCAAAGGACGATTAGGTCTGTTTTGGACGACGTACCATCCCTGATAAGGCTCAACCAGAGCTTTGGCATGATAATGATCCGTATTAAGATACTGAATATGAAATGACTCTGCATATTTTCTTTTTGAAGCACAGATTTCTTCATAGCTAGGCAGCATGATATAATCATGGGCATCTTCAATGTTTTTAGTTTTAAAAACCGTTCCATCAAGATAAGTCAGATCATGAATATCCAATCCGCTGTCTAAAGCTTCCGCTATTTCGACAACAGTGTTTTCTCCCATACCATACATCAGCAAATCGGCATTGGCATCAATAATAATTGATTTTCTGACTTTATCGCTCCAGTAATCATAGTGTGCCAAGCGACGCAGCGAAGCCTCAATACCACCAATAAGAATATTAGCATCATGAAATGCCTGTCTTGCCATCTGACTGTAAACGATCACGGCACGATCTGGACGCTTAAAACCAGCACCCCCTGGCGTATAAAGATCTTTATGTCTTCTTTTTTTGGAAACAGTATAATGATTGACCATGGAGTCAATATTACCTGATGAAATTAAAAAGCCTAATCTTGGTTTTCCAAATTGACGGAATTCTTCAAGATTATGCCAGTCCGGTTGTGATAAAAACGCCACTTTAAAACCATGTGCTTCTAATGTACGGCAAATAATAGCTGCGCCAAAAGAAGGATGATCAACATAGGCATCACCACATATATACACAAAGTCAACCTCTTGCCAACCACGCTGTTCCATTTCTTCTCGATTGATCGGTAAAAATTGACTCATACTTATTCCTCCCTGTTCTTTGTTACTATTATAATAAAAAAGAATATACAAAAAAAGACAAAAGTAAACTTTTGTCATAATTTTGCCAACTGTCTAATAAATCTGCGACTGGCAAAAACCAGCCCGGTCAGTTCATCGACGTAATGTTCCATGATATCAATAAGCTCATTGGCGATGTCTTCGTCGTATGACAGCCGATCGATATCATCAATGGTATATTTATTAATATGGCGAAACGCCATTAACACCTTTTTATCCAGTTTTTTATCATGAGGCAGCCAGCAGCTTTGACAGACAAAACCTCCATCCTCCAGACTGACTGCAATAATCTGATCTGTTTTCCCACAGCGGCTGCAGCCATCAACCTGTAAAGGCGCCCCACACTGTTTTAAAATAAAGGCATTATAAAGCAGATATACATTTTTATCAGCATATCCCTGATTCAACGCTTCTAAAGAACGTTTCAGATAATGATAGATTTTTTCATCAGGATGATTTTCTGCTTCATTTTTTAAGACAAATTCAGCAAAATAAGTAGCATATGCCTCTAAAACAATATTTTCCTTAATATGACGGTAATAATCTAGTGCTGTTGCCTTGATCAGTAAAGACAGCCCTTTGCGGGGAATAAAAGTAAATTCGCCACAGGTTAATGTCATCACCGCTGAAGCATTTTTACTTTTCAGTTTTTTTACCCCTCGAGCAATCAGTGTCATCTTGCCATAATCATGAAAATAAACGGTAATTAATGCATCATTTTCTTTATAGGGCATGCTTTTTAAAACAATCCCCTGACAAATTGCTTCCTGCTGTTTAATAGTCATCTTCGTTATAGCCAAATTCCTTGAGATATTTCTGTTTATTACGCCAGTTATTTTCTACTCTGACAAACAGTTCCAAATGAACTGTCGTCTGTAAAAATCTTTTCATCTCACGCTGGGCATGCTGACGGATTTTTTTGATCATGCTTCCCTGTTTTCCAATCAGAATACCTTTTTGACTTTTACGGTCTACTACGATCGTTGCCATCACTTCAACACTGCCATCTTCCAGTTCCTGCATTCTTTCAATCACAATAGCAACACTGTGAGGAACTTCCTGTTTCGTAAAATAAAGGATCTTTTCACGAATAAATTCAGCCATGACAAATCTCTCAGGATGATCTGTCATCTGATCTTTAGGATAATACATGACTCCTTCATGAAGATACTGCTTGATGGTTTTAAGCAGGATATCGATATTTTTATCATTCAGGGCCGAAACCGGGATCATTTCCTTAAAATCAAACAGTTCTTTCCATTCATTAAGCTTTCTGGCCACTTCTTCTTTGCTTACAAGATCACATTTATTCAACAGCAGAAAAACCGGACCATCCGCCTCTTTCAGTCTTTCAATAATAAAACGGTCTCCTTTACCAATCGTTTCATTAACAGGTGCAATAAACAGAATCATATCAACGCCATAAATACTGTTTAAAGCCGTTGTATTCATAAAAGTCCCTAAACTGTCCTGAGGCTTATGGATCCCTGGGGTATCCATAAAGATGATCTGTGCTTCATCATCAGTATAGATTCCCTGAATCGTATTTCTTGTTGTTTGGGCAACATTTGAAATAATCGCCAGTTTCGTCTTTAGAATTTGATTTAATAACGTTGATTTGCCAACATTAGGACGACCAACGATGCTTACAAAACCTGATTTAAACATTATAAACTTTCTCCTATAAATAACATTGGTAATAATTCTCTAATAGTGTGGGTTTCAATGATTTCTTTACTGGCAAGATAAATGGGTACATCTAAGCCAACAAGTTCAGAAATCACCTGACGACATGCACCACATGGTGAAATCAATGGACTGCACTCAGCCACAATCGCTAAAGCAACAATATCATCTTTGCGGTAGCCTTGACAATAGGCTCCATAAATAGCATTTCGTTCCGCACACATCGTTGAGCCATAAGCCGCATTTTCAATATTGCAGCCTTGAACATAATGTCCATCTTTCAATTCGACACAGGCTCCCACTGCAAAATGACTGTAAGGAGCATAAGCATTTTCCCTTGCCGCAAAAGCCAGCTCTACCAGTTTTTCTTTATTCATGTCCATCCCTTTCAATCTTTAATGCATTTAAAATATTATTCTGAATCCTGAACATTTCAGTTTCCTCTTCTTTTTCCATATGATCATAACCTAACAGGTGTAAAAGGCCATGGGTAAAGAGAAAACACATTTCCCGATAAAAACTGTGCCCATATTCCTGTGCCTGTTTTTTAGCATGATCTATCGATATGAAGATATCTCCCAAAGTTCTTGGCATACCCTCCATATAATACTGTTCGTTATCCTCCAAAGCAAAACTGATGACATCTGTACTTCTATCAATATTTCTGTATTCACGATTGATTTCGTGAATACGGGCATCATCTACAAAAATGACCGATAATTCCAGATCATCTTCTATGTTAAGCTGTTGACAGGCTTCCTTAATAATATTTGTATAAACTGTTTCATAATCATCATGAAAATCATCAGTTTCATTGATTATTGCTAGATCTATTTCCATTTTTAACCTCTCTTACTAATTTTCCTTCTTTTATTATAACATAGTCGTAATCGTTGTTCATCACATTTATTTGATGGGCAACAATGATCACGATCTTGTCCAGTGATGAAAGATAGGAAAGCAAAAGCTGAACACGGGCAGCATCAACATGACTGAAAGCTTCATCTAAAATCAGGACATCAACATCAGATAGAAGTGCTCTAATGATCATGATTAGCTGAGCCTGTCCTGCAGACAGAAACCCGCCTTTCATATCCAGCTTTAAAGATAAAGAAGGAATCAGAAAATCAAGCTGAAAATAATCAAGCAGCTCTAACATGCGAGAATGTTTCAAACTGTCATCGAGCAGCATATTAAATAACAGACTTTCTTCATAGAAAACAGGATTTTGATCCAGATATCTGATATGGGCATAAAAACTGTTCAAATCAATGGTTTCTATATTTTTATGATTAACCAGGATACAGCCTTTAACCGCATGCAGCTGTCTGGATACCAGCTTTAGAAATGTCGATTTTCCACAACCAATATCACCCAAGATCACCATCGAATGATTTATTTCAAAATCCAGATGTTCAAATATCGGTCGACCGTAACCATAACTGAAAGTGACATCTTTAAACTGAATCGATTGAATAGTTCTGATTTTTTTACGATATTTCTTTTTTTCTGGAATCATTTCTTTATAACGTTCAAATACTATTTTCATTTCATCACTCAACAGCAGAAAAGACGATATTTGAATCAATGGTTCGATCAGATAAGAAAACATCATATAAACCAGTAAGACCGTACCCAAACTCATCTCGTGGAAACAAAAAAGATACAAACCAATGAGCGTTGTCAGCATCAAAAAACTCTGTATCAATGCTTCGATCCACAGCTGAAAATGACTGATCATATCACCTTTATCATATTCCTGATCAATATAGCTCTGATAAAGACAGGCAATCTTATTTTTCATCATTCTTTTCATTTTAAACTGTACCGTCATAAAAAAATTTTCCTGAAACTCCAGGATGCCATGATCCAGTTTTTCTTTATACTCCAGCATATTTCTGTTTTTTAAATGAATCTTATGATTCAGATACAGACATACCATGATAACCGCAACGATCATGATCACACTCAGCACCAGAAAAATAAAATGTATATACAGCATAAAAAGCACTGTCATGAAAATAATGATCAGATTCATAAAAAAAGCCTGATATAATTCAATAAAATAATCACTCAACTGTAACAGGTGATTGGCTCGTGATAAAATAATGCCTTTTTCATACTGCAGAAAATATGAGAAGTCCTGATAGATCAGATTCTGAACTGTCATAGCGACATAACGCTCATTAAGTTTTGATCTTAAAGCTAATATCTGCATCTTACGATAAAAATCAAACAGCAGTCTTAAAGCATAAATACCTGCAAACAGCAAAGATATCCCTAATATCTGAAAATATGAAAAATCCCCAAAATAATCAATCATCAGCTGATAATAAAGTGAAAAAAGCAATGAAAACAATGTCATTAAAGCCGTTTTAAACGTAAGATTGATGATATCATGGCGATAAAATACTAAATGGTCTTTAATAAAGCTACTAAAAGAATAACAATGTAAGCTTTCAACAGGATGACCCACATGTTCGATCATGATCACAACTCCTGTAAACCGTTCATGAAATGCTTCATAGCTCATTTTAACGATTCCTCGCGCTGGATCACCAAGGAGAAAATATTCATCATGCATTTTATAGATAACCACGTAATGATAATACTGATCTGTTTTCAGATGCGCAATCGCTGGAACCTTTAACTGATGATACAGTTCTTTAAAGCTGCAGCGATAAGCTTTAGCTTCAATATGATACTCCTTTAAAGCCTGACAAAGTCCATAGACCGTAATACCATCTTTGGTCATTCGACAGCGACGTTTAATATTCTGTATTTCATCGTCAAAATGGAAATAACTTAAGATCATTTTGATACAGTAAGCCCCACAGCTGTTTTCACTGTCCTGTAAATATTTTGGAAATCTAGTCATATTTTTTCACCTCAATGATATATATGGAAAAATATGACTGTTTACTTAAAAAAAGAAACTCTTTATAGAGTTTCCTGAATTGCTTTTTCTAATATTGTGATCATCGCATCAACATCTTTTTCTTCGATAATAAATGGTGGCAGCATTCTGACAACATTTGCCCCAGCAGTAACAACGATCAGTCCATGATCAAGACATTTCTGGACAATGTCTTTGACTGGGCGATCAAATTCCAGACCAATCATCAGTCCCAGTCCACGTCTTTCTTTGATACAGTCATACTTATCTTTTAGTTCATCAAGCTTTTCAATAACATATTCACTGATAGTCTGTACATGATCTAGCATCTTTGTGTCATGCAGGATCTTAAATACCGTACGGCAGGCATTACCAGCCATAGGATTTCCGCCATATGTAGAACCATGATCTCCTGGTTCCATAGCTCTAGCAAATTTTGCATTGGCTACAAAAGCTCCCATAGGAAATCCAGCACCAATTCCTTTAGCCAGACAGACAATATCAGGCAGGATACCATACTGGAAATAAGTCATGATAGTTCCAGTTCTTCCCATACCACATTGTACTTCATCTAGGATCAAAGCGATATCATGTTCATCACAGAGCTGTCTTAATCCCTGCATAAATTCCTGTGAACATACATAAACACCACCTTCACCCTGTACTGGTTCGACAATGATTCCTGCTGTTTTGTCACTGATAAGCGCTTTTACACTTTCCAGATCATTAATATCACCATGACGAACACCTTCAATTAATGGTCCAAAAGCTTTCTGATAATTAGCGTTCCCTGTTAATCTCACTGATCCTGTTGTTCTGCCATGAAACGAATGATTTAAGGCAATGACTTCACTGTCAGCTTTACCATGTTTTTGATAATAGTATTTTCTGGCCAGTTTTAAAGCTCCTTCTGTAGACTCAGCTCCAGAATTAGTAAAAAATACTTTATCTAATTGCGTAGCAGCTTTGACACATTCTGCTGCTTCAATAGTTTCTACAGTATTAAAGTAATTAGAAATGTGCATCAGACGGTGTAACTGTTTTTCCATTGATTCCACATAAGCTGGATAATTATATCCAAACGAGTTAACACCAATTCCTGAAAAGAAATCAAGATACTTCCTGTTATTGACATCATATAAATAAACCCCTTCTCCATGATCGAAGGTAACATCATATCTGCCATAGGCATGCATCAAAGCATCTAATGATCTTTCATAATAATTCATTTTTCCTTTTCCCCCAATTCTATATGACAGGCCAGCTGATAATATAGCTCAACCGCCTTTAATAATACTTCTTCGTGGAACTGAAATGAAGCAGTATGTAAACCTGACTGATATTCCTTACATTTCGTACCGACGAAAAAGAAAACTCCCGGTAATACTTTCTGATAATGCGAAAAATCTTCCGCCAGCATAACTGGTTCTTCCAGTTCTTCAAAATCATCAGGACAAAGCCTGCGCAACTGCTGATAAAGATTTTTATCATTGATGACAGGTGGATTAAATGTCTGACAGGAAAATTCTATCTGACAGCCATAAGCCTGTTCCATTCCTGCATTAAATCCCTGCATTGCCTTTACGATCTGATCAAATATGTTTTCATCATAAGTTCGTATCGTGCCATGAAATGAAGTCTTATCCGCAACAATATTTCTCACGGTCCCACCTTGAATCGTGCCAATATTAATCACTACGGACTGCATAGGTGAAGTCATACGCGAAATAATGGCCTGATACTGCGTGATCAGCTGACTGGCAATAACGATAGAATCAATACCTTCATGATATTTCCCGGCATGGGCACTCTTACCATGCACGATTACATCCAGTTCTCCACTTTGTGCCATTAATGGACCAGGACGACAGGCAATTTTCCCTGCTTCTACATCAGGAAACATATGTAAGCCAAATATTGCCTGGACACGGTATTTTTCAAAAATACCAGTAGCGATAATCGAAGGCGCGCCATTGGTCATTTCTTCTCCTGGCTGAAAGATCAGCAGGATATTATGTGGCAGACTTTTTACATCTTTTAATTTCCACGCCAGTGCCAGCAAAGCTGACATATGACCATCATGACCGCAGGCATGCATATAGCCTTCATGCTGACTGCAAAACGACAGTCCAGTTTTTTCAGTTATTTTCAAGGCATCGATATCACTGCGAAAAGCCAGCGTCTTTTCTCCTGCAAAATCCAAATAGACAATAATGCCTGTTGCTGTAATATATTCAGGATGATAGCCCATGTTCTTTAATTCATCATAAAGATAGGCAGCCGTCTTCTTCTCCTGAAAACCGATTTCCGGTATAGTATGAAGATGACGACGCCAGATCTTGATTTTTTCTAATAACTGCTCATTCATATTCTAGATTTTTCTTAGATCATCCATCAGCTGTGTTTTGTTTTTGGTACTATCATCTTTTTCATTTTTGATAATCTTGGCAGGATTGCCAACAACGACTGCTCCCGCAGGAACATCATGGATCACGACACTGCCGGCCCCAACCACAGCACCTTTACCAATACGGACTCCTTCAATAATAACAGCGTTAGCACCAATAACGACATCATCTTCTACTACCACAGGTGAAGCACTAGGTGGTTCGATCACTCCCGCCAGCACAGCTCCAGCACCAATATGACAGTTTTTCCCAACTTCAGCTCTTCCACCTAATACAACGCCCATATCAATCATGGAACCAGCTCCAATTTTAGCACCAATATTAATCACTGACCCCATCATGATGATGGCATTATCACCAATGCTGACATGTTCACGAATCGTACATCCCGGTTCGATACGGGCATTGATGTTTTTAACATCCAGCTGTGGAATCGCACTGTTTCTTCTGTCTGATTCACAATAGCTGTCTTTGATCAATGCTTTATTGTCTTTTAAATACTGTTCAACATCTTTCCAGTCACCAATAGCGATCTTGAAATGCTGATCACCAAACAGGTGAAACTGATCAGTGTCTGGTAAATTTTCCCCCTTGATATAAACTTTTACAGGTGTTTTCTTTTCTGATTCACCAATATATTTAATAATTTCTTCTGCACTCTTTAACATCCTTACACTCCTTTTATATTCTGATCTTTCCTTCAAAAACAGTAGTTGCCGGTCCAGTCATAAAAATATGTCCATTTTTATATTCTATATCCAGATTTCCCCCTAACAGTTCTACTGTTGCCTTGTCTTTGCAGTATCCATTTAGATAACTTGCATACATCACGGCACAGGCCCCCGTACCACATGCCATCGTTTCACCACTGCCACGTTCCCATACTCTCATTTTCAGATAATGATCGTTAACAACTTCAACAAATTCTGTATTCACCGAATGTGGGAACATACGATGTTTTTCAAAATATCTGCCGATTTTTTTAATATCGAGATTTAAACTGTCTACATAAGTGACAATATGGGGATTGCCCATCGATACGGCAGTTACTTTAAATTCTTTCTGTCCAATATATAAAGATTCATTGATCATCTTTTCTTTATTAAAGATCACCGGAATCTTCTGACATTCAACAATAGGTTCCTGCATGTCAACCTTGGCACCTACTACTTCGCCATCTTTAAAAATCAGTTCAACGATACGCAATCCTGCTTTCGTTTCGATCTTTAGGATTTTTTTATCTGTCAGCTGATGATCATAACAGAATTTCGCAAAACAGCGTATTCCATTACCACACATCATTCCTTCACTGCCATCAAGGTTAAACATGCGCATTTTAAAATCATACTGATCTGATTTTAAAATAACGATCATGCCATCTCCGCCTATACCAAAATGGCGATCCGAAATTTTCCTGATAAATTTCTTATCAGTAGGTACCTTTTGATTAATACCATCAAAATAAACATAATCGTTTCCGATTCCTTCCATTTTAGTAAAACTTAATTCCATAATCTCACCTTCTCCATTGTTTACAAAATTTTACCAAAACAATAAATTATTTTCAATTAATAAATACTATTCTCTATTAAAATAGTAACACTATCTGCAGTCATTTTTTATCTTTTTTCATAAATTAATAAAAAATGCATATTCAGTTCACAAATAAAAGGTATATTTATCTCAGAAAGATAAATCATCTTTCTAATAGAGTATAGTTTTCATTAATTTCCCTTCCCTTTATAAAATTATACACTTTAAAAAGGACTTTAGATAATTCTAAAAGTCCTTTTTGTTTTCTAAGCTGTCTTTATAATCCAAGTATTCGTCATATGATGATAAACGGTCAATCAGTCCCTGATCATTAAATTCAATAATACGATTAGCAATCGTCTGCACAAACTGATGATCATGACAAGTAAACAGAATATTTTCTTTAAAGGCAATCAGTCCCTGATTCAAAGCCTGGATCGATTCCAGATCCAAATGGTTGGTAGGTTCATCTAAAACCAGCACATTGGCATCCTGCATCATCATCTTCGCCAGCATACATCTGACTTTTTCCCCACCAGATAACACATTGGCTTTTTTCAACGCTTCTTCTCCAGAAAACAGCATTCGCCCTAACCAGCCTCTTAAATCCTGTTCATAGACATTACCATCAGTAAACTGTCTTAGCCAATCGATCAGATTAAGATCACAGTCATTAAAAAATGCAGAATTGTCCTTAGGAAAATATGAACGGGAAGTCGTAACACCCCATTGAAATTTTCCTTCATAATCTTCATCTTCTCCCATGATGATCTTAAAGAAAGCTTCCGTTGCCTTATCATCACCTACAAAAGCTACTTTTTCATTTGGCTGAATCGCAAAAGACACATTATTGATCAGTTTTTTACCATCTATCGTTTTAGATAGATCTTCAACATTTAAAACAATATTTCCTACTTCACGATCAGGTTTAAAAGATATAAAAGGATAGCGTCTTAATGATGGTTTGATATCAACCATTTCCAGATTATCCAGTAATTTTTTTCTTGAAGTTGCCTGTTTGGCTTTAGAAGCATTGGCAGAGAATCTGGCAATAAATTCTTCCAGTTCTTTTTTCTTGGCTTCAGCTTTTTTATTCTGATCTTTAGCCTGCTGCAGCTGCATCTGACTGTATTCATACCAGAAATCATAGTTTCCTACATAAAGCTGAATACGACTATAGTCAATATCAGCAATATGCGTACAGACCTTATTTAAAAAATGACGGTCATGACTGACTACGATTACCGTATTTTTAAAATTCAGCAGGAAATTTTCCAGCCAGCGAATACTTTTAAGATCCAGGTGGTTGGTCGGTTCATCCAGCAGCAAAATATCTGGATCTCCAAACAATGCCTGTGCCAGCAGTACTTTAACTTTCTGATTACCATCAAGATCTTTCATATAAAGATCATGATATTCATTGGTAATTCCCAGCCCATTTAATAAAGTTTCGGCATCAGCTTCGGCATTCCAGCCATCCATATCCGCAAATTCACCTTCCAGTTCACCTAATAAGATTCCATCATTATCATCAAAATCAGGTTTTGCGTATAACCTTTCTTTTTCCTGCATGATTTCATACAGTCTTTTATTTCCCATAATAACTGTTTCTACAACTTTGTTATCATCGTAAGCAAAATGATCCTGCTTTAATACTGACAGTCGTTTATGCGCTTCAATAACGACCTCCCCTTTATTCGGTTCAATTTCTCCTGACAGTATTTTTAAAAACGTTGATTTACCAGCACCATTGGCACCTATAATGCCATAACAGTTTCCCTCAGTAAACTTGACTGATACATTTTCAAACAAAGCTCTGTCACCATATCTTAAAGATACGTTTTGTGTTGATATCATCACCATTTCTCCTTTCATCTAAGCGGCAATATTATGCCATAAAACATTAATAAAGGCAATTAAAAAACAACCGCGAGGTTGTTTTTTAATGATTATTTCATCAGCACATCCAGCACTTTGATCATCTCATCAATTTTTTTATCTTTATCATCACTTTCTAAAGCATCATGGACGCAATGTTTCATATGCGCACCTAGGATTTCTTTATTAGCTTTTTTTAAAATAGCTTCACAAGCCATCAGCTGCGTAGAGATATCAATACAGTAACGGTCTTCTTCCACCATTTTTAAAATACCATCGATCTGTCCTCTGGCTGTTTTTAACAGACGGTTGATCTTAGTATGATCAGCCTGCATTATTCAAAACCCTTAACCTGATAGCCAGCATCTTCAACTGCCTGAATCAATACCTGTTCATCAGCCTCTCCTTCAATATAAGCACAGTTATTTTCCAGATCAACTGTTGCTTTGATACCATCGATACTGTTTAAAGCCTTATCAACGTGTCTTTGACAGTTTGGACACATCATTCCTTCAATATTCATTTTTTTCATTGTTTTATCCTCCTGTTTTTCTTTTTTGATGATCACACTTTGATGCTGTGGTTTGAACAGACGTAATCTTAAAGCATTAGAAACAACAAACACTGAACTTAAAGACATCGCTGCCGCTCCAAACATTGGATCTAACAGCCAGCCAAAAAATGGATAGAACAGTCCAGCTGCAATCGGGATCCCGATTACATTATAGAAAAATGCCCAGAACAGATTTTCTTTGATATTTCGGATCGTCGCATGTGACAGTTCAATGGCATGCACTACATCCTGCAGATCATTTTTCATTAAAACGATATCCGCTGAATCAATCGCAATATCCAGTCCCGAAGTCATCGCGATACCAACATCCGCTCTTACCAGAGCCGGTGCATCATTGATACCATCACCCACCATGATCACACGATGACCCTGCTTTTGCAGCATACGAATCTGTTTTTCCTTGTCCTGAGGCAAGACCTCAGCAATCACATCGATATCCAGTTTTCTAGCGATACTATTAGCTGTTAACTGGTTATCGCCCGTTAACATCCATACTGACAGATTCATCGCTTTTAAATACTCGATCGCCTGCTGGCTGGTTTCTTTTAAAACATCACCAACAATGATCATACCAATCAGCTGTCCCTGTAAGGCATAAAACAGTGGTGTTTGTCCTGTATCAGCGTGTTTTAAAAATAGTTCTTCCCCTTGAGAGAGCTCCACATCATAGTGCTGCATCAGTTTTTTATTTCCTGCCAATAAAACCTGATCACCACAATAGCCAACCAGACCTTGTCCCTGGATCATTTCAAAACGGTCAAGTTTACCGATCTCTATTTTTTTATCATTAACATATTCCTGAATTGCCAGCGCCAAAGGATGCTTAGAATACTGTTCAAGCGTCCCTGCATATTGAAGCAGTTTATCATGATCAACACCAAATCCATAAACTGCCGTGACCTGTGGTTTACCCTGCGTAATGGTTCCGGTTTTATCTAAAACAACAGTATCACATTTACTAAGCACTTCCAGATGTTCAGCAGATTTGATCAGAATACCCAAATTAGCGCCCTTTCCAGTTCCTACCATAATGGCTGTTGGCGTTGCCAGCCCTAAAGCACATGGACAGGAAATAACCAGGACCGAAATAGCACAGGTTAATGCAAAATGAAAAGTTTCTTGACCTACTGTCAGCCATAAAACAAAGGTAATCAGGGCAATGGTCATGACAAGTGGAACAAAGACACCACTGATTTGATCAGCCAGCTTGGCAATAGGAGCTTTGGAAGAACTTGCCTCTTCAACTAAAGCAATAATCTGTGAAAGTGTCGTTTGTGAAGCACTTTTTTTCACTTCAATAAGAACATAACCATCAAGATTTATCGTAGAACCAATGACCTGATCACCACTTTGTTTATCAATAGGCAGACTTTCTCCAGTAATCATCGCCTCATCAACCGAACAGTGACCTTCGATAATTTTCCCATCTAACGGGATACTTTCACCTGATCTGACAACAACAATATCACCAACTTCAACATCATCGATATTTTTAACTGTTTCACGCCCATCCGTTAATACCGTAGCCGTTGATGGCATCAGTTTCATCAGCTTCTCTATTGCCTGAGTTGTCTTCTGTTTAGAACGAGCTTCCAAATATTTTCCTAAGGAAATTAAAGTTAGGATCATGCCCGCTGATTCATAGTACAGCTGCATCATATAATGATGTCCTGTCGTTAAATCTCCACGTCCCATATAATATGCCAACATAAAAGTTGCATAGAGACTATAGCCAAACGCTGCAGTAGACCCCATCGCAATCAGGGTATCCATATTAGGACTTCTGTTTATCAGCGATTTAAAACCTCGCAGATAATATCCTCTATTCAAGATCATAATAGGAATGACCAGACATAGCTGGGTCAAAGCAAAGATCATCATATTTTCATGACCAGTAAAAATTGCGGGTACCGGCAATGCCAGCATATGTCCCATACACAAATAAAATAACGGTATCAGAAAAACAAACGAATAAATCAAAGACTTTTTTTGCTTGCTGTTATTATCATTAGCTGTTGCTTGGGGTTCACTTTTGACATTTTCAAGCTGTGCTTTATAGCCAGCACGAGCAACTGCATCCATGATCTGCTGATCATTGATACATGTATCATCAAAATCAACGGTCATCGAATTACTCAATAAGTTGACATTGACATCGTGAACACCTTCCAGTTTTCTTACCGCCTTATCAACATGCGTACTGCAGGCTGAACAGGTCATGCCTAAAACATCATATTTCTTCTTCATATAACACCTCCCACCCCTATAGGGTATATAAGTATCATACTCTACTTAATTTTAAAAATCAACAATGATGATAAAAAAGGTAAGACTCCTTGTTTAAGTCTTACCTTTTATTATTATAATTCTTCTCCGTTTGTTTCAATTACTTTTTTATACCAGAAATAAGAGTCTTTCTTGTATCTGTTTAAAGTACCAGAGTTTTCATCTTCTTCACGATCGATATATACAAAACCATAACGTTTCTGATAACCATTGAGCCAGCTCAATAAATCAGTATATGACCACGTACAGTAAGCCAATACACGACAGCCATCATCACACGCTTTTTTCAGTTCTTCGATATGTCTTTTTAAATAATCAATACGATACTGATCATGAATCTGACCATCTTCCAGTTTATCAAAAGCACCTAATCCATTTTCTGAAATAACGATTGGCAAATCATAACGTGATGTGATTTCACGACAGCAGTATCTCAGTCCCATTGGATCGATCGTCCAATCCCAGTCTGTAGTTGGTAAAAATTCATTAGCTGGTTTTTTATAAAGTCCTGGTACACCCTGAACTTTTGAAGTTCCTTTTTTACCAGTTGTATTCATTTCATGCGTTGTTCCCACACCATCTAATGGATTATATTCAACAACACAAGTCTGATAATAGTTAACACCCATAAAATCAATCAATGAAGCAGCTTCTTTTAAGATAGCTTCATCACCATCTTCAATTTCTGGCGCATAACCATTAGCTTTTAAATACTCCATCGCACTTCTTGGATATCTACCATATGCATATACGTCCATCCAGAAATAATTCTGCAGATCATCATAATCAGCTTTAGCCATGGCATTTTCAGGTTTTCTGTCATATGCATAGCTTGGCGAATAAGCAAATGAAGCCCCAACTTTAGCATCAGGCCACATTTTCTTTAGGGCAATAACACTTTTAGCATGTGCCATATTAGCATGATGATTGACCTGATAGAAAGTTTTATGAGCATCGATCTTTCCTGGTGGATGCATTCCTTCCAGCCATCCCAGTCCGGTAAAGATATTCTGTTCATTCATCGTGATCCAGTATTTGACACGGTCACCATATCTTTTAAACAGTGTGGTCGCATAATTAACATAGTCATCAACAATCTGTCTGTTTTCCCAGCCATGATACTGATCTTCTAAAGCCTGTGGCATATCCCAATGATAAACCGTTACCATTGGTTCAATACCATATTTAATCAGTTCATTGATCAGATTATCATAAAATTCTAAACCTTTTTCATTGACTTCACCATTACCTTGTGGATAGATTCTAGTCCAGGCAATAGAAAAACGATATGTTTTCAGTCCCATTTCAGCCATCAGTTTAACATCTTCTTTGTAGCGATGATAATGATCAACTGCTTTATCTCCAGTTGTTGCCTTGAATGTTTTTCCCGGAATTCTAACAAATTTATCCCAGTTAGATACACCTTTCCCATCTTCGTCCCAGGCACCTTCTACCTGATAGGCTGCCGAAGCACTTCCCCATAGAAATCCTTCAGTAAATCCATTTGATTGTTTAAAATACATTTCTTTACCTCCTTATTATTTTGTATTTTCCACAAATTCTTGGCTCTTTTTTGCAACATAATATTTTTGATAATAGCCGATACGCAATAAATCAAAAACCAGCATCATCTGATAATTAAATTGAATACCATCAAATTTACCTTTGACATGTATTACATAATCAGCACAGACATTTTCATAATTGACATATTTCATATTCTGTGTAACAAGAATAATATAAGCCTGACAGATGCTTTTTGGAACAATTTCATCAATGTAATATTCCATCGTTCTTCCTGTTGCTGTCATAAAAATAACGATATCATCTTCTGTAAAATTAAAATTCTTATCAAAACGATGATATTCAACGACTTCTTTACCTAAAGTAATCATATCTGTCTGAAAATCTACAGAAATACTATTAGAATATGGTCCACCAACAATTACAATACGTTTTTGTTTATCGATCAGTTCATAAAGTTCATTTAACTGCTTTTTAAATTCCGCTTTAGAATCAACATCAAGATGATCGATCATTGGCTCTATATCCATATTCATCATTCTTTCATGAATCAGTTCCAAACGATACTGATTATCGATCTTTAATTTATGTTCAAAATCTTCAATATTTTTATAACCTAATCTTTGACAAAACTTTAACAGTTCCTGAGATGTAAAAGTTTCATCATCACTAATACAAGGATGATTATGAAAACAAATATCACTATAATACTTAACAATATAATTGCCGACTTTATACATATAATCGTCTTCCAGACAGCCATTTAAATATTTCAGTACTCGACAGATAACTAACTCCATAAGGATCCCTCTTTTCTCTATTTCTATTATATCAAGAAACAGCATCGATAACTATACAATTTTTATGTGGTACTATTTTGATCGCAAGCCATAAGCAAATGAAACAGCCAGAAAATCCTGACACAATCGAGCAATACTGTCATCTAACTGATCAATTGTTGTATCATGATATTTGGGAATGATATATCTTTTTTTCGCTTCAATATACATACCCTCCTGACATCTTTCAATTTGATGACTTTGGCAGTATCGCTGCCATAATAGCTTATAGTATTGATGACTTTTTAGTTGTGCGATGATCTTTTTTTCTGTTGTATAAAGATCTGCTTTTTTGATGATGCCTTCTTGCAGGGCTGCTTTTAAGATTTGGGCTAATGTTTCCATGGCCCAGCGATCTTCATCACTAATATAGACATAGGAATTTTCAAAAACATGTCTGGTAAAATCAGCCGCACTTAACAGATCATTAAAAACCAGTTCATCTTTAGCATCATTAACATAAATATGATCATAATAGTGTTTTATTTCCTCAAGAGAAACAAATTCATAATTATACATATTTCCTAATGAATATTCCAGTCGATCAGCTGATAATTGAGGCATCTCATTATCAGCCAATGGGTAACGATGATAGTCACTGACATCATCATAGGATAAATGATATTTGTCTAATAATTTTTTCAGCTGAAATGATTGGCGTATCATATTTTCCGTTTCATTTTCCGTTGATTGCTGTAAAAGATGATCATTATTTAAAAAATCAATCGTATGAGCAAAAACCGGAGTAGCAATATCATGCAGCAACCCAGCAATGGTCTGTTTCATATCACCTGTAAAATGCCAGACGATCAAAGCCACACCCACACTATGATCATAGCGTGAATAATAGCGACAGTTTTGAAATAAAGGAAAACTGGTATATTCCACCCCACAGTTCATGCCAATATCCTTTAATCTTTGCATTTCTTCAATTTCTATAAATTCTAATAAAAATTCAGGGATTTCATGATGATATATTTTCCATAATTCCTGCATCTTATTCTCCTAAAAGACAAACTGATAAATCAAGCCAAACAGTTCTCTGGTATAGTATGTTGGAAAAAGCCATAAAGCAGTATGACCGCTAACAGCATAAGCTTCCAAGCCTAAGTTTTCAGCAATCAAAAACGCACGATACTGATGAAATTCATTCGTCACGATCGTCATTGCGGCAGGCAAATCATTTTGTTCAATAACCTTTTTAGAAAACAGAAGATTTTCACGCGTCGAAGTCGACTGATCTTCCAAAAAAATTCTTTTTTCATCAATACCTTTATCAATTAGATAATTATACATGCACTTGGCTTCACTGATATCTTCATTTTCTCCCTGTCCCCCAGAAACTACACAGCTGACATCTTGATGTTCTTCAAGATACTGATAAGCCGCATCCAGTCTTTCCTTTAACATCAGACTTGGAGATGTGCCATAAACACGACATCCTAAAACAACCAAAGTTGTTGGTTGATCAGTTTCACGATAGGCATGACTGTACATCTGATAAGAAAAAACAGCAACCAGCACAAAACTTACAGCAATCAGGATACTAACAAAACTAATCATCACTTTTCCGATGACAGGTTGCCATAAATTGATGATTACTTCATTGATTTTCACCGAAAATACCCCATAAACCGTGATAATTCCAAAAACAAGCATCCCCGCAATATTGCCAATATTGATCAAACCTCTCATCACAGCTGGTAACAGATACCAGATAAACATGATCGATCCAATTAAGATCATTATGATATTCAATGGTTTCAATTTCATATTTCTCTCCTTTTTCTTTATTGTATAAATGAATAAACCAAAAGTAAAACAATTTTTCTATCCATATTGACAAAAGATCAAAGTTATTATACTGTATTAGTGTAGGTAGTACACTAATACAGTTAGGAGGAATGATATGTTTATTGTTGATTTACAAAGTAAAACACCGATCTTTGAACAGCTTAAAAAACAGATTCTGGAATTTATCTCCATCGGCATCCTCTTACCTAATGATAAGCTCCCGTCTGTAAGAAGCTTAGCATCTCAAATTGGGGTCAATCCTAACACCGTCGCTAAAGCCTATCAGGAACTGGAAAATCAGGGCTATGTCTATTCCGTGAAAGGAAAAGGATGTTTTGTGGCTGATAATGAAACCGATCAGCTGATCAAAGATGAAAAACTACACTATTTTCAGACAGTTGTAGAAGAAATGAAAAAACACCAGATCAGTAAAAAACAGTTAACTGATCTGATCAATATGATTTATAAGGAGGAAGAACAATGATCGAACTTTCCAATGTCAATAAAGCTTTTGGACAGAAAGTCGTATTAAAACACTTAAATCTGACGATTCCTACCGGCAGTATTTTTGGTCTGATTGGTCCTAATGGTGCTGGTAAATCGACATTACTATATCTGTTAAACGGCATATCACAAGCCGATTCAGGCAGTATTTACTATGATGGTCAGGAAGTCTATGAAAACACCGAAATCAAAAAGGATATTTTGCTGATCAGCGATGATCCTTACTTTTTTACACACGCTACTATTACTGCCATGTGTGATTTTTATAAAACCTGGTATCCTTCATTTAATGAAGATGATTTGTATAAATATACCGATTTCTTCTCTTTGCCGCTGAATAAACCCATCAAAGATTTTTCTAAAGGGATGAAACGACAGACCATGTTAGCCATTGCTTTGGCAATCGCACCAAAATATCTGCTGTTAGATGAAGCTTTTGATGGTTTAGATCCTGTCATGCGCTTAACTTTCAAAAGAGCCATCACCACTTTGATTGAAAACAAAGATATGACTGTCATTATTTCTTCACATAATTTAAGAGAACTCGAAGATATCTGTGATTATTTTGGCATTCTTGATGATGGTATGATTGCAACCAGTGGAGACCTGTATGAAGCCAAAGATCACATTCATAAGATCCAGCTGGCTTTTAAAGAAGAATTAGATAGAGAGCGTTTTGATCATCTGGAGCTGCTGTCATTTAAAAAACAGTCAAGAGTCATCAATATGGTCGTTAAAGGTGATATCGAAGATATCAAAACCTATCTGAATTCATTAAATCCTTTATTGCTGGAAGTACTGCCCGTCAATCTGGAAGAAATATTTATCTATGAAATGGAAAGAAAGGGGTATGGTATTTATGAAGATGATCAATAAAAACTATTTTCGCTATCTCATCAGACAGAATAAAAGATATTTACTGCTGATTTGGCTGATTAGCTTTATTCTGACACCGTTTTTGACAATTAATTTTTTAAATAATGGCAATGGAGAAAATTTTGGTCAGATAGTGGTTATCACTTCAATGTTTGGTTTTCTCATTTCTTTTATTGTTCCTATTTATCTGTTTACATTCTTACAGAAAAAGAAAAGCAACATTCTGTATTTTTCATTACCGATCAAAAAAGAATCATTATTTATAACGACATCATGTTTTGCGATATTCAGTACGATTGTTCCGGTTATCGTCAATTATCTTATTGCTATCATGATCAAAAACTTCTTTTTACCGGCCTCTTTAGGCAGTCAGCTGTTTTCAGTGATACTTATGATAATCTATATGTTATGCATGGAATCAGTGATTACTGTTATTGTTTTACTGTGTCAGAACCTTTTAGACAGTTATTTAGTCAGCCTTGCCTATATGCTTGTCCCTTTTCTGATTTATGGATGCTTTAAGTTGTTCCTGTCGACATTAGGCAACAATTTTATGTTAGGCAGTGGTAACTATACTGAAGTTTTTAATCCTATGCTTGATTATATCAGTTTCATTTATAATGGTTTCCTCCAGATTGCTTACTGTATGGATAATACTGTGATGATCAGTTCGATACAGATCATTTATTGGCTGATTGTAACTATAGGCTTTGATTTTATTGCTTATTGGCTGTTTAAAAGAAGAACTCTGGAACAAAGTGAAAATTATACACGTTCTGTCTTTATTTATCCATTATTGATAACCCTGATTATTTTTTCACTGATGCTCGCTATTTATCATAACGAATTTGACACAAATACAATTACTTTTTATATTCTTATCTTTGTGTTCTATCTGCTGATGTATTTCTTCGCTATCAGAAAAGTCAGATTTACATGGAAAATGCCAGCTGTTTTTATTGCTTTGATCATTAGCTGTGTTGGTTTTGGGTATATTTTTCAAAGCACACATGGATTTACTATCATGTCAGAATATCCCGAAATCAATAAACAAGATGAATTTTACTTTAGTATCAATTCAAAACAGCCTTTCCTTTATAAAAATGAAAGAACAGACTATATGTTTATCGACAGCAAAAACAAAAACACAATAAAACTGATGTATGAATTTCATCATCGCCTGCTTAATGAAAATATGATGACCCCTATTCAAGATATTGAGGGTGAAAACTATTTAGCAGTTATTTCTATTTCATATGATAATGATGTAAACTCAACATACCGATCTTATATGTTGACAACTGAAAAACAAATTGAGGAATACATCAGACTATATGATGAATTTTTAAATACAGTAGAAACTAACCCACAATATACATGTCATCATGGTAGTTTTTATTCTGCTGAATAATACGAAGAAATTTAGTAACGCCTACAGGGCATTTTAAAAAGGAGGAATCCATATGCTTGAAATCCGTAATTTATCCAAAACATATAAGCTGAAAAAAAATACGATCAAAGCCCTTGATCATATCAGCTTATCTATTCAGGAAAAAGGCATGGTTTTTATCTTAGGGAAAAGCGGCAGTGGTAAAAGTACTTTACTGAATGTCATTGGTGGCCTTGATCAGTTTGATGAAGGTGAAATCATCATTGACGGCAAATCAAGTAAAGATTTTAAAACCCGTGATTTTGATGCCTATCGTAATACCTATATCGGTTTTATTTTCCAGGAATATAATATTATCGATCATCTTTCGGTCAAAGACAATATTGCTTTGGCCTTGCAGTTACAGGGAAAAAAAGCTGACCAGGAAACAATTGATCAGATTCTTAAGCAGGTCGATCTTAAAGATCAAAAAAACAGAAAGCCAAATGAGCTTTCCGGCGGTCAGCTCCAAAGAGTGGCCATTGCCCGAGCTTTAATCAAAAATCCACAAATAATTATGGCTGATGAACCAACTGGTGCTTTAGACAGTCATACCGGTAAACAGGTTTTTGATACTTTAAAACAGCTGTCCAAAGAAAAACTCGTACTGATTGTTTCTCATGATAGAGAATTTGCTAAGCAGTATGGTGATCGGATCATTGAGCTGGCTGATGGTAAGATCATCAGCGATACCAGTAAAGATTATGTTTTACCAGATCGTATCAGCAACAATATCAATTATATCAAAAATGAATTTATCCATATCGATCAGTGTCATGATTTAAGTGAAGATGAAATTAAGAAAATTATCAAAGAACTTAAAAATCATCAGGGTGATGCTATCATCTCACTTAATCAGGGTACCAATCAGACCATCAGCAAAGTCAATCATATTGATGATAAAGGCCGTCTGGAAGTCTTCCATGAAACTCAGGAAAAACATTTGCACGCCCAAAACAATGACAGAAAAAAGCTGCACCTGATTCGTTCTCGTCTACCATTAAAAAATTCTTTCAGATTTGCCTTATCGAATTTAAGACTGAAACCGTTTCGTCTAATCATGACCATTTTCTTATCCGTCGTATCTTTTACCCTGTTTGGTTTAACTGATACGTTCTGGCAGTACGATAAAGAAACAGCAACTTTCAATTCGATTAAAGACAATCAAATCGATTATATTGCTGTTGGTAAAAATATGGTCATTGAAGATCAGGAAAATGATTACACTTATGAACTCAATACCAATATGAATACCGATGACTTTGAGCTGCTTAACAAACAATTTCCGCAAAATCATTTCATCAATACATTCAGTCAGGATAATTTAGGTACTAGTTTGTCTTTAAGCCATCATATGAGCAATTTAGATCAGCTTGATGAAAATAATATGCCATTATATCAGACAACATTATCATCACTATCTGTCCTTGATAACGAAACGATCAGACAAAATAATTTCAAACTGACTGGTACGTTACCACAGAATGATCAGGAAATCGTGATCACACAATATACGGCCCAGCTATTTAAAGATTTTGGCTATCAGCTAACTGATCATCAGGGAAAAACAACAACTTTCCAGATTGCCAAAATCGAAGATCTGCTGAATAAGGAACTGACGATAACGATCAATAATCAGCCTAAAACTTTAAAAATATGTGGTATTTTAGATACGCATCTCGATCTGTCCCGCTATCAGGATATGGTCAGTGAAAATCAGGGAATCATGTCCTACTATCTGCAAAGTGAACTGTGGACCTTGCTTAATAACAGTTATCATAATATAGGCTATATCAATGATGCTTTATTTAAGCAGCTGGTCGATGGCTATTGTCTCTATGCCACACAGAAAAATAATACGTATCTTGAACTTTATGAAGAGGATGACTATTATTCAACAGAATATTTTTACAGTTATGATGATGCTGATCAAAACAATATTGTTGAATTCAACAATAATGGCAGCGTTTATCTCAACTATCATACGATCAAAAATATAAAACTCGCTGATGGATCAACCATTGAAGACCATATCCTTCAAGATGTAAGTGATATTGACGATACAAAACAAATGAAAGAAACGATCAGAAAAACTGTCAGTCAATATCAAAACGAAATCACAAGCAGTCAAATCAGACTGTCTCTTTCTGATATGAAATACTATGAAAACATCATTGATCAGATTGCCGGTGTTTATATTAATGATATACAGAATGAATCCCATGAATTCGTGCTTAAAAATAAACTGATCAGTCAATATAATTTAAAAAAAGATGGCTATGTCAGCACCTTTGTATCATCATTACAAGATGACCAGTCCTTAAAAGACATCATCGCTTTCACTTATGATGATGGTATCAAAAGTTCCAACTATACCTTGAATAACCAGGTGATGCCAATGCTTTCAACAGTGAATTCATTAACTTCAGCTTTAAAAGATATCTTTTTCTACATGGCCATTGGTTTTGCTTTCTTTGCTGCTATCATGTTCTGTAACTTCATCGTAACCAGTATCAACAACAAACAGCATGAAATTGGTATATTACGTGCTGTAGGTGCCAGAAGTATGGATATCTTAAAAATCTTCTTTAATGAAAGTCTGGTCATTGCTTTGATCAACTGGCTGCTTTCATGTCTGATGTGCTATCTGGGAGTTAATTTCTTTAATCATTATATCAACAGTGAATTTCAGGTGATCGTGACGGTCCTGGATTTTGGTTTAATAGAAATTCTGTTACTGCTTTTTATCTCATTAGCTATCGCTTTTGTTTCTTCATTCCTTCCCGTTTATCGTATTTCTAGAAAAAAACCGATTGATGCTATTAAAGATAGAAAATAAGTGCTGTTCACGCAGCACTTTTCTTTTTCAGCTGTTTAGATTATGATAGGATTAATCAAGAAAGAAGGATAAGAAATGAAAAAATTATTATTATTGACACTTTGTTTAATCATGTTATGTGGCTGTAAACAGTCATCACAGTCAAATGAAGACAAACAGACTGAAATAACCAACAATACCGTGATTCTGGAAAATGAACAGTCTTTAAAACCAGGACAGCCGTTTGATGACCCTGATACTTATCTTCAAGATCATGAAACTCTAGAAACAGAAAGCTCTGCTGTTTTTTACACCAATGAAGATGCAGAAATATTTGTCGGCATGGATGGTTCGGTCAAAAAGATCACCTTACTGACCGACACTTATCATCTTGATAACGAGCTCAAGGTAGGCAGCAGTAAAAACAAAGTCCAGAAAGCTTATCAGCATGATCCATCAGCACAAGACAGTTCAGCTTTGACATATCAGGTGGATGATATAGAAATCACTTTTTCATTGAAGGATGATAAAGTAACAAAGATTGAATTGCAGCAATAACCGCATATTTGCTTTTGAAACTAATATGCAGATCCTATTCCATAAATAAGTCTGCATATTAGTTTCATGACAATCTTAGTTTATTAATCAGCCAAACACTTTAATTCTATTTTTTTCATAACTTTATTGGTCTGTCTGGTAATAACGCCTACTAAAAATCGTTCCTTCTCTTACACCATCTAAACGTCCTAAAAAGACTAAACCTAGGACTATCGAGAGACAGACAAGAGTAACATCAAAGATTACTTTCATATTACTGAACTTAACAGGTGTCACTTTACAGATTGCCAGTACGATACCTTCTCCGGCAGTCGTTACCAGATTAGCCATAACTTCCACGCTTACTCCCAGTGCAATCAGCAATATGCCTATAATACATAAAATCCATTGCATCACATATCCTGAATATGTTAATGGCATTAATATTTTTTCGGCAATATCGATGACTGTTCCAAATAATATCGCTGCTGGAAACTGCAGTAACTGAAATCATTCATAATTTTTTCTTAATATCAGTATCTGAATGACAACAAAAAAGAAATTCATTATGATCGTTGTTGTTCCTACCGATAATCCTGATATGGTTGAGGTAGTATATGGTACACTGGATATAGGTGAAGTTCCCAACCCTGCTTTAATAAAAAAAAGCAAGACCAAAAGCCATAATAACCACCCCTAAGGCTAAAAATATGAGTCTTTTAACTGGATGATTGATTTTTCTTTTCATAAAGATCCCCTTTATTCTCCATGGTCATGCATATCTTATTAAGGAGATCACCTAATGTCTTTTCATCTTCTTCATTTAGCTGACTTGTCACGTAAGTCTCAACGTCCTTAAAAATGTCCATCACTTTTAACGCCACAATTTTGCTCTGAGGTGTTAAAGATACATATAAAGAACGGCGATTTCCGTTTTTCTGTGTTCTTACAATCTGACCATTTTCTTCCATTCGCAGTAATATACTGCCTACAGTTGCTCGTTCTATTTCATAATAGGCAGCGATTGTTTTTTGATCAGCTTCCTCATATTGCAGTAAGTAATCCAGAATTATAGGTTGTCGTGAAGTTAAATTAATTTTGGTAATTTCACTATGTATTTTTTTTATAAAACATAGCCTGTGATTTCATCAGCAAATAATGCAGACTTTCCATTATGATCACCCCTTTGTAAGTATTCTAATAGTAAGAATACTTACTATTAGAATGCTATAACCTTATTTTTATAAATGTCAATGCTTAATAACTGATCTAAAAACACTATTAAAAAACGGAAGCTCGATGTCTTCCGTTTTAGTTTTCTATCTTGGTTGAATCGGCTTATGCATACAGTTATTCATTAAGGCTGGATTATAGGCATAGTAATTTTGACTGTCTAACTGACTCTTGACATATTCTAAAGCTTCAGCAAAACGCTGATAATGAATAATTTCTCTCGTTCTTAAAAAACGAATAACACGATTGACTTCTTCATTATTGCTTAAAGACAGAATATTGTCATACGTGATTCTGGCTTTCTGTTCAGCTGCCATATCTTCAGTCAGATCAGCAATTGGATCTCCCACCGACTGAAACGTATCAGCACTAAATGGAACCCCTGCACTATTGACTGGATAAATTCCTAAAGTATGATCAGTAAAATAGGCATCTAAGCCCCCAGCTTTGATTTCATTGGCTGTTAATCCTTTTGTCAGCTGATAAACAAGTGCAGAAATGATTTCTACATGTGCTAATTCTTCTGCACATGAATGTTGTCAGTCATAAAAAAACCCGCTTTTTTGATTATTATATAATCAAAAACAGGTTTTAATATAACATATTTTTTATTGATCCATTTGATAAACCAGATCCAGATCGATCGAATATCTGTAAGGTTTATGAGTTTTATCAGCAACAATAATTTTTTCATTCTTATTTATTAATTTCATATAGCTTCTCACCGTCTGTTCTGAAATTTCCAAGAACTGGGATAATTGACTGACTGTCAAGGGTTCTAACGCAAATAATGTTGCTCTTAAAATCAGTTCAATAATGGCATTACATGTACTGTTATTCAGCAATTTAGACAATTTCTGATGCAGAATATCACTTATTCTTTCATATCTATTGAATGCAGCATCAATATGATCCTTTAATTCCAGTAGACCAGACAGATAGATTTCTAAAACAGAAATAATAAAAAATGTCAGATCTCCTTTATTTCTTATATCATTGGTGATTTCAAATGCATCATAGTACTGTTTATGATTGTGGGTACAGGCAATTGAAAACTGCATTGCACATAATATATTCAAATCCCCAGAAAGATACAAAGTGGCTAAATATCTGCCCATACGTCCATTACCATTATAAAAAGGATGAACATATTCAAAAAGATAATGAAACACCACAATCCTGATCAATAACGGTATTTGCTGATCATTTAATATCTTTAATGCTTTTTCCATCATATCAATAATTTTGTCTTCGCCATAAATCCCTTTATGGATCACTTTAGATGACGATTTGATTTCAACACCATGCTTTCTAAAAATAAGACCATCTGGTTTATCATTGATATCTTCATCCATAACATCTTTTAGAAGAATCTCATCATACTGTTTCCTGATATCACCTACCGATTGCAGTGGTTCAAAACCATCCTTTGTCAGTTTCTGATATTTATTAACCATACCATAAAATCTCTTATAATGTTCCGGTGCCGGCTGATTGATCATATCATTTAATTCTTTGCGGGTACTATAGATACCTTCCATTTGATTAGAGCTCTTTATCTCTTCAACCAACGTGCTCATTTTCAGAAACGCTTCAGCTACTCTAGGAAATTTTCTTGAACTGACTGTTTTTTCTATATATGAATTAACCTGATAAAGCTGAATGATGAGTGACAGTAATTCTTCATTAACCGTATAAAAACACTCATAGCCATTGTTTAACATGATTCCTAAACATCTGGTACTTTCACTATGAAAACGCAAATCATATAACTCATTGCATTTTTTTTCATCCATATGAAAGACTTTTTTTAAAGACACATACTTCATATCCACATCACCTACTATAAAAATATTATTATCATAATATGTTAAAAAAATCAATATTCTTACTTATATTAAGCAAATATAGCTACTTTTACATAAACATATGATAAAAAATATAATTTTTTATCATATGTTTATCATCTCTATTCATTTTACTTCTGTTTCATTCAAAGACAAAAATATGCCGATCAGGAAACTTTTTTCATTTCAGTCTTTTTTTCTATATTTTCCTCTTACATAAAAAACTACATTATATGTGGTTAAATCAACATTTATTTTTCTATTTTAATATTATCATAAGCATCAGAATTATAATTATTATTAATCTTTAATTCTGTATCAAACACGATCTTTTCAATATTATTGACAAATGTATAAAAGCCATGATCATTTTTATACCTTTCATCTGCATCGTAAAAATAGGTCTGATATTGTTGAATAGCACTTTATTTGATAATATTTCATCTAAGTTTAGTCAAAATAAATATAAAAGGCATGACAAGAAATATGATTTTGTTTGAGTCATATTCATTGACATGCCTTTTGTGTTATTATTTATAAAAAAAAGGAAAGGAACAGCAGATTTCGTCAAACGCCAATCCTCGGAATACTGCCATCCCAAACACGCGTTTATGATAACTCTTTTTTATGAAAATGACAAGCTATTTAATCAGGATATATTCCAAAATTATTTACTTTATATGCAGTCCCCTCCAGTTACATGGTCACTGAAGGGGATTAAACAATCGGGTATTACATTCAATATTTTAAAATAGGTATCAGGCTAATCAGATCCATTCAATATCTTTTCGCTTTTTCAGTTTTTCGACTTCTTCATCGGTATAAAAATAATCTGTACTTTGCAGTCCATTACGGATTGCTATGCAATTTAAAATATCATAAAGCTGTTTTAACGAATATCTGTCCTGTTTTACATAAACAAATGTTGTTTTACCCATTTTTCCCTCCCTATACATAATATTTTTTTAGAATTAAATTTATTCAACTCCATAAATTCCTTTTTCTAAACCAATGTCAGATATGAATCAGCAAATCTTTGTAAATTATGACTGTGTTAATCAGTGATAAAAAACACTAGCCTTAGTTATTCATTAAAAATTATATCTAAATCTTCTGAAAACAACCTAAAAATTCTCTATTGTTTTTTCCGTTTATTTTTTACAAAATCAAAGATATTTAACAAATAGAGAAAATAGTTATGATGAATATAAAAAGAAGTGGTGTTGCTGCTCTAACACGAGTTTTGTAAATGTTACAGTCAATAATCATAATCAATGAAGATGATTACAAAAATAATTATCTTATAGATAAATCAGATTTATAGCGGCATAATCGCTGGTAATTAGCCACTATTATTATTTGATGAAACAAAACACCAGGTGATCAGTATCAACATCCAAAATCACCGATAATTTGAGCAAAGAAACGATGTAAATTTATTAATTTCAATAACTTTTTAAGGTTTTATAACAGAAATCTTGACTTCATTGATTAACTCTCTTCAGCTAAAGGATTGCATCGTATTCGGTATTAATCAGAAAAACGCAAAAACAACGATTCATAAACTTACTTACATTTTAAAAAAAATATTTTATAAAAGATGTTAAAGATAATTGTAAAGAAAAAGTTGAAAAATTAATGACATAATATACAAATTATCTGTCATAAAATCTGAAATTATAATTTTACAAAAAAAATCTATACCATTCATGTTCTAATATATCCGTTCATATCAAAATATGAATTTTTTTGTAAAAGTGTAGTAAAATAAATATATTATCTAAATTTGGTATTTAGAAACCCATTGACACAATAAAGTGCAACAAAAACAAATGATGAAATCTACAATTTCATTCTGCATATGTACTAAATGCCAATGTAAAAATAACATGCATTTCAAGAAGTAATAAAAGTTATTATTTGAAAAAGTACTTTCTCTTTAAACTACATTTATGTTGCTGAAAAACATGCTATTGCAGTAGCAATGATTTGTACATTCATGGAATATGAAATATTAGAAAATGAAAAAATTAAAAATATGAATTTCTCTCTTAAGAACAACACAACAAACATTTATAAAAATAAAAAAGACTATCATACATATCTTCAATGAAATCATTTGATACATCTAGCTATTCGATATATAAAAATTAAGAACAAAAACTAATCAGAAAACATGAATTTTTTACCAATCTAAAAAGTTTAAAAAAATTTGAACAGATAAACACACTACATAGTGTTTATAATAAAAAAAAGGAGATAAATTATGGAATTAGAGGAAAAACTTTATTCTTTGAGCGAAAGGATCAAACAACTAAAAGAAAACATTAAAACTGAAGAAGCAACAAAACAATCATTGATCATGCCTTTTTTTCAAGCATTAGGTTATGATGTATTCAATCCGTTAGAATTTGTACCTGAATTTACAGCTGATGTAGGTATAAAAAAAGGAGAAAAAGTAGATTATGCTATTTTAAAAGATGATGAACCAATGATTTTAATTGAAGCTAAACCTTGCAGTGATGATCTGTCAAAACACGATTCACAACTATTCAGATACTTTGGGACAACTAATGCCAGATTCGCAATATTAACAAATGGTATTATCTATAAGTTTTTTAGCGATTTAGATCAACCTAATGTAATGGACAAAAAACCTTTTTACATACTAGACATGGAAAATTTAAGTGAACAATCTATATCCTATATTGAAAAATTTATAAAAGAAAATTTAGATGTTGATAACATTTTGAATACCGCTAGTGATTTAAAATACTTAAACTTAACAAAAATTGCATTTAAGGAGTTAATGGATAATCCTTCAGATGATTTTATTAGATTATTATTGAATATGGGAATATATGATGGAGTTAAAAACCAAAAAGTCATTGACAAATTCAAGCCGCTTGCAAAGAGAGCAATAAATCAATTAATCAACGAAAAGCTATCATCAAAATTCAAAGAAACACTTAAAAATGATGATAACGATAAAGAAGAGCCTGTTGAAGATCAAAAAGAAGAAAGTAAAATAGTAACTACTATTGATGAACTTAATTCATTTGCTATAGTGAAATCTATTTTAAGAAAAGAAATAGAACCGCAACGTATAACATACAAAGATACCGAAAGTTATTTTGGTATATTAGTTGATGGGAATATTAGAAAATGGGTTATCAGAATAAATTTAAACTCTAGAAACAAACATATAATAATCCCTGATGAAAATAAAAAAGGAATAAGATATGATATAAATACAATAGATGACATATATAAATATGAAAACGAATTAATTGAATCGTTAAAAAGATATCTTTAATAATAAAAACCACCCTACGCCAATAGGATGGTTCAAGTGATACGCCAATATCACTCATGTAAAAAACTCATCAAAATCTTTTTAACATTTGATTTTATCAGACAAGCACATTCTAAACGAATCTTTAGAAGTGCTTTTTTTCTTGTATGATAACTATATTATAAAGAGATGATAAAAATGTATGGCATGTATTTAAGAAAATCACGAAGCGATGATGCCAGTGAATCAGTTGATATCACACTTCGCAAACATAAAAAAATATTATTTGATTTAGCTAAAAAGTTGAAAATACCACGTGAACAGATCATGATATTTAAAGAAGTTGTTTCTGGGGAAAACATAAAAAACAGACCAGAAATGCAGAAACTTCTGGAATACGTGATGAATGGTATCTTTGATGGTGTACTTGTCGTTGATGCACAAAGACTGGCCAGAGGTGATACTTTAGATCAGGGAACGATAGAACGTGCTTTTAGTATCAATAATACAAAAATCATCACACCTTTAAAAACAATTGATCCAGCCAATGAATATGATCAGGACTATTTCGAATTCGATATGTTCATGGGCCGAAGAGAATACAAGATGATCAACCGACGTATGCAGCGCGGGCGTATCTTAAGTGTTATGGATGGCTACTATGTTGGATCTGTTCCACCATATGGCTATAAGAAAGTAAAACTAGATAAAGGCTACAGCTTAGAAATCGTTGATCATGAAGCTGTTATTGTTAAAAAAATTTTTAATCTTGCTGCTTCTGGTGTCGGAACAACAAATATTGCTAAGGATTTGAACAGTTCAGGTATCAAACCAAGAAAAAGCGATCGCTGGACACCGGCAATTATTAGAACTATTCTTAAAAACGTTACTTATTGCGGTTATATCAAATGGAATGAACGTAAAGGTGTTATGCTATATCGAAATGGTGAAATAGTAAAAACAAGACCATTAAATAAAAAATTTGATATGTACACAGGAAAACATCCGGCACTGATCAGTATGGAAATATATAACAAAGTTCAGGAAAATATGAAATTAAATTCCAATGATAGAGTTCCCAAAGAAAAGAAACTGAAAAATCCATTGTCAGGTATCATTATATGCAAAAGATGTGGTCGCAAAATGGTGAGACGTCCCTACAAGAATGGCAGAATCGAAACGATCATCTGTAATACAGTGGGATGTCATAATGTATCCAGTGACCTCAATATCCTGGAAAATCGAATTATTGATGAAATCAAAAAAGAATTATCGCAAAACAAGAAATTCCTGGATAACTACGATATTGAACAGAAACAATATGATCTGGATAAAAAGGATATTATCAAAGAATGTGATGAACAGATTGAAAAACTTCATCAGCATTTGGACAAAGCATGTGAAATGCTTGAATTAGGAGCTTATACAATCGACTTATTCAAAACCAGGAAAGATCATATCAACAAGCAATTAAACGAACTCACAGAAAGAAAAAACAAGCTGATTGATGAAGATAAAGAATCAAAATTAGTACAAACAAAAAATCTTATTCCTAAATTAGAAAAGTGCATTGAATTATACCACGTGGCCAATAATGAAGAAAAAAACATCATTCTTAAATCTGTCATCGATAAAATCATCTATAACAAAGAAAAAAGCGGACGTTGGGACCAGGATGCTATCAATAATTTTGACCTTGAAATTTATTATAAAAATCAGTGACAACAAACGCGTACCTATTCTTCAGTACCGATATCAGTCAATAAGGCTTGGATACGAGGATATGGCATAGCGTAACGCTGTGACAAATAACGCAATGCTGCACCTAGCTCGCCATTAGGTCCCCCTAATTGCGATATCACAATTTTTGCAGTTTTAGCATCCGGCTTAGAAATATTTACTGGGTATTGCAGGCGTTTTTCATATATCCACATGCCAATTCTCCTTTCACCCATGGAAATGGTTCATTAATATATTTATCTAAATTCATGCCATCTCGATTAGTGAGAGCACCACCGTTTTTCAGATAATTATTCTTTGCCGTTAGCAAATGTCTCATGCCTTCTTCATAATATTTCATAGCCTCCTGATCACAGGGATGCGTATCTAAAAATAATGTGACATCCTGGATACAGAAATCCAACTGACTAATATGCATTAACATATCATCCATGGTACTTCACCCATGGTTTATTTAACTGTTTAAAAATCGTTCCATTGTCAAAAGCCTGTTTCATTGGATAGATATCTTTGAATTTTTGAATCTGTATAGATGATATTGCTAATTCCAAATCTTTCATTTTAACCTCCTCACAATATCATATGAATAATTTTTTTTACAATATAGGTCAAATAACTCTTGCTTATTTAAATATCTTATGGTATATTGATTAAGCAAACCCAATAGGGGTATAGTTCAATGGTAGAATACCGGTCTCCAAAACCGTTGATGTGGGTTCGACTCCTACTACCCCTGCCATTAACGGGAAGTAGCACAGCTTGGTAGTGCACCTGGTTTGGGACCAGGGGGTCGCAGGTTCAAATCCTGTCTTCCCGACCATTTAAAAAGTTTTGGGGCCATAGCTCAGCTGGGAGAGCACCTGCCTTGCACGCAGGGGGTCAGCGGTTCGATCCCGCTTGGCTCCACCATTAATTTAATAAATATCATCATGGCGGGATAGCTCAGTTGGCTAGAGCATTCGGTTCATACCCGGAGTGTCGGGGGTTCAAATCCCTCTCCCGCTACCATTATGATGCGGAGATTTACCCAAGTCTGGCTGAAGGGACTGGTCTTGAAAACCAGCAGAGGATTAACGTCCTGCGGGGGTTCGAATCCCTCAATCTCCGCCATTTATTAAA
>JACJKV010000060.1 GCA_016901755.1 Thomasclavelia spiroformis | reverse complement strand
TTTTTTCTTGTTTAAAAAAATGTTGTATGGGAATGTTTGCTATAAAATTTTTTTAATTTTTTTTCGTAGGATTTTTGGTTGATAATATTCCTTGTTTAGCTCCAATCCAAATACTTCATTTAAGGCATTGCACAGTTCGCTTCCACTATATGTTGATTGATAATAGATATCATGATTATTCACTACATTCATATTCTTTAGATTTTCTATTATTTCTCCTGTCGTAAAGTGATAGTTATGCTGTTTTAATTTTACTTCCAGTAACCTATATATCAATAATGCTGTATAACATACCATGAAATGTCCTATGATTCTGTCTTCTCTTCTATGATTGACTGGTCTTGCTTTAAAATATGTTTTCAATACCCTGAAACAGTCTTCTATTTTATATCGCTGTGAATTGATCTCGAATATTTCTTTTGCATCTTTGATTGCATCAAGATTTGTAGCTATTGCATAATAGCCATCATATTTTTCTTCTTCTTTTATCAGCTCTTCGTTGATAATGTAGGTGTCTTTCTTGTTTTCTGCCTTCATGATGAATCTTTTTGGATCGTTTTGATTCTTTTTTAGATCTTCTACTCTATCGTTCCTGATCAGCTTTTTGGCTCTTTCTATCTGCTTATTTCTTATTTTTCTTTGATATTCCATCATTTTTCTTGAAAATGTAATGATGACATATTGATTCAAGGTCCCTTTTGCCTTTCTTTTTCTCGTTTTTCCGGTTTTTGTTGTATATATTTCTTCAAGTCCCAGGTCAACGAGCTTATCAGCTGGTATGACCTTGTAGGCATGATCATTGTATAAGTTGAGGTTGTTTTTGTCTTTTTTATCAAAACTTTTCATTTCCTCTATGCTTATAACCTTGTTGTTTGACAATAATTTATACTCGAAGTCATTGAATACTGCTTCTTTCAAAGTATCAGATAATTTTTTTATCGATTGCGTTACTATGAAGGCACGATTGCCAAATGAATTGAATTTCCGTATGTCCAATGAACCTAGACCAGCATCAGCACAATAGATAAGTTTCTTATTGGTAAATGTCCTGAGCATTTTTTCTTCAGTAGCTGTAGCACATACCTGTTCATTCTGATTGCCTGGATTGATGCACATTGATATAGGAATACCCGCACCATCCATAAAAAGTCCCATCTGCACAAGCGGCGCAGGTTGATGCTGCTTGGATATGCCGTATTTTCTCAGTCCTAAGGAAATGAGTTCACCAGTAACATCATCATAATCATCCTCATCAGGCTCTTCGATTTCAAAGTAGTAATTGGTACAGTCAAAATAACAGACAGATGTATCGCGCTTGACGATATTATTGCTGTTTGTAAAAAGATGACCGATATAATCATCAAAATTTTCAGCCAAAAGAGAGTGATGTTTCAGGATATTATGATACTGGATATCAGGTGCTTCAAAATATGAATCAAGATGCTTGAAGGTTCCCAGTTTAGAACAAGGCTCAAGAATCCTGTCAAAAGTTACAAAACGATTAATTTCGTTGACATCATAAGTAATCTTTGTACGGGAAACAATATCATCAAAGAAATCCCTGATTTTCAGATCATGATAAATTTTTTGAAGATAAAGATAGCCTATATTGATATTAAGCGATTTTGAAATCTTATCTGAAGAGGACAGCTGCTTATCAAAATCTATAGAGATATTGATTTTGATTTTATTATTTTTGATATCGTCATTATAAGCTTTGACCATATCCTTAGCATATTGAAGAGGATCATCGGTAATTTTGAGAAGATCGTTATGTTTACCAATGACCTTAACGTTTCTGGTAGTTGTTTTTTTACCATTACGAATACCCTGCTGGATAAAATAAGTAGGATTTTTAGATTTTTTATCATAGTTAAGTTTCATGGGACAGCACCTCCATAACTATTATAACATATAATACAACACCGTACAACATTAAATCTAATAAAATTTGACAAAATAAAAATGCAAAAAACTCTGATTAAATGAAGTGTTTTTGCATTTTAGTTATAAGTGTTTTGTGTCATAAGTGTCGAAAACCCG
>JACJKV010000059.1 GCA_016901755.1 Thomasclavelia spiroformis | reverse complement strand
ATATAATAGTTAAAATAATTTGACTATCATAATTAATTTATAAAAATCTTCTTCAAAAATAACTAATTTAATTTGAAAATAATTAGCTAATATAATTCGCTAATCAACAATCTGAACATAAAAAAATAATGTAAAGTAAATGGATAAGAAATGACGTAAAAACGTGCTTATCAAAACTTACTTTACATTATTTTTAACTTTACATAATTCCCCGTCCCCGGATTACCAATAAAACAAACATTAGTGGCATCTTCATAGAAGGTTGATTCAATAATTGATTCTATTTTTTCTCTTTTCACGCTTGGCTGAAATGAAAAGTCATAATCATCTACTGTTCTTAAGAATGGGAAAGCTGCTACTTTTACATTGTATAATCTGTTGTTTTCTTCTTTAGCCTTAACTTCCTCATCAAGTATCCTGTGTATTCCTGTCAGTTCGCTTTCTTCTATCTTGTTTTCAATATACAGACTGTTTAGATAGCTGTATGCGCTTTTCAGCTTTAGATACTCTAACTGTTTCAAAACGTCATTAATCATTGTCATATTTAATATTCTCCAGTTCATGTAGTATTGTTGATTTTTCTCCTGGTTCTTCTTTTCCTGTGGATCCATAATTTAGATCATGTTCTTCCTTGATATTCAGTTTATTTGTACTGATCTGATGCTTTTCTATTATTTTTCCTTTATAATAAATGAGAAGTTCATTGTTCTGAACTGCCAATCCAACACGCCTGCCTATAAATTCCTTTGGCAGAGAATATTTGTTGTATTTGTATTGGATAAGCGATTCATTGCTTACATTGACTTCATTCAGTGAAAGATGATACTTACTTCTTATTTCTTTGGCGGGAAGTGGCTGTAAGTCATCTTTTTCTTTTTTATACAGGAATATTCTTGGCAGTCTTGTTGCCTGAGATATTCTTTCATTGTCTTCACTGCTGATTACATCAAGCTTCTCATGCATATCCAGGATTCCGCTGTACTGACCGTTATAATTTCTCAGCTGGTCAACGATCTTGTTTTGTGTTTCAGTTTTACCTTTTGTTTGCGGCCTGTATGGCATGCATGGTCGAGGCTTAATGTTGTAATCCCTGCAGAACTGTTCAAATTTAGGATTGAGTATCGCCTGTTCTCCAGATGAGGTTCTGGGTTTTTCTACAAAAGCCTTGAGATTGTCAATAACGATTTCTTTGGGGACACCACCCAAATCGTCAAATGCCTTAGCCAGAAATACTATGAGAGTATCAGTTGTTGGATTCAGGATCATTTGACGATAGTTATATCTGGACCAGGATAAAGTAAGTGTTGGAATATAGACAGTTAAATGATTATTGTTTTTGTCTGTCAGCCTGACTTTTTCTTTCATGTCGAACTGCACCTGATATCCGGAAGCTGTCTCAAACCTTGTTGTAAACGAAGTTCCATTAGACTGGCAGAATGCCTTATTAAGCTGCTCATCATTTCGTATGTATCTGTTAAATGTGGATTTGGCACATGTAATCTGATGCTCTCTTTTCATAAAGTAATAAAGATGATCGATATAATCAAAATGACGATTAGAATCATTTAAATATTCAAGCATAGTATCTCTATAACTGTCTAAATACCTGGTTCTGGTTCTCGTTTTCTTTGGGACATGCCCCTGAAGATATCTTCTTACTGTTTTTCTGTCACAGTTCAGTTCTCTTGCGACTTTAGATAAATTCATTTTAAGTTCTCCTTTTAGATAGGCAGCGCTGAAATCAGATAATTGTTCAACACTGTTAATTTTAATGCTATATACTTTCAATACAGTTCACTCCTTAACATATAGAGTGAATTATATCAAAAAAGATTACCTTTAGTTTCATAAACTGGGGAAAGTTATATGCAACTTTTTGGGTAATCTTATTTTAACTTTTATAATTTATAGGTTAACCGTTTAAGTTCTTTGAAAAGTGAATATTGATTTGCTGTTTTTGGGCATGACAAAAACAACCTGCATAGGCCCGTTTTTAAAAGCTGTTTAAAGCATTTTACTATTTTAAAAGTACAGGATCAAACTGCTGATTCGTACTTAACAAGTGATAAATGATCCTAAGCAGTTTCCTTACACAGTG
>JACJKV010000058.1 GCA_016901755.1 Thomasclavelia spiroformis | reverse complement strand
TTCGTAGTTTTTGTGGAGAAACAAGTATAGCACGGAATCTTCATCTTTTTTAGTAAAATCGTAAAAAAGATGATCAAAGAGATATAATCAGTGATCATTTTTACTGTTTGTATATACAAATTGATATGGGAGTGTATTTGTATCGCTTAACCGGTTTTTGACACTACCTGGAATTTGCAGAGGTGAGGCTATGAAAATTTCAAAAGTCGTATTATCCATATTAACAATACTTTTTGCTGTATTAGGATTAACAAAAGTTCTTGCATTTGACATAACAAATCCTATTATGCTTACATCACTTGCCACTCTTTTGCTATTAAGAAGTGCAGAATATAAAAACAACAGAGACAGAAGTGGTTTTATTCTTACTTGTTTAACCGCAGTATTTGTCTATGTTGTAGTGATTTACAATGTTTTTATAGGATAGGAAAATTCTTGAATTTAAGGAGAGCAATTTATGAGCGGAGTAATACTATATCAATCAAAATACGGCGCTACAAAAAGATACGCTGAATGGCTGTCCGAGGAAACCGGGTTTCAGTGTATAGAAACAAAAAAAGCTGATATTAATGAAATTATTTCATATGATTCTATTATTTTAGGCGGAGGAATATATGCTTCCGGTATTGCCGGCTTGCCTTTTCTAAAAAAGAATATCAATAAATTGACAGACAAAAAGATTATTGTATTTTGTTGCGGTGCATCTCCATATGAAGAAAATACATTTCAGCAAATCAAAGCGCATAACATGAAAGATAATTTATCTGATATTCCAGTCTTTTACTGTCGCGGCGCATGGGATATGGACGCAATGTCTTTCAAAGATAGAATATTATGCAATTTACTTAGAAAGGCTGTTGCAAAAAAAGATCCATCTGATTACGAAGTATGGGAAAAGGCATTAATGGCAGCCGGGGACAGCAGCTGCGACTGGACTGACAAAAAATACATTGAACCAATAATTGAATGTATTAAGCAATAAACACCAGTTTATAAAGAAAGCGAAAAATTGGAATTTATTGAGGAGAGATAAAAAATGAACTTGAAAGATTTGAAAAAAGATTGTGCCCAAAAGCAAAAGAAAGGTATTCATTTTATCATTGCATCAGTAGTAATATGGATTATGGTTTTAATCGTACAATTAACAGATTTACCTATATTAACAAAAAATCTATTAACATTTTGTTGCACTGCACCATTATTACCTATAGCTTTTTTAATTTCTAAAATATTAAAAATACAATTTCAAGATAAAAGTAATCCATTAAACTACTTAGGAATACTATTTTCTGCAAATCAAATGATATACCTTTTAATAGCAATGTGGATTTATCCTACATTGCCAGATAAAATGCTAATGGTTATTGCTATGATATTCGGAGCACATTTATTGCCATACAGTTGGTTATATAATTCAAAAACATATATGGTATTGTCAATAATTATTCCAATATTATCTTTGATAGTTGGTTTAAATTTTGCTAATTATACTCTTGCAATAATGATGATACTGATAGAAATAATATTTAGTGTCCTGTTATCAATTGAGAATAAGAGAATAGTAAATGATTATGTCCAATAAATTGGAATTTGAAAGCGAGTTGATTTTAATGGTAATTCTAATGGAAGGTATAGTATTATGTTTTATACTTTTAATGTTTTGTGTTATTGGTATAGCAAATGGTCCTGAAAAATTTACTGTGTTTTACGAAAAGAATGTTCAAGAAAAAGCAATAAAATTAGGATATACTACTCAAAAAGAAATAAAGAAACAAACCATTATATCAATTATAGTTTTATACTTGCCTTGTTTTATTCTTGTGCCATTGATGGTTTGCTATATAAATGGTGCAAGAGAGTTTGGAGATATTTTTATTCAAAGTTTATTAAGTGTGAAACAAAATAGAGGTAAATTGTAAAAAAAAGACAAACTTAAAAACAAGTTTGAATTATGTAGAAAAAACACAAAAATAGATTATTCTAATTTAGTTAATTTAGAAACGTCAAATCCTGATTTTCGCAGAAATTCTATGGCTGATTCTTCTGTTAATTCAATATGTTGTTTAGATTTAGGGGCCTTAAATGACTGATAGTCTGATGGATTAAAAACTTCACCTGTCAAGATCATATGATAGATGCTAACAAGCATCATACGTGCGATAGCGATAATGGCTTTCTTATGTCCACGTCGTTTCCTGATACGCGTATACTTTATGCCAAAGTAGCTTTCTTTATCCTTGATGGCACCCAATGCACATTGGACAAGCAATGGCTTTAAATATTGGCCAGCCTTGGAAATACGAACTGATTTCTTTTTATTGG
>JACJKV010000057.1 GCA_016901755.1 Thomasclavelia spiroformis | reverse complement strand
CCTAACTTAGGTAAAAACATCCTGTTTTATGTTCTCAACGACAAAAAGAACATATCACTATGCTTTTTTGTTTTTATATAATTCTTGTGGTAATGTCTTTGACCATGGCATGATGTCTTCCAACAATTCACCTGTTAATTGAGCACCTGACATCCTTGTCAAGATATATTCCAGATAATCGTATGGTTTGAGATCATTCATCTTGGCACTTTCCACTATGCTGTATGCTGCTCCACTTGCCTTTGCTCCGTTGATGCTGTTTGAAAACAAGAAATTTTTACGCCCTATCACGAAGGCCTTACAACATCTCTCAGTGGCGTTGTTGCTTATTTCTACTCGACCATCTTCTATGTAATATCTCAGATATTTTTCATTATTGATGGCATATGTCAACGCTTCATATAAATGTGTCTTTTCTACAGAATGTGGATATACTGCTTTTACTTTCTGGTAGAATTCATCAAGTATCGGTAATGAATATTTCTTTCTTGCATCTGTTATACGATCATAATTGTTTTTATATTTCTTGTCGTATACCTTTTCCTGATGAAACAGCTTATTGAGCAGCTGATACATTTTATATGTTTCAGTATTCTTGATGTCTGTTCCTTTAGGTGCTACATCCATTGTTTCAACAAACTTCCTTCTCAGGTGCGCAAAGCAACCCATGTTTCTAACACCTTCTACGTCATGGTAGGCTTTATATCCATCAGATTGAATAATTCCCTGATAACCTTCCAGAAAATCTGATGCCCTGTGATGCTTCCTGTCATTTTCGAACTGATAGATAACCATTTTCTTTTCTTCGCTTCTTCCCGTTTTATAGACCCACATGTAGCTTTTTTGTCTTCCTTCATTTTTCTTGAGTTCCAGCACTTCCAATGTCGTTTCATCTGCACTGATATAATCAGCTTTAACAAGCTCCTTGTGCATATGTTCGACAAATGTGTGGAAATAAAGATCATAGAGCTTGATGATCCAATTGGCCATCGTCTGTCTTGAAAGAATGATCCCCAGTCTTTCAAATGCCTGCTGCTGTCTGTACAGTGGCAATGACTGATTGAACTTCTTATCTATGATCGATGCCAACAGTGATGGTGATGCAAAGCTCTTTGGTATCACGGCACTAGGCATATCACCTTTATACATGGGTGTTGTTTCTATCTTTTCATCATAATCTGAAGCATAAACATACTGAATATGTCTGATGACTTCATAATACTCTTTATGATGAACAAGTTCTTTTCTTTCATTAGTTCCAATAAGCCTTAATGGTTTACCTGTTTGAGGATCAGTTTTATCTTCGATATCATGTTCAACAACAGTTTCAGGAAGATCATCAATATTTCTCTTCTTTGATGGTTTCCTTGAATGTGATGATACCTTTATGTTTAATTCGGGTTCTGTTTTGATAGGAGTTGCTTCTGTTTCTGCTTCATTGAACAGATTGATTTCCAACTGATCAGGTATGACAGTTCTTTCTGTTTTTGATCCATACATTGCCTTTCTGTAAAGGATGATCTGTTCCTGAAGGCTATTTAATTCCTGTTTCAAACTTTCAATAACAGCATCCCTAGCTTGTATCTTATCTTCCAGTTCCTTGATTTTTTCAGCGGAATTTTTCATAAAAAAAGCATCTCCTTAGATGCTTAGATTATATCATATCTGACTATATAATGATACGATTTGGTTCACTATTTTGGCCTATTCTTGTTTCAAATTCCAGGCCTTCAATGAGCCAGTTCAGTTGTTCAGGAGTGATCATGTTCACACCATTTTCATCGTGTTTATGGAACTTGAATTTACCATTTTCAAGCCTTCTGGTAAATAGCCAGAATCCGTTGGATTCATAGTATAACATCTTGATCCTGTTACGTGATGCATTGCAAAAGATAAATAAACTATGATCAAGGACATTCATATTGAACTGAGAAGAAACAATCAATGCAAGGCCATCAATGGACTTCCTCATGTCAAAAAACTGCTTAGACACATAGATGTTCTTTATTTCATCGGTATTGATGATCATAGAATATTCTCCAGGATGGTTTTTAAATCTTCTTTTGAACATAAGATATGATGATCATCAATTCTAAAATCAATAAGTTCATTATCCTGTTTGACAATGACTGGAAGAAAAGAAGATTCTTCTTTTAAAAGCAATGCTTTTTGTTTGTAGAAGCTGGATATACAGATATGGTTATTCTTACAATATTCCTTGATTGTAAGGCCACTTGACTTTTGATTCTCTATAGCTTCCTTCCACTGTTCTTTATTTCTTATCATCATTAAGATGCACCTCCTTTAAGTACATCTTTATTTTATTAAGTTATTCGTCATTTAGTAATTGCTTGATAATTTGACGCTTAC
>JACJKV010000056.1 GCA_016901755.1 Thomasclavelia spiroformis | reverse complement strand
ATACCAGAAAAAGAGAAAAGATGTTTTTTTATTGCCTAAAAGCAGAAAAAGAAAAGAGCTGAAACAAAATCAACTCTTTAAAAAGTTATTTCGTTACAGCCCCTTTTATGGTATAAAAAAAAAGACGAAATCGTCTCATGAATAATGGTGCCCGAAGCCGGACTCGAACCGGCACAGCTGTTACACCGGCAGATTTTGAGTCTGCTGCGTCTACCAATTTCGCCATTCGGGCTTGCTGCTTAATCATTATAACAAGTCTTTCATGATAAAACAAGTAAAAAAAGAAAATAAATGTTATAATGAAAAAAAGCAGATGGAAAGCAGGTGAGGCATATGAATCGTGATTTATTAGCCCGACAGCGTCTTGTTTATGCCCAAGCATATATCGATACATACCTGAAAGAAATAGATGAATTAACTAAAAAAACAAAAAAGGCTAAAAAAGAATACGATCATAAATCAGATGACAGATCATGGCAGCGTTTAATAGAGCTGATGGATGAAAAAAAGACACAGGAATATTTATGCCAGCATGAACTGGAAATGGCGAAATTATTAGCTGACAGTGATGAAATTATTTTACAGTGTGAAAAACTGGCACAAAATCTTAAACCTGTTACTATAGAAGACATCAAGCCAGTTAAAAAAGCAGCTGTCGCGCTTCACGGTAAAACCAGGCCAGGACAGCTGTTAAAAAAGACGGTGGCTGATTATATCGTGGTTGATCTGGAAACAACGGGTCTCAGTTATCAAAAAGACAGGATCATTGAAATTGGAATTGTAAAAGTCAGAAATCATTGTATTGTTGAACAGTACCAGCAGCTTATTAATCCGGAAATACCAATCAGTCCAACAATTACAAAACTTACGGGAATTACTGATGAAATGGTAAAAGATGCCCCTACAGTTAAAGCTGTGCGTAAGCAGCTTTATAACATGATCAAAGATGAAGTTATTATGGGACATCATGTGTTATTTGATTTGCAGTTTTTAAAAAAAGCCTGTGGCCAGCTGAATAATGATTATATGGACACTTTGCAGTATTCACGTCTGGCTTTTGATGGCATTGATAATAATCAGCTTTCTACTTTAGTCAAAGCTTTTCATCTTTATCAAAATGAACATCGGGCGTTAGCGGATTGTCTGGCTACCAAAGATCTCTATGATCTGATCCTAGGTCATTTTGGCAGGATAGAAAATCTTTATAAAGAAGATTTTTCTAATCGTGAAAATAAACTTAATGTCTATGTTTTAAATCATGTTTATATTGATGATCAGTTTAAGGGGCGTCATTGTATCATTACCGGGCATTTAGATAAAATGAGCAAAAAAACTGCACAGGAAATTATCAGATCAGGTGGCGGTACGATACAAAAGTCATTGAATAAAAAAGTGAATCTGGTGATCGTCGGTAAAAATCCTTATGGTTCAAAAAAGACAATGAAACATCAAAAGGCACTGCAACGTCAAAGTGAAGGTGAGAAGATTGATATTATTGATGAAAAAGAATTTTATCGAATGATAGATTTTGAATGATTTTTTTTATTTTTTGTCGGGATATGGTTCTTTTATCAGGGGTTTGTTGTATAATAGGAATGTATGTTAAGGGGTAATGGTTATGAATTTTCAGGAAGCTGTAGAAATTATTGTTAATTATGTTGAAGTTATGGATGAAGGAATGACAAAAGATCATTTTTGTGACATTATCAATAATGATTTTATTTTAAATGAAAAAGATGTCTTGTTTTTTAATCAGCTGATTGCCGATGATACATTGCCATTGAATATCCGTTTAGCGATACAGATCGTTATGAAATAAATGATTGACATATGATTATATTTTGTATAAAATTGTTTTATAAATTTGATATAAATACTGTGAAAAGAAAGAGTAGATATTTTTCTTTAGCGTAGAGAGTTCCTGGGTGGTGTAAAGGAATGTAAAGAGATTTATTGAATTCATCTTGGAGTAGAGTGTTGAAATAAGAGTAGGCATCTCCGGTGACACCCGTTAAAGTGTGAGAGTATGTTTGTACTTGATGAGACTGATATAGTGATATATCAGTAAACTAAGGTGGTATCACGAAGCGATGGCTTTCGTCCTTATGGATGAAAGCTTTTTTATTTATATCAAGAAACATTGGGAAAGTGGGGAAAATAAATATGATCATCGTTATGAAATCATCAGCTTCTGAAACTGATGTAAAAAAAGTATCAGAAATGGTAGAAAATCTTGGATTAAGAGTCAATGTAGTTAATGGAACAATTCAGTCAGTTATTGGTATCATTGGTGATACAACTAAAGTGGATCCAGCCTCAATTGAAGTAGATCCCGCAGTAGAAAAAGTCATGTCAGTTTCTGAACCATATAAACTGGCCAATCGAGCATTTCATCCTGAGGATTCGATCATCGAAGTTGGAGATGTCAAGATCGGAGGAGATC
>JACJKV010000055.1 GCA_016901755.1 Thomasclavelia spiroformis | reverse complement strand
GCATAGGAGAATGAGCTGGGAAGCTCAACCGCAGGGGGTGAAAGTCCCGTATCCGAAATGCGAGACGCGCGTGAGATGGCACCTGAGTACGGCGGGACACGAGGAATCCTGTCGGAATCAGCCGGGACCATCCGGCAAGGCTAAATACGAGATCGTGACCGATAGTGAACCAGTACCGTGAGGGAAAGGTGAAAAGGACCCCGGGAGGGGAGTGAAAGAGAACCTGAAACCATATGCCTACAAGAAGTCAGAGCCCGTTAAAGGGTGATGGCGTGCCTTTTGTAGAATGAACCGGCGAGTTACGATATGGAGCGAGGTTAAGCAGGATATGCGGAGCCGAAGCGAAAGCGAGTCTTAAGAGGGCGCAAGTTGCATGTCGTAGACCCGAAACCGGGTGATCTAGCCATGACCAGGTTGAAGTTGGGGTAAAACCCGATGGAGGACCGAACCGACCCCCGTTGAAACGTTGGCGGATGAGTTGTGGCTAGAGGTGAAATTCCAATCGAACCCGGAGATAGCTGGTTCTCCCCGAAATAGCTTTAGGGCTAGCGTCGCACGAAGTTGCATGAAGGTAGAGCACTGAATATGTGATGGCCCCATCTAGGGGTACTGAACATAATCAAACTCCGAATGTCATGGAAACATGTGCGGCAGTCAGACAGCGGGTGATAAGGTCCACTGTCAAGAGGGAAACAGCCCAGACCATCAGCTAAGGTCCCCAAATGTATGCTAAGTGGAAAAGGATGTGGAGATGTCCAGACAACTAGGAGGTTGGCTCAGAAGCAGCCATCCTTTAAAGAGTGCGTAACAGCTCACTAGTCGAATGACTCTGCGCCGATAATATACCGGGGCTAAGCATACTACCGAAGCTATGGATCCCAAGGGATGGTAGGGGAGCGTTCCATGTACGAAGAAGCATCACCGGAAGGAGGTGTGGAGAGCATGGAAGAGAGAATGCCGGTGTGAGTAGCGGAACGTGGGTGAGAATCCCACGCACCGAAAACCCAAGGTTTCCAGAGGAAGGTTCGTCCGCTCTGGGTAAGTCGGGACCTAAGGCGAGGCCGAAAGGCGTAGCCGATGGACAACAGGCAGAGATTCCTGTACTTGAGCAGCTGTGAAGGAGTGACGGAGAGAGCTAGGTGAGCCCACGGCCGGAAGAGTGGGTGCAAGCGAGGTAGCCGGATGGCAGGCAAATCCACCATCCGCAAGGCGAAGACGTGATGCGAACGGAAAGCTACGGCGAGTACGGAAGGAGCCGACGCTAGCTTCCAAGAAAAGCTTCTAACTCAAGGCTGTTCGACCCGTACCGAAAATGGACACACATGGGTGAGGAGAGAATCCTAAGGTGAGCGAGAGAACTATAGCTAAGGAACTCTGCAAAATGACTCCGTAACTTCGGGAGAAGGAGTGCTCAGTAAAATGAGCCGCAGAAAAACGGCCCAAGCGACTGTTTACCAAAAACACAGCTCTCTGCTAAGCCGCAAGGCGACGTATAGGGGGTGACGCCTGCCCGGTGCTGGAAGGTTAAGGGGAGTGGTCAGCGCAAGCGAAGCCATGAACCGAAGCCCCAGTAAACGGCGGCCGTAACTATAACGGTCCTAAGGTAGCGAAATTCCTTGTCAGGTAAGTTCTGACCCGCACGAAAGGCGTAACGATTTGGGCGCTGTCTCAGCTGTAGACTCGGTGAAGTCTTAGTACCTGTGAAGATGCAGGTTACCCGCGACTAGACGGAAAGACCCCATGGAGCTTCACTGCAGGCTGATATTGGGATCTGATGCAACATGTACAGGATAGGTAGGAGGCGAAGATACAGGTACGCCAGTATCTGAGGAGCCGACGTTGGGATACTACCCTTGTTGTATCGGGTTTCTAACCGGACGGTAAAACCGCCGACGGGACAGTGTCAGTCGGGCAGTTTGACTGGGGCGGTCGCCTCCCAAAGAGTAACGGAGGCGCCCAAAGATACCCTCAGCTTGGATGGAAACCAAGCGCAGAGTGCAAAGGCAAAAGGGTGTCTGACTGCGAGACAAACAGGTCGAGCAGGGACGAAAGTCGGGCTTAGTGATCCGGCGGTGCTGAATGGAAAGGCCGTCGCTCAACGGATAAAAGCTACCCTGGGGATAACAGGCTGATCTCCCCCAAGAGTTCACATCGACGGGGAGGTTTGGCACCTCGATGTCGGCTCATCGCATCCTGGAGCTGAAGTCGGTTCCAAGGGTTGGGCTGTTCGCCCATTAAAGCGGTACGCGAGCTGGGTTCAGAACGTCGTGAGACAGTTCGGTCCCTATCTGTCGTGGGCGCAGGAAATTTGAGAAGATCTGTCCTCAGTACGAGAGGACCGGGATGGACGCATCAATGGTGGACCAGTTGTGACGCCAGTTGCATAGCTGGGTAGCCAAATGCGGAAGGGATAAACGCTGAAGGCATCTAAGTGTGAAACCCACTTCAAGATGAGATTTCCCGTTGCAAAGGCAAGTAAGACCCCATAAAGACGATATGGTAGATAGGTCAGGAGTGCAAGCATGGTGACATGTTGAGCGGACTGATACTAATAGGTCGAGGGCTTGACCGAAGAGGCAAGCGAGCCTGAAAGAAGGAAAAGAGAAACTTACTGTCCGGTTTTGAGTGTCCTTGAGACACTGAAGGATCTGGTAGCAATGGCATGATGGACACACCTGTACCCATACCGAACACAGAAGTTAAGCATCATAGCGGCGACGATAGTACACTGTGCGAAAATAGCACGCTGCCAGTTCCTTTTTTT
>JACJKV010000054.1 GCA_016901755.1 Thomasclavelia spiroformis | reverse complement strand
GCCATGGTCAAAGACATTACCACAAGAATTATATAAAAACAAAAAAGCATAGTGATATGTTCTTTTTGTCGTTGAGAACATAAAACAGGATGTTTTTACCTAAGTTAGGTTAACATCCTGTTTATTAATTTGGTGCTTATGATTTGACGCTTACAGTTCTTTTTCTATATCCCCTGAATAGTAACAAATTAATGATATGAGAATTAGAGATATGCTTGATTAAAATTGAAAATGATTGTAACATATATATGGGTTTGCTTCATCAAAGATGAAGTCCAGGAGAAAAATTTGAGTGATTAGAGCGTCGGAAACTCTGTTGATATAGATAACTCGAAAGAGAAATTTGTGGAGATGGAGATGATGGACATGAGCGATTTTGAAATGCTATCTATAATGATAGGAATTCTATCAATCATTGTGAAGCTACTCCTTGAAGTTATAAAAGTAAACAAAAAAAACTACCTCTGACTTTGGCGAGCGAGGTAGTTATTAAAATTCGTAAATCCAAGGCATAACCGCTTATCGGCTGTTCCTCTTTTCACTTACATTATAGTTTATGCAAAAGTGAAAGTCAACATACATTTTGGGTATAAAATTTATATTAAAAAAGAAATGAAATGAAAATATTTAACGATCATGTGGACGTAAGGATGGATCCAAAGATTAGAGCCCCAGGTATGAAGGAGCGAAGTGAAACCAATTTGTCCATACCCGTCTTTAGAAGTTCTCACCATGAAAGTTTGGAAGTTTATAAGGTAGTGATATAGAGAAAACATTGATTTTATCAGTGTTTTCTCTTTTTTTTACTATTTTTTTATTTTCTTTTATGTTATAATATTTATGGTGAGTATGGTGAGTGTATTTGAGGTGGTTATTTATGGCTTACTTTTTAAAGAAAAACAGAAAAAAAGATAAACTCTATCTTTCTATCGTTAACAGCTACTATGACAGCGAAAGAAAACAGACTGTTCATTCAACCTATGAATCTTTTGGTACTGGACAGGCACTTATTGATCAGGGCATTAGTGACCCTATTGCTTATCTTGAAGATAAAGTAAGGACATTAAATTATGAAGCCCGTCAAAAAGATGCATTAGAAATCAGTGATACTGCTCCTTATAAATATGCTGGACACTTTTTAGTAAAAAGTATCCTGTCGAAGCTGGATGTGGAATCTATCTTTAATATCTATGATTTGACACGTTCTTATCATTTTAAGCTGTTTGATGTTTTATCAGCTCTTATTTATGCACGTATATTAAAACCCTGCAGCAAATATAAAACCTATTTTGAGGTGATCCCTTATCTTGAAAGTCCCTGCTGCTTTTCTTATGATCAGCTTCTTGAAGGATTAAGTTATTTTGGCGATAATTACGAAAAGATCGTGGAAATCTTTTCAAAGCTTACGAATGAAAAATACGGTCTTCATCCTTCTGTCGGTTATTTTGACTGTACGAATTTTTACTTTGAAATTGATAAAGAAGATGATATACGCAAAAAAGGTCCTTCTAAAGAAAACAGAAAAGAACCTCTTCTTGGTTTAGGTCTGCTTCTTGATGCCAGGCAAATTCCTGTTGGTCTTAAGCTGTTTCCTGGTAACGAAAGCGAAAAACCTCAGATAAGACAGGTCATTGATGAATTAAAAAAACAGAATGAAATCAATGGCAGGACTGTTCAGGTTGCGGATAAAGGTCTTAACTGTGCAAGAAATATCTATGAAGCTTTAAAACATCATGATGGTTATCTTTTTTCAAAATCATGCAGGCAGTTGCCTGAAACTGAAAAGACATGGCTGCTGCTTGATAACGACTACAGGGAAATAAAAGATCATAATGGACACGTTCTTTATAAAGCAAAGGAAAGTATCGATGATTTTTCCTATTCATTTCTTAACGATTCCAATAAGAAGATAAAATTTACGATCACAGAAAAGCGTGTTGCTACATATAATCTAAAACTTGCACGAAAACAGCTGCTGGAAATAGAAAAACTGGAACATAAAGCATACAGTCTTTGTTTGTCCAAAGCCAAAAGAGAGGAATATGGGGAATGTTCAAAATATGTTGACTTTAAAGGAAGAGATGGTACAAAAGCGAATGCGGCCGTCAATAAAGAAAAAATAGAAAAAGATAAAGCGTTATGCGGATACAATCTTCTTGTGACATCTGAGATTCATTTATCCCAGGAAGAAATCTACTCAGTCTATCATAATCTGTGGAGAATAGAAGAAAGTTTTAGAATTATGAAATCCGAGCTTGATGCAAGACCAGTCTATTTAAAAAACAAAGAAACAATTTATGGACATTTTTTAATATGTTACTTATCAACATTACTGGTTCGCCTGTTACAGATTTATGAACTGGAAGACAGGTGTTCATATCAGGACATTTTCAAATTTATGAGGAACTACTATTTTACTGTTTATGGAAAAAAATATATCAACATGGCAACAAAATCGGAGTTTATCGACATGCTTACAGATAAGACACAATTGCCACTAAAAAATGCCATATTAAGCGAAAAACAATATCAAAAAATACTGGGCTACAAACTGTGACCCAGTATTTTTCTCACCATGTTTTATATAAAAACTTCTAAAGACAGGTTTATGCAAAAGTGAAAGTCAACATACATTTTGGGTATAAAATTTATATTAAAAAAGAAATGAAATGAAAATATTTTTGATTGACCACGTAATACAGGGGGGCATTATTTCTTTGTAAAAAATACAAATATTGATTTAGAGTCCAATATAACGTATTGTAAACACGATTTTTCAAATCATTATC
>JACJKV010000053.1 GCA_016901755.1 Thomasclavelia spiroformis | reverse complement strand
CAATATCCCGACTTTCTAAAGATTCCGATAAATAAAAACATAAGACCAACTATCTTTGATGATAATTGGTCTTTTTTGATATGAACCGATTAAAATGTCGGAATCTTTTTTTGTTAAAATGATAGTAGAAAGGAGGTGAAATTATGACGATAGATGAGGTTGTTGATAGAGCTATGGCTTTTATAGAAAAGGATCAATTTTCAGAAAAATGGATATATACATCTAAATTATTCTACAAAAATAAGTTACTTCCATTATTTACTGATAAAAAAGAATTTGATTCTAAAATCATTATTCATCTTATTGATGAGTATACATCTATGTATGAAAACTCTCAATTATCTCGCTCCACATTTAATTCGAGAATAAGATGGCTCAGGATATTGTTGGATATTTCTAAAGGATTAGAGCCGAAGAGTCATTATAGACGAAAATCCCTATATAAATATAATCCCAGTGAAGAAAATCTTTTTATGATTGAAAAAATTTGTACATTTGCTCAGTCATCTTCGATCAATGTTAGCCAATATATTATTGCTTCTTTAAGAAAGTTTTTTTGCTATTTGGAAGAAAAGAATATCGTATTAGAATCTTTAACTGATGAAATAATAATTCAGATCATTTTTGATCATCAGCAGATGCACAAAGATATCAGATATTTTATTAAAGCTTTGGATCTGATTACCAGATATCTTAAATCCTGTGAAATAGCTCACTTAAATTTAAATCTTGAACATATAAAAGCTAGAAGAAACGAAAGTTTAATTGAACCTTTTGATCCTGACCAGATTTCTAAATTGATCGAATATGCTTTGAATCTTAATAGTGCTGGCGGTTCACGCTTTGCTGCTTTTGTTGGCTTGACTGCTTTTACAGGCATAAGAGGATGCGACGCTGTTAACTTGAAATTTCAGAATATTGACTGGGATAGACAATTCCTGATGTTTACACAATCAAAAACTCAAATTCCTGTGGTTTTACCAATCCCCAATAAAGCTTTGAACCTATTAGGAAAATATATCATCAATTATCGAAAAAAACCTATTGATCCACAGGATAATGATTATATTTTTATGACCTTGACATCACCTATTCGCCCTATGAAGAATCATGCTACTATAACCAAACAAATTCAAGATTATTCAAAAAAAATCTTGAATGTAGAAGTGAAAAAATATCAAGGACTTCATTCCATAAGGAGAATGTTTGCAACCAAGCTCGTAAACAGTAATGTTGATTCTAAAACTGCTTCTCAGATGCTGGGTCATACTTCCTTTTATAGTGATGATCGCTATATGTCCTATGATAGATTTAAAGTGATGAAATGTGCCTTGGATTTTCAAAAAATTCAAATTGAAGGAGGTGTCTATTTTGAAGACAAACAAGATGATCCTTGATGATTTTGAATCATTCATTAAATTTCGAATAGGTACAGGATATGCAGGCTATGCTATGAATTATGCAAAAAGATATGCTCAATTTCTTTATTCAAACTATGGGAACGAGGAGGAAGTTACCGAAGAAATGCTACAAGAATACTTGAAACTTCACCCTCATAATAATCATAACACATATGCAAATGCTATTGCTGAAATACGTACATTTTCTAAATACATCAATCAAACAGGACGCAAAGCTTATATTCCTGATAAAGATTATACTTATTGGAAAAAAAGGACTGAATTCATACCCTATCTTTTAAATGATAAGGAGCTTAAGATGTTCTTCGATCATCTTGATTCCTATAGTGATAAGGATCTGTATGAACGAAGAGCTAATAGAAAAGTTGTTTTCCCAGTTTTATATAGAATGATGTATTGTTGTGGCATGAGACCTCAGGAAGTATTGAATCTGAAGACTATCGATGTTGATCTTGCTTTTGGCGATATTTATATAAGAAAAACAAAAACATATAGAGACAGGCATATCATCATGTCGTCAGATATGCTTGATCTTTGTCAACGTTATATGAAGCTTCACGTATCGCTTTATCATGATTATTTTTTTGATAAGCCAGATGGAAAAGGATATACGTCAGATGATTTATATTACTGTATCAAGCATTTTAAAAAGAAAACAGGATTTAATAAGCCAAATTTTAGATCATATTGCTTCAGACACATGTTTGCTACTGAAAATTTAATAAGATGGATAAATAATAATGAAGATATTACATTGCTGATACCATATCTATCAGTCTATATGGGCCATACAGATATCAGTCATACGCTCTATTACATACATTTGCTACCTGAACATTTAAGAAAGGCGGCTAAGATTGATTGTGATCTTTTTGAATCAATCTATCCGAAATGGGACGATGATATATGAGTGAATTAAAAATAAGCAAAGCGACCAGACTAATAGCTCAAGAATGCAATGATTTTTTGAACACTTATCTGATCGAATATAAAAGACGACAACCGAATACGATTAAATCTTATAAAGATATGTTCAGCGTATATTTTAAATTTCTAAAAATCGAAAGGGATAAAGACATCTGGAAAACTACAGTTGATGATTTTTCTTCTGAAAATATCATATTATTCATGAAGTGGCTAAGCGAAAGTAATAAAAATAAAAATACAACAATCAATAAGCGATTAAGCGAATTAAAAACTTTCTGTGGATATTTATGCAGAAACGGACATATAGATCCTTTGAATTATTCAAAAATACAGGACATCACTCCAATGAAAACAGAAAAAAATCAGTTGAAAGAAGAACTGTCAATAGAACAGGTGCATGCTATTCTTTCCCAGCCAGATGTTAATAAGAAAAAAGGTAGAAGAGATTGTTGTCTTATGACTATATTATACGATACTGGTTGTCGCTGTGATGAATTACTAAGTCTTAAATTAAAAGATCTAAGATTCAATAAAGATGTCTGTGATATAAAGATTCTTGGTAAAGGAAGAAAATATCGTGCGACTCCACTAAGTAAACAAGCTACAAAAATATTAAA
>JACJKV010000052.1 GCA_016901755.1 Thomasclavelia spiroformis | reverse complement strand
GGAAGGAAATACAGTTTGCAGTATGGAGCGATGAAGGCGGACAGGATGATCTGAAATGGTATACAGCGGCTAAAGATGAAGCCGGGAACTACAGCTATACGGTAAAGATTAGCGATCACAGGACAGCAGGTCAGTATCAGGTACACTGCTATATGGTTAAAAATGATGGGGAAATAACTATTATTTGTAAAACAAACTTTGTTATAGAAAAAAAAGCGGAAGTGAAGGTTGATTCTTTAATAAAAAATGATAAAAATGGGCAGTTTACAATAATTTTGAAAACTAATACTCCTGAATTGGTTTCTAAAATAGAAGTTCCGGTATGGAGAGATGATAATCAAAATGATTTATTTTGGTATGAGGCAAGTAAAATTGATCAAAACACTTACCAAATCGTTTTTGATATAGCTAATCATAATCATCATGTAGGTAATTACACGATTGATATTTATGCAGTATTGATAAATGATATAAAACATTACGTTAATAGATCCTATCAGTATATTTCTGTATCAAATTATATGTACGTAGAAAGAATGGGATTAGGAAAATATACGGTAAACGTTATTAATCCAAATAATGGAAATTTTCAGCAAGTCAAAATTCCAGTATGGAGTGAAGCAAATGGACAAGACGATTTAGTTTGGTATAATGCTTCATATGTAGGTAACGAAGTGTGGTCTGCCACAGTAACTACAATAAATCATAAAGATGCAGGTATTTATTCGGCACATGTATATGTTTTAATAGATGATAAGGAATTGTTTATTACAAAATGTAATTTTAATGTTTTACAATCTGATATGCTCACTGGAATGGATTTAAAGGCACAAAATTATTGGAGTAGTACAGATAAATTAATTCTTGTTGATTTAACTAATCATAGAGTAGGAATCTATAGTGGTGGTTATCAAAATTGGATTAATATTCAAAGTTATGTTTGTACAGTTGGAGCACCAAGCACGCCGACAATTACTGGAGAATTTTCTATTTATATGAAACGTAAATACTTTGATTCTGGTTCTTCTAGATGTTTCTATTTTTCACCGTTTAAGGGTGGTTATGGTTTTCATTCAGTTTTATATTATCAAGATCCAACACCACAACGAATCATGGATGGCAGATTAGGAATGGATTTATCTCATGGATGTGTAAGGTTAGATGTTAATCACGCTAAATGGATTTATGATAACTGTTCAATAGGAACCAAAGTTGTTGTTTACAGGTAAATATTAATTTTAATATAAAATTTAATTATTAAGAACAGTAATATTTGTGAAATCATGTGCTTGCTTGCAATATTATTGTTCTTTTTGTATACTTTAAACGGAATTTTAAGGAGGAAAAAATGAAGAAAAAGTCTAATATATTAGGAATATTATCAATTACATGTGGTTTAACTATTGGTAATGCAGCCAATGTTTATGCAATAGAAAATATAAAGGATGAAGATAAACTAATTAATACTGAATCCAATTTAGAAAAGGAAAATATAAATAGTGAAGAAACTATCGATGTTCAGACACAAAGTACAGAAAATTCTAATTCAAATAATGAAGAAGTAGATAATTTTGATTATGATACTGTTTCTAATGAAGATACACAAAAAGAAGTTATTGGACAAACATCATATGTTGATGAAAATGGAAATATAACTACAGTTGATGTGTATGATGGAACAACTGGTGAAGAGTTTAATCCATATGCAAGAGTTGTTACCACAGCAAATATGGTAAATTTTAACTGTAATAAAGCAGGAATAACAACAAGTTATATTGATGTTAATACAGGGCAAGCAGGATATTTATCCAAAGCAAGTGCAGCTGATGCGGCTTATTTAGGAATGGAAAATGGAAAAGTAAAATTTATGATATCAGGTGTTGTAGGTTTAGTTGATCCGAATTTGGTTGAAGTAGTAACCCAAGGTACATATTATGCTAGTAACTATGAAGTAAATTCTTCGGGAAAGCTGTATCATTATATCTCCAATAATGTCAATGCAACTGGTAATGAGGGAAATAAAAACTATGTTGGAGTGGGACCATCTTATTTAAAAAAGAATACAGAATATTACAGTTATGATGGACATTATTTTTATGCTGATTATAATGTGATGATTAATGATTATAAAAATAATGTAAGAACCAATTCAGTAAATCCAAATAATCCTTATTATAATTATTTTCAGTATTTGCCATTAAGAAGTAAAACAAATTATACTGGAAGTCAAATTACGACATATTTAAATAATAAAGCGAATTCATCTACATCAAAATTGAATAATACAGGTGATTATTTTGTGAAATACCAGAATCAATATGGTGTTAATGCATTATTAGCTGCAAGTTTTGCTGCATTAGAATCAGGTTGGGGAAAAAGTTCTATTGCCCAAAATAAAAACAACTTATTTGGGTTAAATGCAACAGATAATAACCCTTCTGCCAATGCCGACACTTATCCATCTGTAGAAAATTGTATTTATGATTTTAGTGCTAATTGGATGTCTTTGAGATATTTGAATCCAAAGTATACTTCTTTATTTAGAGGAGGATATTTTGGGGATAAAGGTAGCGGAATCTTTGGAAAATATTCATCTGATCCTTATGAAGGAGAAAAATGTGCAAGTATTGCTGCCAATATGGATGCAGGAATTTCAAATGCAGATAAAAATTATTACAATATTGGTATTAAAGATGCTACGGGAACGACTTTTACAACATTAAATGTCAGAGCTGGATCTAGTATAACTGCAACTTCATATTATACAACTATTAAAAATCCATCATATGCATTTTTAATAACTAATAAAACAGGAGAAAATGGATTTTATCAAATACAAAATGAATTACCAAATAGTGATGGTACGTTTGATTTCGATAATAGAGCATATGTAAGTGGACAATATATAAATATTGTTAATAAAGGAAATGATTTGTCGTATGTTATCATTAAAGACGTAAAGACAACGAATATCACAAGAAAAGGATACACAGTAACATGCACGATCAGAAGCGATACAAAAGTCACAAAGGTGAAACTGCCAACATGGACGGAAAAGAACGGACAGGATGATCTGGAATGGG
>JACJKV010000051.1 GCA_016901755.1 Thomasclavelia spiroformis | reverse complement strand
AATTTTTATTCCCAAATCCAGTGGCAAAGATAACTGAAATGCGTTATAATTATCATTGTAATTAGATTGTGTAAATGTGATGGTTTCCATAATCTAATTATACCAAAAAGGACAATGAGAATCATCATCTGATCTCATTGTCCTTTTTGACTGAGCTTTTTTATGAAATATTTATTTCGTTACAACACCTTAATTATTTAGTTATTGTATCTTTTTTTAAGTAATAATAAACCTAAAACTGATAATCCCATTGGCACTGCATATGCCATCATCGTTGTAGCATCTCCTGTTTTTGTCGAAGATTCTGCTTTTTTATCATGGGCTTCTTTATCAAATACGATGACATAATCTGATGCATGTGTAAATGTCAGTGACAGATTTCCGTTTTCATCAACCATTCCGGCATCTATAAATGTCAGCTTATCTTTATTATACCAGTATAGATTTCCATACTGTTTGGCATAGTCTTTACCTACATTGATATTTAGTTGATCTGTAAATCCAAATTCACCATCATAGGCCAATGTCAGCTGTTTTGTTTGCTTATCTCCAGCTAAAGCTGAAATCTTTTCTTCTGGGATATTTTTTGTATCCAAGATTACTTTCAGATCAACATTTTTAACTTCATCGATATCTTTTCCATTAATGATCCAGCTATAGCCATCCATTTCTAAGACAACATCAACATCTTTTCCTTTAGCTGCTGTTAAGATATCTTTGTCTACAACTGTTGTATCCTTCATTTCAACATTGACACTGCTTCCTGCAGGAGCCTGCTGAATCTGTTCTACTTCTGTCAGATCATCAGTTTCTGGCTGATCACCTGGTTCTGGGTTTGGAACTTCTGGAACACCTTCAGAACTATGTGTGAATCCTTTTTCAAAAGATACATATTTCCATTCATCATATCCATTATTTTCAATAACAAGAGTACATTCTGTATAATCATTAATATCTTCCATATCAGGATTTGAATTTTCAATATCATCTTTTGACAGTTTAAAATGAATTGCATATCTTTCCTGTCCTAAATTTATTACATCTACAGTCTGTGTAGTTAATGATGGATTATAAATATTATTACTAAAGAAAGACAATACCATTTTATCACGCTCTTGATCGTAGTACATGACATTTTCTATATTCACATTTTTTAAACTAGGTACATTATTAAAATACATTGATGCTAAATTAACAAATTTTTCATAATCTACTTCTGCAACACCATCACTATTATATTCTATTTCGTCCCAACCATATAAATACATTATGGTTCCAACCGCAATATCTTCTGGTAATGCTGTTTCAGTAAAGAAACGATCATTGACTCCATCACCACGAATTCTGCCTGCAAATTCAAGGTAAGCCACAAAAAGAATAGGTATATCATTCCATTTTTTTGCTTGAGTTGCAGACAAAGTAGTAGCTTTTACAGTGGCCGGTGCTGTTAATTGAATCATATAATTTTCACCTGATTCATTATCTGTCACAGTTGCTGTTCCGGCATTTGCTGGTATCACTTCTACTTTTTCCACCTGACAATATGGCTTAGTTGAAAAGTTAACTAGGGTTGGATTTTTCGGATCCATATAATAATCAATTATATTATTATTGACAACAGAAGTGGATGTATATCCTGGTGGAATATCCCAATATAACACATTGTCGTCGGCATCAACTGTCATCAGATATTTTTCACCCATTGTAGAATCATAATATTTCAATACACCATTATTAATTTCATATGGATAAATCCCTGCTTCATTAGATACAGCTAATACATTTTCAATATTATTTTTTTCTACTAGTTTTACTTTGTATTTTAGACTATTACTTTTTAAATTTTCAGGTATTTCATATACTACTGTTGTATATATTGTTTTCTCATTTTTTAATATTCCTGAAAGATCTGTATCATAAAGAATGATGTCAGAATCAACGGTTAATCTTTCAACAATCAATGAATAATTAGCTAAATTCAATTGATCTCCCGAAGTACTTTGCATACTAATATGAACATCTGCTCCACCACTTTCTCCAGGTTTATTTTCCCCGTTGTAGGCTTCAATAATAATTTTGGTATCTGGATTTAGTTCATTACCTTCAGCAGATACTTTTGCTTTTGAAAAAAAGGCCATACCAGTTACCATGCTCAATACCAGTATCAAACTTAATATTTTTCTTTTCATTTTCTACCCTCCCTTTATAACTATAATTATATTATTTTTGACTTGGTATTAAACTTGGTATTAAAATAGATGGAGGATACTGATAAATACATTAATTTTGTTAATTATGTATGGTAATTATTTTTGTAATGAAATTAACAAATCCCTCCTGAAAGTTGGGAGATTATGAATCTGTTGAAATATATTCTTATCTGCACTAAAATTAGGATTTTTATCTATATTAAAGTTAACTTATTTGAAATACTTGTCAATAATAAAAGTTTTAATCTTTAAAAATTATACATATAATATGAATACTTCATATTCAAATATGTTATATTTACATCTTAATAGCGTATCCAGAAATATGCGATTATATAATGTCTCTTAACATGATAATCTATCAATTTATCTCAAAATCAGCAATCAACTTCATTGTTGTGAAAATTCTACGAGCTTGACAATATTAACATCTTATAAAATAAACACATAAATGCTTATTTGTACTCAAGGTTTTCTTATTTGATAACATCATATACTCCTATTACATATATATTTCTAAGAATTTTAACACTATACTTATTTATATAAATCAACATCAATTTGTTGAATATTCTTATCATTATCTATTTTCTAACTTGTATGTATTTATCACCTTTCAAATACAAAACACTATTATGTACAATGTCACATTCGCATAATAAAATATTATCCTTAGTAAATGCAACGAAATATATATAATATTCGTTGCAAAAGATCAAAAAAATAAAACACCCAAATAAATCATACAACATCATCACGCGTATAAACTCGTAGTATTAGAAACTCATAAAAGCCGATACACTCTTCTTTGGCGGAATCATGACTAGCATATGAACATGGTCGCTCATCAGATGTCCTTCTATAATTTCTACCCCCTGGTATCGACACAGGGTTCTCAATATTTCTCCTATGTCATTTCTCAGTTGATTGTAGATCACTTTTCGTCTATACTTTGGTGTGAAGA
>JACJKV010000006.1 GCA_016901755.1 Thomasclavelia spiroformis | reverse complement strand
GATAATGATTTGAAAAATCGTGTTTACAATACGTTATATTGGACTCTAAATCAATATTTGTATTTTTTACAAAGAAATAATGCCCCCCTGTATTACGTGGTCAATCAAATTAAGTTTTATTAGCTTTTATTATTTTGAAATGTTTTTGAATTTATTATGATAATTGTTATTTTATATCACTGATAATATTTGCTTATGTTAAAATTAAGGTAAACAGGAGGTATTGATATGATCTTGACAACAACAGAAAGTATTCCTCATAAAGACTATGAGATTATTGGAATGGTTGAAGGAAATACGATTCAATCTGTCCATTTAGGTAAAGATCTCTTAAGTGGCTTAAAAACACTGGTTGGTGGTGAATTGACATCTTATAATGAAATGATGAATGACGCCAGAAAATTAGCGACCAGCAGAATGATTGAAAAGGCTGAAAAGTTACATGCTGATGCGATTGTATGTATGCGCTATGCTTCATCAGAAGTGACTCAAGGTGCTGCCGAAATCATGGCTTATGGAACAGCCGTCAAATTTATCTGAATTATATTTTATAAATCACTGCAAAATTGTTTGTAGTGATTTTTTATAGATAATTGGTAACAACGATATCCAATCTAACAGAGAAAAAGGAAGATGACAGATAATTACAGTCGATCGTACCAAAAATGCTTTTGTCTTATTTTATGCTATTAGTGATGGAAAACCATACTTATAAAAATGCTATGTCAAAGAAGTATCGTGATTTCGTAAAATGATGTATATTGAACAAGCGAATCACCACCCAATTTAAGTTAATTAATAATGGAAAGGAATATGATCATGATCAATAAAGAAAATATAGAATTACAGCCGATAGGTTTAGATGAACTGCCACAGTTTACAACAAAAATACAGGAAGCATTTGCGATTGCTGTTAAAGAAAAATTTGGATTCGACGAGCCCATTCCATCAACACAGGAAGTATTATCATCGTTTCAAAAAACAGGATCTAAAACCTATAACATTATGGCTGATGGCAAATGTGTAGGTGGAGCAATGCTTATAATTGATAAAAATACACAGCATAATTCATTAGAATTATTCTTTATCTCACCTGAATGTCATAGTCATGGCTTAGGTTTGGCTGCCTGGCAGGCCATTGAAGCCAAGTATCCAGATACAGTGGTCTGGGAGACCATAACCCCATATTTTGAACAACGAAATATTCACTTTTATGTTAATAAGTGTGGATTTCATATCGTTGAATTTTTTAATAAATATCATACAGATCCCAACATATTTTGCCCAGAAGATGCTAATGGCGAAATGGTACCGGGAACTGATGCGTTTTTTCGCTTTGAAAAGAAAATGAAATGATTAGATGTATGGCGTTGATATGTTAACTGATCAAAGGCTAGTCATATGGTGATTTACTTAATGTGCTTTGGGGTTAAATGATAGAAAAATATCAAATAAATATTTTATCATATTATTATGTATATATGCGGAAAGTCAGGAGGAAATAGATATGGTACAATTTGAATGTTTTCATGTTAATGAAGGAAAAGACATATCAACATGTCACAAATGTCGCAAAAGTTGCTTCTAATTTTTCTGAAAAATATTATTTAGATAGAAAAAAGTGTATTTTAGCAAGTTTGCTACATGATATCAGTGCGATTATGACTCCAGATATGATGTATGACCTGGCAGTAAAGAAACATTTTTATCTTGATCCAGCTGAAGAAAAATATCATTTTTTATTACATCAAAGAATATCAACGATTATTGCCAATGAAGAATTTGATATTAAAGATCAAGATATTCTATCAGCCATCCAATGTCATACGACATTGAAAAAAGATGCTAACGATTATGATAAAGCTGTTTTTCTTGCTGATAAGATTGCCTGAAATCAGGAAGGAAAACCACCCTATATCGATATTGTATTAGCTGCTTTGAACGATTCATTAAATCTAGCCTGTTATTAGTTTTTAAAATATCAGTTTGATCATCATTTGTTATTAATGCTTATGATGATTTAATTCGATAGAATTTATATTTATAAATTTTCTCATATAGAATATTTTATATGTTATTTCTGATTATCTATATAATAAAATCAAAAGAAAGCAAAGGGTATTATTTATGAGCAAATATAATAAAAATCCAATTATACAAATTCAAAATGTTAATGATTCAGTGATTAAGGGTTGGAACAGAATCATTTCATATTTAAAAAATGAAATCAAAAATGATCACATTATTGTTTTTGATATGTATCCTGGGGTAGATGATCGAAACATACTGTCATATATCCAGGATTTAAATCCACAGGTTCTCATTGATATGAAAGATCTGTTTAAAGATGAGAATACGATCAACGAACAAATTAAGTATATATTAACTGATGATCGTATTTTTGGCAAAATGTACTATGGAGATATCGTTGATTTCATTGATATGGATAAACTGGAAAAAGCCAAAAAGATTATTAAACAAGCTAAAGGATTAGTTATTATTTTTGGTTTTGGAGCATCTTTATTGCATCCTGGTGATAAACTGATTTATCTGGATCTGTCAAGATGGGAAATTCAGAAACGTTATCGTAAAGGTATGGCCAACTGTTATTGCAGCAATCATCATGAAGATACATTAAGAAAAATAAAAAGAGGTTATTTTTTTGAATGGAGGATTGCTGACAAACATAAAATTTCCATCTTTGAAAAGATCAATTATTTTTTGGATACTCATAGTGATGAAGGGAAACTGATTTCTGGATCGGTTATCAGACAGGGACTCAAACAAACCGTTAATCAGCCATTTCGTACAGTACCATACTTTGATCCAGGTATATGGGGTGGACAATGGATGAAAGAAGTATGTGATCTTGATCGTAACGAAAGTAATTTTGCCTGGGCCTTTGATGGCGTTCCTGAAGAAAATTCGCTTTTATTAGGTATTAATGATGAAGTCATCGAACTGCCATGTATGGATCTGGTTCTTTATCAGCCAAAGCAGTTATTAGGCCCAAAGGTTTATGCCAGATTTGGTGCGGAATTTCCTATACGATTTGATTTTTTAGATACCATGGGTGGACAAAATCTGTCTTTACAGGTGCATCCATTGACAGAATATATTCATCGACAGTTTGGAATGGCTTATACACAGGATGAAAGTTATTATATACTGGATGCTAAAGAGGATGCGGTAGTTTATCTGGGTTTAAAAGAAGGAATTGATTCTCAGGAAATGATTGCTGATTTAAAAGCTGCCCAAGAACAGGGAATCCCCTTTGATGATCAGAAATATATTAATCAGTTTCCTGCTAAAAAGCATGATCATTTTCTCATTCCTGCAGGTACAATACACTGTTCAGGAAAAAATACCATGGTCTTAGAAATCAGTGCAACACCTTATTGTTTTACATTTAAATTATGGGATTGGGGAAGATTAGGTTTAGATGGTAAACCACGTCCGATCCATATTGACCATGGGGCAAAAGTCATTCAGTGGGACCGTACGACTTCATGGGTCAAAGCTCAATTAGTCAATAGAGTAGAAGTATTAAATACTGATGAACGATATATTGAAGAACGTACTGGATTGCATGAACTGGAATTCATTGAAACCAGAAGATATTGGGTCAATGACTTTGTTGAAATTGATAACCATCAGCAGTTTCATATGCTGAACCTTATTCAAGGAACATCGTGTATCATTGCCAGCCTGGATCAAAGTTTTGAGCCATTGACAGTTCATTATGCAGAAACATTCATTATTCCTGCTAATGTTTCTGGATATAAAATTATTAATAATACAGATGAACAAATTGGCTTGATTTGTGCTTATGTCAGATAATTGCTTTGTCTAACACTATTTTCTGTAAACGCAAAAGCGCGACAGATGTTTATGGATAAATTGTTAAAGTATAATCGAATATCCGGATTTTTAAATTATGAATGCAGTAGTGAAAATAATAGCAATGTATCTTATTGTTGGAGAATGTCAGATTTAATTATATAAAAAGACAATGTGTTTCAGTATAATGCTGGATCCATTGTCTTTTTTATGATCTGACTTCTTCGCTATACCATAAATAGAATGAATATATAAGCATGGCCAGCAGCCCAGCTATTAGTAAAGCATTTACTTTAATGACAAAAACAGATAACAGGGTATTGGTCAATCCATGAAAGACGCTACATGCAAAAACACATTCTGTTTTTTTATAAATGACAGCCAGCCAAAAGCTCAGGATAATCGCTAAAACCAAGAAAAAGAGAAAGGGCATGTTTTGTTGGGAGGAACCATTTACAAACCAAAGTGGAATGTGCCATATGCCCCATACGCTTCCTGTAATTATTGCTGCAGTTGGGAAATTCAGTTTTTTTTCTAATATAGGCTGCATAATACCTCTCCATCCTAATTCTTCCTCACCGCCATATATAAATATGGCCTGAAGAAAGATCAAAGGAATCAGATAGCCTGGTAACAGGGGATTGAATTGCCTAGATGATAGCCCTATTATCAGTATTTCAAAAATGCAGAATCCCCAAAAAAAGATCAGCGATTTTTTTCTGTAACTAAAAATAGATTTTAATATGTCTTTAACCGTAGCTTTTTCTTTTAAAATAAAGAAAGCAGCAATCGTTGGGCCAAAGCCACCGATAATATGTAAGATCGTGCCTAAGGGATGAGTAAATGATATGATATTTAAGCTCGTTAACAGCGCCAGGCCACCCCAGGCAATTTCGGAAATAAGGAAAGTCATCATGAGATATTTGGTTAATTTTTTATGTTCCAATGCTTTGTTTCTCCTTTTGATTTCTATTGATATTATCTTTATTATACTTTATTTAATGGAAAAAAGCGATATTCAGTCATTATCAGGTACTTTGCCTGATCATCGCTTATCACATGTCAATGACTATACCAGCAATGTTTTGTAAAAGTAAAATAAAATCGACATTGTTTTTAATAAAATATTTAATTAAAATAGATTGTATATAAGTACTTTTCATGCCGTGAACAAATCATGAAACAGGAAAATTGTCTTTTTCTTGCTCCAGCAGGTTGATCATCATTCAAGATTATTGGTGATTACAGCAAGAAAATGATGAATCAATATTCATCATAGAGAGGAGAAGAGTTATGTATCCCATTAATTTACTAAATTATGTATCAGTTATCAGAAATACTGGTGAAGATGCTTATAAAACATATTATCAGCAGATTACCAAAACCGAATATGGTCTGAAAAAAGAAGAAGTATCAGCTTTGATTGAACTGAGTGAACTGTTAGGAACTGATGATTTTGAAATTTATAGTGATTTTTATATTAATTATATTATTCCTCATATCAGTAAAGAATTTGATTTGTTGCGAATTGGTGAAAACTATATAGTCAATATTGAAATAAAAAGCATATATAAAAGTGATGATATTATCAGCAGTCAGATTGCCAAAAACCGTTTTTATTTAAATGCCCTAGGGAAAGAAATCAGGTTTTATGCTTTTGTTTTAGAAAATAAAAAACTCTACCAGGTGGGTGATGAACTGATAGTATCTGATTTTGCATCATTAAAAAATGATCTCAAGTATCAGTGTCATTTATTTCAAGGTGATATTAATGATCTGTTCAAACCCAGCAAATATCTGATTTCACCGTTAACAGCGTCACCACAGTTTATTAATAACCAGTATTTTTTAACTAATAAACAGCTGGAAATAAAAAAGAAAATTATGAAACAATGTCAAAAGCACGATAAATATCAGTTATTGCTGATCCAGGGAGATCCGGGAACCGGAAAAACCCTGCTGTTATATGATATCGTAAAAGGACTGCAGAATACCGCTATCATACATTGCGGTAATCTTAATGATGGACATCATTATTTAAATTCTCAGGGCTGGCAGATCTTTCCAGCCAAACAGTATGAAAAAGCCATGGATGAGCGTTATCATGTGATCGCTATTGATGAAGGACAACGACTGGATTTTCGTCAGCTGTCACGCATTATCACTTTTGCAAAGGAAAAAAACATAACCCTTATCGTATCCTGTGATCCACGACAGGTATTGAACATTTCAGAAAAAAACAACTATACAATTGAAAAATATATGGCTGAAAAAAAGTGCTTATATCATTTAACATCAGGTGTTCGCAGCAATAAAGAAATTTACAGTTTTATAAGAAATATGTTTGATCTCAAAGATAAAGCAAAAATCAAAGAAAACTATGATGCCATCAAATTAAGCTATTTTCAAAATGAAGATGATGCAATCATGTTTTTAAAATATCTTCAGAAAAATGGCTGGACCTTTATTAATTATACAACATCATTAAGTAAAATGGACTGCTTTGATTTATTTGATCAGATCAGTACTAAAAATGCACATAAAGTACTAGGACAGGAATTTGAAAAAGTAGCTTTTGTGCTGGATGGGCATTTTCAATATGAAAATCATAAACTGACAGCCAAAAAAAGAGATACGGCTTATGATGATCTGTCAATGCTTTATCAGATCGTTACCAGGGCTGTCAATTCGCTTTCAGTAGTCGTCTATGATAATGTCGAACTGTTTGAACAGCTGGTACATATCAAAAATCATAACTGATTTGACATCATTTCTAAATATAAAAAGTTATCGCAAAGATAAAAATATAGGAGACAGATATGAAAAATATTATTTCATTTAATGTTTTAAAAGGACAGTATCATTTTAATAATAATCGAGATTATTTTTTTTTCTGAATCTGGAAAATTGGGCAGAAATAGAAAGTGAAGATCAGACATATCGTCTGTATTATCGTGATGTGATGGTTTTTAATCCTTTAACAGCTATGAACATGAATGGTGAATGCATGCTGGTATTTCGCATCGATATAGATCAGTTTAGAGAACTGTTTCATGGTAAGAGATATTTATTTAATGTCAATTCCTGTCATGACCATAATAATAACTATGAACTGCTTGTTTCTAAACTTTTAAAACTGGCCGTTAAGAAAGAAGAACAGGGAATCTTTTCCCAGGTCGAATATCGTCAGCTGGAAAATGAGGTGCTAATTTTTCTGGTGGACAGTTTCAGGTTGTTGTAGGACCTCAAGTTGATAAAGTGTATAAAGAAATTATGGGTCTGACTAATCTGCAGCAAGACCAGCAGGCAGATAACAAACCTAAGGAAAAACTGACATTGAAGTCAGCAGCGAATAAAGTTTTAGATGTGTTTATTGGCTGTTTTACACCTATCATTCCCGTTATTGCCGGATGTGGGATGATCAAGGTATTATGTGCTGTTTTACTGACATTAGGAGTATTAACAGCAGAAAATTCTACATATCAGATTTTAAGTTTTGTTGGTGATTCAGTATTTTATTTCTTGCCATTATTTGTGGGTTATACTGCAGCCAAGAAAATGGATACTGATCCATTTATTGGAATGGTATTAGGAGCTATCTTATTACATCCTAACTTTTCAGCAATGGGTGCTGATGGGGCAACTTATACCAGTTTCTTAACATTACCAGTACATATTGTAAGTTACAGTGCTCAGGCTTTACCAGTTATTTTATGTGTCTGGGTGATGAAATATGTGAATAATTTTGCAGAAAAAGTGAGCCCAAGCATTGTTAAGGTGTTCTTAAGACCAATGATCACAATTTTAGTGATGGTGCCAGTGATGCTGGTTGCTGTTGGACCTTTAGGAGCCATTCTAGGAGATTACTTCCAGGGATTCTGTGATATCATGAATCAATGGGGATGGATCGCTGTTGGTTTAAATGCTGTTATTTTCCCATTCCTGGTATTAACAGGTATGCATAATGCATTGATTCCATTAATGATTCAGATGTTTGCAACACAGGGCTTTGACCCAGTTCTGGTACCTAGTGGTTTGGTTGCTAATATCGCTGAAGATGGAGCTGCTTTTGGGGTATTTATGAAATCAAAAAATAAAGGTGTTAAAGGAACAGCTTTAAGTGCCAGTGTTTCAGCACTGTTTGGTATTACTGAACCCGCTTTATATGGTGTTAACTTAAGATTCAAAAAACCATTCGTTATGATGCTGATTGGTTCATTAGTTGGTGGCTGCTTAGCCGGATTAATGGGAGTTACAGCTTATTCATTTGTTAGTCCAAGTGTTGTTTCATTACCAATTTTTGCTGGTAAAGGTTCATCATTTACCTGGGCTATCATTTCAGCAATCTTTACTTTCATTTTCACTGCCGTTATTACCTGGATGTTTGGCTATAAAGATGAAAATGGTGACAATGATGCTATCAAGAGTCCAATGACAGGAAAAGTTATTCCTTTATCAGAAGTTAACGATGCTGCTTTTGCCAGCGAAAGCATGGGAAAAGGATTTGCAATCATTCCTGAAGATGGTCAGGTCGTTGCTCCATTTGATGGAGAAGTTGTGGCATTATTCCCAACTAAACATGCCATTGGTTTAAAAAGAGTAGATGGTTTAGAAATTCTGATCCATGTAGGTATTGATTCGGTTAATCTTAATGGTGAAGGTTATGAAGCCTTTGTTAAAGCAGGTGATTTTGTTAAAGCTAATACGCCATTATTAAAAGTTGATCTTAATGTATTAAAAGAACATGATATCGACAGTACGACACCAGTGATTGTTACAAATTCTCGTGATTATCAGACAATTCAAGTTAAAAATGTAAAAACGATTCAATCAAATGAGGCGATTTTAAATGTTAAATAAAGATTTTTTATGGGGCGCTTCTTCTGCTGCTAATCAGGTAGAAGGAGGCTGGAATGAAGATGGAAAAGGAATCAGTGTTATTGATGTTCAGGCTTTAGGTAAAAAGGTCGTGAAGTTACCGATGGCGTGGTAGAAGGCAGATTCTATGGATCACATGTGGCTACAGACTTTTACCATCATTACAAAGAGGATATTGCCATGTTTGCCGGAATGGGATTAAAAGCTTATCGTATGTCTATTGCCTGGACCCGTATTTTTCCTCATGGTGATGATGATACTCCAAATGAAGCAGGATTGAAATTTTATGATGATGTATTTGACGAATTATTAAAATATAATATACAACCTGTAGTGACAATTTCGCACTACGAACCTCCCTATCATCTTGCAAAAACGATCAATGGCTGGGCCAGCAGAAAAATGATCGATCATTATTTAAAATACTGTCAGGTGATATTCAAACGTTACGCACACAAAGTCAAATACTGGATGACATTTAATGAAATCAACTGTGCTTTAGTTCCATTTGGAATCATGACAGCCTGCGGGATCGACAGTGATATCTTTAGTGAAAAAAATACGGAACAGATCCGTTTCCAGGCATTGCATCATCAGTTTGTTGCCAGTGCTCTGGCTGTCAAAATGGGAAGAGAAATCAATCCTGATTTCCATTTTGGCTGCATGATTGCGACAATGTGCAACTATCCACTAACTTGCCATCCTGATGATGTTTTGCTGGCACAGCAGACCAATCAGAGAAAATACCTGTTCTGTTCAGATGTGATGGTAAGAGGGAAATATCCATCTTATATCAGACGTTACCTGAAAGAACATCATATTCATATACAGATGGAAGACGATGATGAAGCCATTTTGTTACAGGGAACGGTAGACTATTATGCTTTAAGTTACTATATGACATACTGCACCGGTCATGATCGTAACGCTAAAAAAGTTCAGGGTAATTTACTGGAAGGAATGCAGAATCCCTATCTCAAAGCCAGTGAATTTGGCTGGCAGATCGACCCTGTTGGCTTAAGATATGTGCTTAATGAATTATATGACCGTTATCAGTTGCCTTTAATGATCGTTGAAAATGGTTTAGGCGCTTATGATCAACTGGAAGACGGCAAAGTTCATGATGAGTATCGTATTCTTTATCTGAAAAAACATATAGAAGCTTTAAAAGAAGCTGTTGCTGATGGTGTTGAAGTCATTGGCTATATGCCATGGAGTGCAATAGATCTGATTGCTTTATCAACAGGAAATGTTGAAAAACGCTATGGTTTTATCTATGTCGATGTCGATAATTTAGGTCATGGCAGCTATCAGCGTTATTGTAAAGATTCTTATCAATGGTACAAACAGGTTATTGCTTCTAATGGAGAAAAACTGTAGAAACAAAAACACGCTATTAGCGTATTTTTTCATACCTCAAAAGTATCAGATGGCATATCATCAAGGTATTAGATTTATCACATAAAAACTTATATAATATAATTAGAAAAGTTAAATGAAAAGCTATTACCTGCTGTTTTATGATAATGCTAATAATAAAAAAATCACTAAAGCAAGATAAAACACCAGTGAATACCATCATTTAACCGGAAAGGAGATATCGATATGTCAATATTAGTCGCATATTTTTCAGCAACCGGGACAACGGCTCGCGTTGGTGAAAAGATTGCCAGGATCTTAGATTGTGATCTATATTCAATCAAACCTTGTCATGAATATACTCAGGCAGATTTAAACTGGCGTGATTCGCAATCACGCAGTTCTTTGGAGATGAATGATGCCGGCGCAAGACCAGAAATAATCAAAGATGATCTTAATACTGATGGGTATGATACGATTTTTCTTGGTTTCCCTATCTGGTGGTATACTGCACCAGCTATAATTCGTACATTTGTGGAAAACTATGATCTTCATGGGAAGAAGATCATTCTGTTTGCGACATCGGGAGGCAGTGGTTTAGGAGAGACAGCTGCGCAGTTAAAAGCACTTTGTCCAGATGCTTCATTTGAAAATGGCAAGGTCTTGCCAGTTTCGATAAGTGATCAGCAGTTACGTCAATGGCTGGAAAGCTATCTATAAAATCTATGATATATTTCAATAACAAGGAGATAATAATATGAGTATTACAGTGAATTTATATTATACGGGAAAAAATGGTAATGCTTTAAAATTTGTGGAAGAAATGAAATCCAGTGGTACGGTAGCAGCCATTAAAAACGAACCAGGGAATGAAAAATATGATTATTTTCAGTCATTGGATGATCCGGAAACAGTATTACTGATTGACAGCTGGAAAAATCAGCAGGCCATTGATGCTCATCATGCTTCACCAATGATGGATACAATTACGCGTTTAAGAAATAAATATGATCTGCATATGAAAGTGGAAAGATATCATAGTGATGATGAGGGAATTCCACAACAGGATGAGGCTTTTATTAGAAAATAATATTGAATACATGGACATGAAAAAGACCTTTGATGTGAAGGTCTTTTTTCTGTTTTCTGATTTTCGAAATGACACGGCAAAGAATGTTTATCATGATATGATGTTTTTATAAAAAGCAACGAGGAAAGAGAATGTTAACAGATTCAAAATTGGGATATGGATTGATGAGATTACCTAAAAATGATCAGGGAGAAATCGAACTTTTACAGGTTAAAGCAATGGTTGATGCCTATATGGAAAAAGGATTTAATTATTTTGATACAGCTTATGTTTATCAAGGCAGTGAAGATGCTTTAAAAAGGCATTGGTCGAACGCTATCCACGAGAAAGCTTTACGATAGCTAATAAGCTTCCAGGATGGAAAATCAATGAACAAAGTGATCTGATGAAACTTTTTAATGAATCATTGGCACGTTGTGGAGTGGATTATTTTGATTTCTATCTGCTGCACAGTATAGAAAAGAAACATTATGCTTCATATGAAAAATATCATTGTTTTGAATTTTTAAAAGAACTGAAAAAACAGGATAAAATCAAATATATGGGATTTGCATTCCATGATAACAGTCGGTTATTAGATGACATTCTGACAAAACATCTTTTGTTCAGTTACAGATTAATTACCTGGACTGGGAAAATGAAGTCGTTCAGTCTCGTCACAATTATGAAGTTGCCCGTAAACAGGGAACTTTAGCACAGTTTAAAGATGATGTTGAACAGATCTATCGATCTTACGCTCCAGAATGTTCAATGGCATCATGGGCTTTAAGATATGTGAGCTCACTGGGAGGGGTCATGACGATTTTGTCTGGTATGTCAGCCATGGAACAGATTGAAGATAATTTAAATACGATGTCTCATTTCCAGAAACTTAACGCTTAGGAATATGAATGTATTGCCAAGGTTAAAGAACAGGTACTGGCAGTTGATGCCATTCCTTGTACCAAATGTCATTACTGTACTCCAGGATGTCCAATGAAAATCAACATACCTGAATTATTTACCGCATAAAATAGTACTAAACTTTATGGTGATAGCAGAAGATATGTGACTTATTATAAGGATCATATTCAGGATGGACATGCCAGTGCCAGTCAGTGTATAGGCTGTATGCTATGCGAAGGTGTCTGTTCTCAGCATTTGCCAATTATTTCATTATTAAAAGATGTAGCTGAACTTTTCGATCAGCATTAAAAGCAAAAACCGGTAGACAGAAATAAAATCTGTTTAACCGGTTTTTTGATCACTGAACTGATATAACAGTAATCCTGCCGTGACAATGATACAGCCTAATAATTTAGTGATCGAAAAGATGTCAAAAAAAAGGTCATCAATTAATATAGCACTTGAGAGCTGACCAATAAATGCCAGTAAAGTCAGTTTTACTGCCGTGATTTTTAATACGACAATATTTAATATCATAATATTCAATACACCTATGATCCCACCAATTAACATCATTGGCTGAAAGTCTTTCCATAATATAGCAGGCTGTTGGCCCAATAAGAAAGCCAGGATAACTAGAATCAAACTGCCGATGGTTCCTGTCAGATAATTAAAAAAGGTACTGGTATGTGCACCAACTTTTGAAGCCAGTAAACCATTAACACTACGGCTTAAGACAATCGTTACCCCTGCACCAAAAGCTAATATGATAGCTATCATAATAACATCACTCCTATTCCCAAAAAGACAATAAGTAAGCTGCATGCTTTTTTAAATGTCAGTTTTCTTTTAATGGAAGCAAACCAGCCGGTTTGTTCAATGATAATAGATGTTATCATTTGTCCTGAAAGGCTTAAGGCTGTAATTAAAGCGACTCCTAAACGATTAACACTGATTACATTAAAAATAACGGTGAGAATACCAATCACACCACCGCAATAAAGTAATAATGGTAACTGTTGATTAAAATCAATACTGATATTTTTGATTTTTAAAAAGATAATGAAAGTTATCAAACCAATTAGATGAATGATCAAAGTTGCTAAATAAGTGCCACACCAGCTTGATAACTGACCATTAAAGCTCGTCATGATGGTAATAATGATACCACTTAGAAATGTTAATAAATAATTCATTGTTTCACCTCGACAATTATTATAAAGACAGATACTTGTTTATTAATAGGACATATGGCATATTATAAACAGGTGATTGTATGGAAAATTATAAAAAAATGATTTTGGAAAAAAAGATTATGACAGAAACAACTTTACAGTTTTTTCAATGGCGTCAAATTGAAGCCAATTGTTGGCTATTGCAACAGGGGTGTAAGTTGCATGAATTATATATTTTATTAAAGGGCCGTGTAAAAGCCTGTAGCACAACGGCTAACGGCATAACGCGCCTGTCAGCTATTTCTTATCCTATAACGGTATTAGGAGAAGTAGAACTTTTAAATGGTTTACCCATCAATAATGATGTTTATACCTTGGAACAGTGTGATTTTTTGGTTGTTTCTGTTGATCAGTTTCAAGATATATTGTTAAAGGATCTGATTTTTGTCCGTTTTTTGGCACAGCAGATTTCACTAAAACTTTATAATGCGAATCATAATACGTCGATATCAATCAATTACCCAGTAGAAAATCGTTTGGCAGCGTATTTTGTATCCTGCCATGATCACGGTTTGGTTAAAGAAAACTTTGTCAGTGTAGCCAGTTTGCTTGGCTGCAGTTATCGTCAGCTACAACGAGTTTTAAATCAGTTTGTACAATGGGGTTATATTGAAAAGAAAGGACGCAGCCAGTATAAAATTATTAACTGGAAACATCTCCAAATTTTAGGTCAGGATATTTATCGGCTATAAAATAAATAATTATAGCAGAAAACTTATCAATAATATTAACTCTAGATAGATTAAGATCGTGCATTTATAGTATAATTAAAATAAATTCAAACAAATAATAATGCACATATCTTACATGAAGGGTAGAAAAGATAGCAAAAAGGAATCAGTGTAACCAAAATAATCCAATCTGATTTTCATTTTCTTTTTGTTCAGGCAATGAACATCAGCTATACGAACTGGTATTAAGCAAAATGAAGAATTATTAATGTCATTTATGATGAGAGGAAAAATCATGTATTTAAGAAAGTATTGTCAGGAAATAATCACGTTATTTCAAGAAACCGTTTATAAGGTCAATAGCCAGGATTATACAAAAGCACAATGTGATGCCTGGACGAGTGGCTGTCAGGATTTAACGAGATGGCACCGTACTTTACAAAAACATGATAGTGTGGTTGTCATCGAAGATGAAAAAATCATTGGATTTGGTGATATTGATGAAACTGGCTATTTAGATCATCTCTATATTCATCATGAATATCAAAGACAGAAAGTCGCTACTTTGATCTGCAATTATTTGGAAAGACATGTTAGTAAAATCACTACCCATGCCTCGATTACAGCTCGACCATTTTTTGAAAAACGGGGATATCAGGTTGCTTATCAACAGCAGATTTGTAAAGCTGGACAATGGATGAGTAATTACGTTATGATCAAAACCAGAAAGGAAGATGATGATCATGAAAAGTGAAAAAAATAAATATGATATTTTAGTGACAAGACTGACACTGGCGATTTTAGTTTTTACATTGGTTTTTTATGCCTTTTACTGGTTTAAAATGCCTGATATGATTCCTATGCATTATAATTTGTCAGGACAGATCGATCGTTGGGGAAGCAAATATGAAAGTCTGTTCATTCCTTTAGGAATGATTGTTTTATATGTGTTTTTGGCATTTGTAGAAAAAAAGCCATCATTATGGAATACTGGTGTCAAAATTACACCAGAAAATCAACAAAGAATATACCCAATTCTCTTGCATTTTATATGTACGACCAGATTGATCATCATGCTGTTTTTTGCTTATATGATGTTTTGTACTCTGTTAGCTATGCCTCTTGGAAAATGGTTCATGGTTGGCTGGATACTGGCTTTGGCAGCTGATTTTATATTCTGGTTTTATTTATTATTCAAAGCCAGATAAAAAGTAGCCAACAGACAATAAGATACATATTCTGCTTTGATGATCATTATATCATAAGGACAGAAAAAGATGTTATTGGTGAAGAACTGATTACTTTGTCAAAGCGAAAGATTTTCAATCGATTGCCGGTATCTGGATGATGAAAAAAAGCTATCAGGAAATAACGAGTCAGATGATATGATGATTCAAGAGATGAACGATGCATCAGATTATGAAAATAATTTACCAAAAGCTTTTTTGGAGAACTGAAAATAATATCAGATCATGGTTCATATGGCGGGACTATATTATCCTTTGCGGATGACTGTCATGTCTGATGAAATGCGTCATGATGGTATGTATAATGATATAATAAGTAAAAAAAGAGATGCTCATGCTAAATAGGCATGGGCATCTTTTTTACATAAGAAATGGTAAAAACATATTGGCCAGCTGTAAAAAGATAAAGAATCCTAGTACATCGGTTGCGGTAGTTAAAAAGATCGATGAAGCCAAAGCAGGATCAAGGTGTACAGCTTTTAAGGCTACCGGAATCAAAAAACCAAATATACCAGATATGATGAGATTACCCACCATCGCAATACAGATAATAATTCCCAGATACAGATTGCCATAGAGGAAATAGACGATCACACCTGTAATGGCACCGGTAATAAAACCATTGAATAAACCTACGCAGATTTCTTTTTTTAAGGCAGGCCAGCAGTCGTTTAAATGAATTTCACCAAGCGCAATGCTTCTGATCATAATTGAAAGGGTCTGGCTTCCGGCGTTACCGCCCATTCCTGTAACGATGGTCATCGTTGCTGAAAGAGCAACGATCTGTTCGATCGTTCCTTCAAACATTTTAACAACAAATGAGGCAAAAAAGGCAGTGGCCAGATTGACGATCAGCCAAGGCAGACGCATCTGGATCGATTCAAATAAAGTAGAATCGAGCGATTCTTCTTTATTGACCCCGTGCATCTGTAACATATCTTCAGTATGCTCTTCCTGGATAACATCGATGATATCATCGACAGTAATGATTCCCAGTAAAGAGTGATTATTGTTGATGACCGGAATCGTTGTTAAGTCGTATTTAGATACCATTAAGGAAACTTCTTCCTGGTCAGTTTCTGGAGAGACGGCGATGATATGATCATCCATGATCGAATAAAGCTTAACGTCTCCTTCTGATGACAGAATGTCACGGATATCAACGGTTCCTACCAGCTGCTTTTTGCTGTTGAGGGCAAAAATAGTATCAATGACTTCAGTTTTAGGGGCAATTTCTTTAATTTTGATCAAAGCGTTTTTGACCGTGAGATGGGAGTTTAAGGCAATATATTCGGTTGTCATTAAACCTCCGGCGGTTTCTTTATCGTAGCCTAAAAGCTGTTCAATGACCTGTTTATCATCAGCTTTCATCAGATTGATCAGATTTTTTCGTTTACCAATTGGCAGTTCACCAAGGATATCGACGATGTTGTCTTTTGAAATATAGTTAAACAAGGAAAGCAGACGGCGGTCATCAAGATATCTGATGATGTCGATCTGCAGATCTTCATCAGCTTCTTCTAAGATTTCTGCCAGCTTTTCGTCATCAATATGATTACACAAATATTTGAGTTTATCATCTTCCAGTTCTTCTATTTCTTCTGCCAGATCGATGGCTTCGATGTGTTCGTAAATATCATCGATCAGGTTTCTGTCATGTTTGACTAATGCCAGCAGCAGATTTTCCAGTTGCTGTTTTCTGTTTGTGCTCATTCGATCACCTCCATTTGTATTTATTGTTTCCTGATATTGATGTTTATAACAATATCCGGTTTCATTTTAGCTTATCTATTTTTAAAAGGTCAACAGAATTTATATATAATTTACAGATCACCAATGATATAATGAAAAAAAGATATGGAGGATAAAATGGAAATTGTTTACATAGATAATCATATTGTCATTTGTATCAAACCGGCAGGTATTGATTCGCAAAAAAAATTACCCGAATTACTTAGTAATAAGATAGCAGGAGAAATTTATACGGTACATCGACTGGATATCAATGTAGGGGGGATTATGGTTTATGCCCGCGATAAAAAAACAGCGGCTCATTTATCGCGCTGTATTCAAGAAGGTACAATGATCAAAGAATATTTAGCTCTTGTCCATGGACAGCCTCCGGTACAATCGATTTGGGAAGATCTGTTATGGAAAGATTCAAAAAAGAATAAGGTTTATGTTGTCAAAAGAGAACGCAAAGGGGTCAGAAAAGCTAAACTGGAATTTAAGACACTTCATTCAGGTAATCAGTCTTTGGTGCATATTCGCTTATATACGGGCAGAAGTCATCAGATTCGCGTCCAGTTTGCCAGTCGTGGTTTCCCTTTGGTGGGTGATCATAAATATGGTTCTAGGGATAAGCTAACAAGTCCTCAGCTGTATTCATATCGCCTGACATTTCCTTATCAGGGAAAAATAATGACTTTTGAAAAGAGACCGGAATGGGCTGGTGATAATTATGAAAGAAAAAGCAACATATAAAGGTTTTATATTATGGCTGGTGTTTTTTGTCGTTTCATTGATTCTGGCTGTTTTACCTGTAGATCGTGACCTGGCAGCTAGATTATGCTTTTTGATAGCACTTTTTGATCTGGTGATTTTGATGCTGATCATATATTTAACAGAAAGAATATACTGGTTGACGGGGATCAGTTTTCAACAGTTACAGGCAGCAGGAAGCTACAAATGAAAAAGACTGGCTTATGAACAGCTGATGAGATTTTTATATCTGCTGGCAATTTATTTGCTTTGGGCATTTATTGGTCATCTTGGTCATTTTTATATCTGGACTGATATGATCGTTGTGATTTTGGGTTTATGTATTGTTGCTTTTTGGCCAACACATGTGAAGCTTTAATAAGGAGATGAGTATGATGACTTTAGAAAATGGTTGTGCCCTTTTTGTAGGGATGATGTGTTTATTGATAGCTGGTTATTATTTCTTTTCCCGCAAACCCATTACGATATATAATCAAAGTCAGCCACCACGCATAGAAGATCTTAAGGATGTACGTAAATATAATCGGGCAACAGCTTTACTGCTGGCACTTTATGGTTTGATTTTTGTCTTGGAAGGTATCCTGATAAAAAATTCTCTGGTCTGTCTGGTGACCATGATTTTAACAGTCATGCCAGGTATTGTTGTCGTTTGTGCTGTTTATGAAATGATTATTCTGAAAAAATATTTGAAATAGCTGGAAATAAACAGCGGATATATCGCTGTTTTTTCAGTTTGTGAAATTTTTTTCCATAATCAGAAAAAAAGAATACAATAGTTTTGAGGTGAAATTATGGAATTGAGTTTGTTGTTAATGCAGCAGATCTGTCAGCTGTTTATCATGATTTTCTTTGGCTATCTGCTGGTAAAAAGAAAACTGTTATCCAGTGATGACAGTAAAGTATTATCCATGATTATTTTATATGTGGCATCGCCATGTGCCATTTTGAATTCATTTATGATTGAATTTAGACAGGATAAACTGTATGGGCTGCTGCTTTCATTTCTTGGAGCAATAATTGTACATATTATTTTTATCCCCTTGGCCAATATCATTGCCAGGGTAACAGGATTTACTCCGATTGAAAAAGCCAGTATCATCTATTCTAATTCAGGCAATCTGATCATTCCTTTAGTAGGTGCTATTTTAGGTAAAGAATGGGTTTTGTATACCAGTGGCTATATGGTCATTCAAACTATCCTGCTTTGGACGCATGCTAAAAATCTGGTATGTAATGAAAACAGTTATGATTTTAGAAAAATATTAGGAAATGTTAATGTGATTGCAATCATTTGTGGTATCTGCCTTTTTGTTTTTCAGATTTCCTTACCTGATGTTATTGTGGGAACGATGGATACGGTTGGTGGATTAATGGGAGCTTTAGCGATGATCGTTATTGGGATGCTGATAGGGCAGATGAATATCAAAGATATCTTTGTGGAAAAAAGAACTTATCTGATTACGCTGATGCGTTTAATAGTTTTTCCTTTGATCGTCGTTCTGGTTTTCAAATTCAGTGGATTGACACAGCTAACCGCTGATGCTAATCAGATTCTGCTGATTACAACCCTGGCAGCCTGTGCTCCTCCTGCAGCTATGATCACACAGTTTGCGCAGCTTTATAATAAACATCCAGGGTATGCCAGTATCATGAATGTCATGGGTGTCATGTTTAGTATCGTAACGATGCCTTTGATTATCATGATCTATCAGCTGCTTTAAGTAAATATCATAAGACAGAAAGATTTTAGATGTTATGACGCTAAAATCTTTTTTTATATGTTCGTGACATCGTGGTATACTTAGAGTATAATGTGTCTAAAAAAGACACGACAGATATTCAATCATACATAATGAAATTACAAAGAAAATTATCTATAATTATGGTAGAATAAACAGGCGAGGTGAAAAGATGGACGAATTGAAAAATAAACAGAAAATCAGACAAATGAAAAAAAGAAAAAACAGAAGAGAAGTTCTGTTGATCATAGTCATGGTCGTATGTTTGGCATTAGGTTATTTTGCGGGATATATGTCTAAAAAAACGACGGTGGTAGAAAATAATAATAGTGAAAATATCGTTGATGAAGTGTATGAGACATTAAGAGATCATTGGGTCAACGCTAATGATCAGGAAATGGATTTTGACAGTGCTTTGGTCAATGGTATGGTAAGTGGTCTTTCGGATCAGCATTCCCAGCATTTTACAACCGATCAGGCCAGCAGCTTTAATGAAAGTGTTGCTGGAAATGTACAGGGGATCGGTGTTGGTTATTCACCGGTAGAAAAAGGAGCGATGATCACTAAAGTCTATGATGATTCTCCAGCTCAGGAAGCAGGCTTACAGGTAGGAGATATCATCACTGTTGCAGATGGTCATGAACTGGCTGGGGCCAGCAGTGATCAGGTCAAAGAATATGTCCGCGGCGATAATGGTACACAGGTTACCTTGACCCTGTTAAGAAATAAAGAAACATTCAATAAAGAAGTGACACGACGTTCTTTAGATACATCAACTGCCTATGAAATCAAAAAGGCAGGACAACAGTCTTTTGGCTATATTGAACTGACTACCTTTGGGGTGGATACTGCCAGTCAGGTTGAAACTGCCTTAAAGTATTTTAAGGAGCATCAGATCGAGACGCTGGTCTTAGACCTGCGTGATAACGGTGGCGGTTATCTGACAGCTGCGGAAGGGATTCTTGATTTGTTTTTTGACAGTAAAGAAGTGATTTATCAGATGCAGCTGAAAAACGATGCAGCCCAGAAGTTCTATGCCAGCAGTGATAATGTCTACAGTTTTGATCAGGGCTATATCCTGGTTAATGGTAACACTGCCAGTGCCTCAGAACTGACAGCGGGAGCACTGCAGAGTGAAAAAGGCTATAAACTGATTGGTGAACAGACTTATGGTAAGGGTACGGCACAAACCCAGAAAACGTTATCTGATGGCTCGGTATTAAAATATACCTATGCCAAATGGATGATTCCTAATGGTACCTGTATCGATGGAAAAGGCCTGACCCCTGATGTCAAAGTAGAAAATGTATCGCTTGATGATATTTCTACGGCAGAAGTTAAAGGAACATTACAGGTAGACAGTGTTAGTGGCAGAGTTAAATCGATGCAGAAAATGCTGAATATTTTAGGTTATGGTGTCGATCGTGAAGATGGTTATTTTTCTGTGGCAACCAGTGAAGCGTTAAAAAAATTTGAAAGTGATAATCATTTGACGGCTGATGGTCAGTATGATGAAAATGATAAACTGATGCTGGTGGCACGGATCATGATTTATCTTAATAATCATGAAAATGATAAACAGTATGATAAACTGATTGAAATATTAAAATAGGTGGTGAACATATGGCTGCATTTAAGTTAGTTTCTCCCTTTCAGCCAATGGGAGATCAGATACAGGCAATCAGACAGCTTGTCGATGGTTTGAAAGCCGGCAAAAAAGAACAGGTATTATTAGGAGGAACAGGGACAGGAAAAACTTTTACGGTGGCTAATGTTATCCAGCAGTATCAGCGTCCAACCCTGGTGCTGGCGCATAATAAAACGCTGGCGGGACAGCTTTATTCTGAGCTGAAGGAATTTTTTCCTGAAAATCGGGTAGAATACTTTATTTCTAACTTCGATTTTTATCAGCCTGAAGCCTATATCCCTGGTCGTGATTTATATATTGATAAAAATGCTAAAACAAACTATGAAATAGAAATGCTGCGTTCTGCAGCGATGAATTCGCTGATTGAAAGAGAAGATGTGATCGTAGTTGCTTCGGTGGCATCAATCTATGGTTTAGGAAATCCAGAACAGTATAAAGAAATGATCTTTTCAATCAGGGTCGATCAGGATATTGACCGTAGAGAGCTTTTAACTTTTCTGGTTGACCGTCAATATCAGCGTAATGATATTGAACAAAGTAAAGGAACCTTTCGAGTTCGTGGAGATGTTATTGAAATTGTTCCTGGTCATACTGAAAACTGGCTGATCAGAATTGAACTTTTTGGAGACACGGTCGAAAGGATCTGTGAAGTTGATCCGCTAACAGGACGCGTGCTGGCGTCATATGCGACGTATACGATTTATCCGGCTTATGGCTATGTCACTAAAAAAGAACAGATGTTACGTGCCTGTGATACGATCGAGGCGGAATTAAAGGAAAGACTGCAGTATTTTAAAGATGAAACTAAACTGCTGGAATATGAAAGACTGGAACAGCGAACCCGTCATGATGTTGAGATGTTAAGAGAAGTAGGTATGTGTCCCGGTATTGAAAACTATTCCCGTCATATTGATGGTCGTCAGCCAGGACAAAGACCCTATACATTGCTTGATTATTTTCCTCAGGATTTTTTACTGGTGGTGGATGAAAGTCATGTCATGCTGCCACAGATCAGAGGAATGTATAATGGGGACCGTTCACGAAAAGAAACGCTGGTAGAATATGGTTTTCGTTTACCTAGTGCCTTAGATAACAGACCGCTGGTTTTTGAAGAATTTGAACAGCTGATCCATCAGGCTATTTTCGTTTCTGCGACACCAGGTGACTATGAACTGGAAAAAGTTCATCATGAAGTTGTAGAACAGATCATCAGACCAACGGGTCTGCTTGATCCAATCATAGAAGTTCGTCCGATAGCAGGACAGGTTGATGATCTGATCGATGAGATTCATCAGCGAATGGAAAAAAATGAACGTGTGTTAATTACAACCTTGACAAAAAGAATGGCTGAAGATCTCAGTGCCTATCTGGTAGAACTGGGACTGAAGGTAGCATACCTTCACAGTGATACCAAAACACTGGAAAGAATTGAAATATTACGTGATCTGCGTTTAGGTAAATATGATGTGCTGGTTGGTATCAACCTGCTGCGTGAAGGTCTGGATTTACCGGAAGTATCACTGGTATGTATTTTAGATGCTGATAAAGAAGGCTTCCTGCGTTCAGAAAGATCATTGATCCAGACTATTGGACGTGCGGCCAGAAACAGTCATGGGAAAGTTATCATGTACGCTGATAAAATAACGGATTCGATGTCAACAGCGATTGAAGAAACGAATCGTCGTCGTCAGATCCAGGATCGCTACAATCAGGAACATGGCATCGTACCAACAACCATCAAAAAAGAAATCAGAGAAGCGATTCATGGTCAGGATGTTGCCGATGAAGCGGCTACTCTTGTCAAGAAAGGCAAAAAAGCTAAGAAACAGGATAAACAGGCTCTGGTCAAAGAGTTAGAAAAACAGATGAAGGAAGCTGCTAAAGTGCTTGATTTTGAAAGGGCTATGGAATTAAGAGACATGATCATGGAGCTGCAGGGTGAAATTTAATTTTGATTCACTGGCCAAGCAGGTCCTTGAAGCCTTAATGGAAAAAGGCAGAGTTTATCTTGTTGGTGGCATTGTCAGAGATATGCTGCTTTATCATGAAACAGATTATCATGATGTCGATGTGGAAATATATGATTTAGAAATTGACGAAGTTGAAAAAATACTGCAACGTTTTGGCAAGGTTGACAGCGTAGGAAAAAGTTTTGGGGTCCTTAAGCTTGATCGACTGCCAAATTTCGATTTTGCTTTACCGCGGCTTGAATATAAAAATGGTGATCATCACCGTGATTTTACGGTAGAAATACATAAGGATCTCGATCTTTATGTTGCTTCATCAAGACGTGATTTTACGATCAATGCGATGATGTATGATTATAAAAATGAAGAAATTATTGATCTTCATCATGGTATGGATGATTTAAACAGTCATTGTTTAAAAATGGTCAATAGTCAGACTTTTGTGGAAGATCCTTTACGTATTTTACGTCTGGCACAGTTTGTTGCCCGTCTTGAATTCGGAGTTGATGAAAAAACCAGACAATGCTGCAAGGATATGGTTGCAGCGGGAATGCTCAAAGATCTCTCAAAGGAAAGAGTGATGGCAGAATATAATAAACTGCTGATGGCACCGACACCATCACTGGGGCTTGTTTTTTTGCGTGAAATCAATGCTTTGTTTGAACCACTGCAGCAGTTACAGTACTGTCATCAAAGACGGGATTATCATCCAGAAGGAAATGTTATGAATCATACGCTGCTGGTCGTTGATCTGGCAGCACAGTATAAAAATCACACCAGCTGGCCTTTGGCTTTTATGTGGAGTGCTTTGCTGCATGATATCGGTAAACCGGCAGTCACAACGCCTACTGGCAGTGCACCAGGCCATAATGAAAGTGGAGTTGTGGTTTTTAAACAGTATTTTGGATCGTTTTTCAATCATAAAAAGATGAAAAAGTATATTGAAACGATGATCTATTATCATATGCATCTGATGAATATGGCTAGACATCAAAGCAGTGATTATCGTTTTTACTGCCTGTTAAAGGCTATAGATGGAATCATGCCAATCTCTGATCTGGTATGGATTTCAAAATGTGATAAACTGGGACGTTCGTATTATCGTATTGAACCTATTTTGCAGCTTGATGAATTTGTCGCTGATAAAGTATCCCGCTTAGGCAATCAGGCTTTAAAGCCACTGATTACTGGCAAGGATCTGATAAATTTGGGTGTGCAGGAAGGTAAAGATTTTAAGGAATTGCTGAATTGGGCTTATGATCTGCAAATGCGAGGTCATAGTTATCAAAGTATTATTGAATTACTGAAAGGAAAGTATCATGGAAGATAAAATAATTATAAAAGGAGCCAGAGAAAATAATTTAAAAAATATTGATCTGGAGATTCCTAAAAATAAACTGGTGATCATGACGGGACTGTCAGGATCAGGAAAGACTTCACTGGCCTTTGATACGATTTATGCTGAAGGGCAGCGTCGTTACGTTGAGTCATTAAGTGCCTATGCCCGTCAGTTTTTGGGAAATATGGAAAAGCCGGATGTTGACAGCATAGAAGGACTGTCACCAGCGATTGCGATCGATCAGAAAACAACGTCGAATAATCCCCGTTCAACAGTAGGAACCGTGACTGAAATCTATGATTATTTAAGGCTGTTATATGCCCGTGTCGGTAAAGCTTACTGTCCAAAGCATCATGTCGTTATTGAAAGTCAGACGATCAAACAGATGGCTGATACGATCGATCAGTTTGATGATGGTGATCGTCTGATGATCCTGGCTCGTGTTGTTAAAAGAAAAAAAGGAACTTTCAAAGATTATTTTGCGGACTTGCTTAAAGACGGTTATTTAAGGGTCAATGTTGATGGTCAGATGTATATGCTGGATGAGGATATTCAGCTGGAAAAAAATAAAAAACATAATATTGATGTTGTTATTGACAGAATTGTCAAAAAAGAAGGCTATCGCAGTCGACTGATCGACGCTATTGAAGTAGCCTTAAAACTGACTGGAGGAGAAGTTGTTGTTGCTAATCTGACCAAAGACAGTGAAGAACTGTTCAGTGAACATCTGGCCTGTCCAATTTGTGGTTTTTCTGTACCTAAGCTGGAACCTCGTCTGTTTTCATTCAATAATCCTTTAGGAGCGTGTGAGGACTGTCGAGGTTTAGGAATCAAAAATGAAGTGGATATTGATTTACTGATTCCTGATTGGGATAAATCAATTAATGATGGTGGTATCCGTTATTTTAAAACAGCGGTAGGAACGAATCGTATTGAATGGCAGCGTTTTTTGATTCTGTGTGAGACTTATCATATTGATTTAGATAAACCATTGAAAGATTTTACTAAACAGGAATTAAACTATATTCTTTATGGTTCTACCGAACCCATCAGCTATCAGATCGTATCTGACAGCGGAAATGTCAATAAAACAACCAAATATATCGAAGGAATCAAAACACTTATTGCAAGACGCTATGAAGAAACCACTTCTAAATGGTCTAAAGAGTGGTATGCATCTTTTATGAGTGAACATACCTGTCCAACCTGCCAGGGCAGACGTTTAAATGATCAGGTCTTGTCAGTGAGGGTTGGTGGTTTGAATATTGCTGAATTTACACAACAGTCTATTGAACAGGCATTAGCTTTTATCAATGATTTGAAACTCAGTGAATATGAACTGAATATTGCTCGTCTGGTCATTAAAGAAATTTCTGATCGACTGACTTTTTTAAATAATGTTGGGTTAGGTTATTTGACTTTGGCGCGTCGTGCTGGTGGTCTTTCTGGAGGAGAGGCACAGCGTATTCGTCTGGCCACACAGATTGGAACCCGCTTAACGGGAGTTTTATATGTCTTGGATGAACCATCGATTGGGTTGCATCAGCGTGATAATAATAAACTGATCAAATCGCTGCAGGATATTCGTGATCTGGGCAATAGTGTGCTGGTTGTAGAACATGATGAAGATACAATGAGAGCCAGTGATTATATTATTGATATTGGTCCAGGAGCAGGAGTTCATGGTGGTCAGGTCATTTGTGCTGGAACCCCACAACAAGTCTGCGAGTGTGAAGATTCGATCACGGGACAGTATCTGTCTGGTAAAAAATCGATTGCCGTACCCGCTAAAAGAAGAAAGGGCAATGGTTATTTCCTGGAAGTCAAAGGAGCTAAGGAACATAATCTGAAAAATATCAATGTTAAGTTCCCGTTAGGCAAATTTAATGTTGTTACGGGAGTATCAGGCAGTGGTAAATCAACATTGGTCAACGATATTTTAGGCAAAGTTTTGATGCGTCATGTCTATCATTCAAAAGAAAGACCGGGAGAGCATCGTGAAGTATGTGGTATGGAATATATTGATAAAGTTATAGAAGTATCGCAAGATCCAATTGGTCGTACGCCACGTTCCAATCCAGTGACCTATACGGGGGTATTCGATGATATCCGTGAACTTTTTGCGCAGACCAATGAAGCTAAGATGCGTGGCTATGATAAAGGAAGATTTTCATTTAATATCAAGGGTGGCCGCTGTGAAGCCTGTCAGGGAGATGGTCTGAAAAAGATTTCGATGCATTTTCTGCCAGATGTTTATGTGCCTTGTGAACAGTGTGGCGGTAAAAGATATAATGAAGAAACTTTGCAGGTAACATACAAAGATAAAAATATTTATGATATATTAGAGATGACAGTAGAGGAAGCTTTAAGTTTCTTTGAAAATCTGCCAAAAATAAAAAATAAGATCCAAACATTGTATGATGTTGGTTTAGGATATGTCAAGCTAGGACAGAGTGCAACAACTTTATCTGGAGGAGAAGCCCAAAGAGTCAAACTGGCCAGTGAACTGCAGAAAAAATCGACAGGCAAAACGGTTTATATTTTAGATGAACCGACGACGGGACTGCATAGTCATGATGTGGCACGACTGATTGAAGTACTGCAGCGCATCGTTGATCAGGGGGATACGATCATTGTCATCGAACATAATCTGGATGTTATTAAGGTGGCTGATCATATTATTGATTTAGGTCCTGAAGGTGGCGATGGTGGTGGTAAGATCGTGGTATCCGGAACGCCAGAAAAAGTAGCTAAATGTCCACAAAGTTATACGGGGCAGTTTTTAAAGCTGTTATTATAGGAGGCTGATTATGAAATCTATTACTGTAGGTAAACTGCTAGGTAAAAATGAAAATTATTTTCAGATTACTGGTGATGAAGAATCTTTAAAAAGAGAAATTCTGACCAGTGAAGTCAATCGACCTGGTTTTGAATTAGCTGGCTTTTTCAAACATAGTGATTTTCGTCGTATCATTGTTTTTGGAGAAAAAGAGGCTGCATTTATTGAAGAAATGTCTGATGAAAGACAGAAAGAAATTTTCCCTTGTCTGATTAATAAGGAAGTTCCCTGTATCGTCATCTGTAAGGGTCATGAATGTCCGGAAATCTTACAGGAAATCGCTAATGAAAGAAACTTTCCTATTTTCCTGACATCAATGCCAACCGGACGTGTTTCCAGTGAACTGATCAATTCGCTGGAAGAGGCGCTGGCTAGAGAGACCTTAATGCATGGTGTATTTTTAAATATTTATGGTAAAGGTGTTATTATTAAAGGAGACAGTGGGATTGGAAAATCAGAAATTGCTTTGGAACTGGTTAAAAGAGGTCATTTGCTGGTGGCAGATGATGCTGTTGAACTTTATCGTTTAGGTCAGAAAATTGTTGGTAAAGCGCCAGAGGTTTTATCCAATCTGCTTGAAATTCGTGGTATTGGCGTCATTGATGTATCGAAGATGTTTGGGATCGCATCGATTCTTGATCGTGATAATGTCGATCTGATCATTCAGCTGGATCGTTGGGTACCATCACGTGAATATACACGTGTGGGAATTGAGGAAAATGATGTTGAAGAAGATATCTTAGGTATTAAGATTCCTAAAGTTGTCGTACCGGTATCCAGTGGTCGAAGCATGTCTGTGATCATTGAAGCAGCGGTCATGAATATGCGTTTAAAAGATGTCGGTGTTGATTCCAGCAAAGAATTTGTCGAAAGAATTTTACGTAATATCGACAATAAAAATAAAGGTGAAGCATGAGTCTGTTTCCTGATGCAAAAACGTTTATTGAAATTGGACCACTGTCCATCCAGTGGTATGCCGTCTGTATTTTAACGGGGGCCATTATTGCCTATCTGATTGGACAATATAATTTTAAGAAGCTGGGATATGATAAAGAGATTCTTTCAGATTATTTTATTGCAGTTTTAATAACTGGAATAATTGGCGCACGTTTATGGTATGTCATCTTTATGTGGGATGAACTCTATGCTGCTGATATGATACAGGTGTTCTACATAACAAATGGCGGACTGGCGATTCAGGGTGGTCTTATTGCAGGCTTGCTTTTTAGCTTTTATTATTTTAAAAAGAAGCAGATTCCTTTGCTGGTAGCGGGTGATGCTATTTTACCTGGGGTTTTGATTGCTCAAGCCTGTGGCAGATGGGGCAATTTCTTTAATCAGGAAGCTTATGGCAGCATGGTCGATCTTTCTTTTCTGAAAAGTCTGCATTTGCCTGATTTTATCATTGAAAAAATGTACATTGGTGGTCATTATTATCATCCAACGTTTCTTTATGAATCGGTGGGCTGTGTGATTGGGTTCCTGCTGATATATTTTGTAGTTAGAAGATTTCAGGATAAACAGGGATATCAGTTTTTCAGCTATTTTATCTGGTATGGCTTTATCAGGTTTTTTATAGAGGGATTAAGAACTGACAGTTTATATGTATTAGGTTTAAAAACAGCACAGCTGACATCAGTTGTCTTTGTTATTGCTGGAGTTATAGGTATTATTTACTGTTATTTCAAAGGAGAAAAAGTTAGAGAATGATGGTTTCATCATTCTTTTTTTGTCTGCAGCTTTTGTCATTGATGCCTGAAACCTGTTGTTAGTGCCAAAATGATTTTATCTTTTGGCAGCGGTGCTACAATGAAATTAAAGAACAGGGGAACAGGAGGTGTTATTAATGTTAAGGTTTGCTATCGAATATTTGATCAAAGAGAAAAAGAAAAGTACAAATTTATTACTGACAGCAACGTGTTCTTTGCTGGCTATGGAATTGATTTTAGAAATGTATTATGATCCATTATTGAGTCCGTTTTATTATGAGGGATTAGTAGGCTTTTTTAATAGTTTATATCGAATGGTGATCATATTACTGGTTCTATTTGCTTTAGTATATCTGATTGTCTGTTCATGTCAGTATTATAATACGTTGCATTCAAAAGTGTTGGGGCTGTTAAAGATTTTTGGTTATAAGACCAGAGAAATTGTTTTCTTTTTTCTGATACAGATCATTATTGTTTTAGGGGTGGCATTTGCTTTGTTTATCATAGGGCATATTCCTGTAAAATATATGGTTTTTAAAATTATCTATGCCACCATGAATAAAAACTATGTATTTGTTTTTCATCAGAAATCATTTTATGAAACATTAGCGCTCCTGTTTATATTTTTGATCATGATCATCATGATGGAAATGCGCTATGTTATTCAAAGTCATACGGTCAGGCTGTTAAATGAAAAGAATCTGGTGACTTTGAAGATTTACAGAAACAGAGTATTTAGACAATTATTTTCATGTTTGCTTTTTGGCTATGGCATCTATGTGCTGCTAAGCGAACCAGTGACGATTGGTCTTTTTGTGACGATATCACTTTGTGCCTTAGGACTGTCAGGAATTATTAAATATACATTGAGCGATCTGATCGCATGGCTTTTAAAGAAGCCATCGGTTAAAGCAACATCGCTGGTGGTCTGGAAAAATCTGCTTTTTTTGCTTAAAGCCATGAGCGGCATCGTTGTCTTTATGCTGGTTATTAATATTATCATTCAGTTTTATATATATGTATTTATTGATGTACCTGGAGCCTATATTGAATATATGGTCATTTTATATCTTGTTAATATGATCATCGGATATCTTGTTTATTTAAGATTAAGGGTATATGGCATGGCACAAGAGCGTTATTACAATTTATATGTCTTAGGTTACAGCCGTAAGGAAATAAAAAAATACAGCTGTCAGGAAATTTTGCTGTTTTATTTGCTGGTAATGGTTTTTATAAGTATTTATCCGCTTTTAATGCTCTGGGCAATAAATCGTATCAGTATTTTTGAAGCAAGATACCTGATGGTATTGCTGGGATATTTATTACCGCTTATGGTATCTGGCTTACTGGCGTACTTGCATCAAGGCAAAGTATTGAACAGACTGTAATATCTCATTTTATTGTGAAAGAAGGTGCGAATAAATGGAAAAGAAAAAAACGGTTATTAAAGCTGAAAAGCTTAGTAAAATTTATCATCCTGATACGATCAGGGAAAAAACTGCGGTTGATCAGGTATCGCTCGATATCAAAGCGGGTGAATTTATAGCTATTATGGGTAAAAGCGGTTCAGGCAAAACAACACTGCTCAATGTGCTGTCAACGATCGATGACCTGACCAAAGGGAAACTGTTTATCATGGGACAGAATATTTTTGAAATGTCAGACAGTGATAAAGCACAGTTTCGTAAAATGACGCTGGGTTTTATTTTTCAGGACTACCATCTGCTGGATACTTTGACGATTTATGAAAATATCATACTGCCACTAAAACTGGCCAAGAAAGCAAATGATCATGAAAAATTAGACAAGATCATCAATGAACTGGAAATCAATGACATCTTAAATAAATATCCTTCTGAATGTTCTGATGGTCAGCTGCAGCGAGTGGCTGCTGCCAGAACGCTGGCTGTTGAGCCAAAGATCATTTTTGCTGATGAACCAACAGGCAATCTGGATGGTGTCAGAGCACGACAGTTTATGCAGTATTTACAGAAAATCAATCAAGAATATGATATTACTGTTTTGATGGTGACCCATGATCCTTTAATGGCTTCATATTCATCACAAATGTATTATCTGGAAGATGGTCACATCAAAGAACATATTTATAAAACCGAAGATCAGAAACAATATTTTGAAAATATTGTTCGAATATCAACGGAACTATAGTTAGAAAGAAAGCTGCATCGCCACAAAGATGCAGTTTTTCAGCAAATAACTTTCTTTTCTGATGACTTTGTTTATAATAGGGGATAAGGAGAATGATATGAAGAAAAAAGCAATTATTTTTGATTTGGATGGTACGTTACTGAATACAGATCTGCTGATAAAAAATTCGTTTATACATACTTTTGAAAAGTATAAACCAGGATATACTTTAAGTGAAAAAGAACTGCTTTCATTTTTAGGACCATCACTTTATGATACATTCAGCTGTTATTTTCCACAAAGCATGGTACAGGAACTGATTGCCTATTATCGCCAATATAATCTGAAACATCATGAAGATTTTGTGACCATTTATCCAGGGGTTCAAGATACTTTGGCATATCTGCAAAAGCAAGGGTATCCTATGGCCGTGGTTACAACAAAAATGAAGGATGTTGCCCTTTTAGGGTTAAAAATGTTTGCGCTGACAGATTATTTTGAAACGGTGATCGGTCACGATGATGTTCAGCGTTCAAAGCCTGATCCGGAAGGAATATTAATGGCTTTGGATCGCCTGCAATGTCAGGATGGTTATTATATTGGTGATAATATTACTGACATTCTGGCAGGAAAAAATGCTAAACTCAAGACTATTGGTGTAAAATGGTCGCCTAAAGGCTATGAACTGATGGCTAAGGAGAATCCAGATTTGCTGATCGACCATTTTAGTGAAATCATTGACTTTATTAAGGAGGATGAAAAATGTTAGATTTAATTATTGTTGGCGCCGGGCCAGCAGGATTAAGTGCCTGTCTCTATGCTTCCAGAGCGGGACTTGATGTACTGATTTTTGATATGGGAGCTCCAGGAGGAAAATTAAATGTTACGGCCCAGATTGAAAACTATCCAGGGTTAAAGGCAACTCCAGGACCAGAAATCGCTTTTACCATGTATGAAAGTGCCTTGAGTTTTGGGGCTAAGCTGGAATATGGGGAAGTGTTAGATATTAAAGATCTCGGTGATCATAAAGAAGTGATTACGGCTAAACAAACTTATGAAGCTAAATATGTTCTGATTGCTACTGGAACGAAAGAACGTCAGATGAATCTGCCTAAAGAAAAAGAACTGGTAGGACGTGGGATTTCCTACTGTGCGGTTTGTGATGGCCCATTTTTTAAAGGTGAAGATGTTGCGGTGATCGGGGGAGGAAATTCGGCTTTAGAAGAAGCCATGTATCTTTCTTCAATCTGTAAAACGGTTCATCTGATTGTCCGTCGTGATGTTTTCAGAGCAGATAAGGTCATTCAGGATCGTTTATCAAAACATGATAATATCATTGTTCATTTTAAACGTAAACCTTATGAAATTCTTGAAGAAAATCAGAAGGTCAAAGGACTGGTTTTAAGTAACAGTGATACTGGTGAAAAAGAAGAACTGATCGTTCAGGGAATTTTCCCGTTCATTGGTCTGGATCCAATGAGTCGCTGTGTTGAAAAACTGAATCTGATCAATACTCAAGGTTATATTGATGCTGATGAAAACATGGAAACTAAAGTCAAAGGTATCTTTGTGGCTGGTGATGTCAGAAATAAAAATCTGCGTCAGGTAGTGACTGCTACCAATGATGGAGCCATCGCTGGTCAGTATATTGCCAGTTTAAAGGAACAGGGATAAGATGAACGAATTTGAAAAAACATACAGTCAAAGTGAAGTCAAAACTTTAAATGCATATATCAATGATACATTTAAATGGCTGATGATCGGTGTTGCTGTCACTTTTGTTACAGCATTTACGTTAGAAAAAAGTCATATCATGAATCAGCTTTATGATCATTCACTGTTACCGGTTATGATGATATTGGTGGAGTTTGGCATTGCTTTGTATTTTAGCTTGAAACTGTTTAAAATGAATCCAGTAACCGCAAAGCTTCTGTTTCTTGTTTATGCGTTTTTTACTGGATTAAGTTTTTCGCTGATTATTTCTTTTTATACTGCAGCCAGTGTCGCAATGGCATTTCTGGTTTCGGCGGTTTTTTTCGGAGTACTGGTATTAGTTGGATCCTATACTAGAATTGATCTGACAAGAATAGGTAATATTTGCTGTATTGGTCTGATCGTATATATTGTTTATGCTTTACTGGCTATGGTATTTGGCTGGAGTCAGTTTCTTTTGCCGTTTATTGCTTTAGCTTTGTTTACTGGTATAACGGCTTATGATATGCAAAAAACGATTCATTTTTATTTTCAGTTTCAAAGTGATGAAATGATGATAAAAAGATTAAGTATTTTCAGTGCTTTTAATCTGTATTTAGATTTTATTAATATTTTTATACAGCTTTTAAGAATATTTGGTGATAATGAGTAAGGAGAATGCAGGTGCTTCTCCTTTTCTTTTGATATGATTTTTGATAAAATATCTATGAAAGGATGTGAGAATATGGATCAAGTAGAGATTGTTATTGTAACAGGGATGTCAGGTGCTGGTAAGACAACGGCTATGGCTGTATTTGAAAATCTGGCTTATCGCTGTATTGATAATTATCCGGTTTCATTACTGACTGAGTTTGCAGAAATGGTTAAAAATGATTCTCGCTATCAGAAAGTAGCGATGGCAGTCACGTTGGAAGATGCTCCTAAAGCGATTCAGCTGCTTTCCAATATTGACTGGATCAATAAGTCAGTAGTTTTTTTAGACTGTGAAGACAATATCCTGATTAAAAGATATAAAGAAACAAGAAGAACGCATCCTATTTTAATTTCTAATAAAGCGTCAACTTTATTGGAAGCTATTGAATATGAACGTAAATTAGCGCGCGCAATATCTAAAGAAGCCAGTATCATGATCGATACTTCACACTTAAAGGGTGCTAAGTTTCAGAAGTTAATTGAAAATCATTTCATCAGAAAAAGTGAAAATCCATTTAGAGTCAGTTTTGTTTCATTTGGCTATAAACATGGTATTCCTAAGGATGCGGATCTGCTGTTTGATGTCAGATTTTTGCCTAACCCATTTTATATTCCAGAATTAAGAGAACTGACAGGAAATGATAAAGCAGTATATGATTACGTGATTGACAAAGAAGAAACACAGGTTTTTATAGATAAAATGACAACATTGCTCGATTATTTGTTAAAACAGTATCAACAGGAAGGAAGAACGCATCTCATTATTGGTATTGGATGTACAGGAGGACAGCACCGTTCGGTCAGTTTGACGAACTATTTTGCTGATCATTATACAGGAATTTATCGTGTTCATCGTCTGCATCGAGATGCGGTGCATTGATGAAAGTATCTTTTGCCCGTAAAGTTAAAGAAGAAGTTGTTTTTAATGACTTTGATATTTGTTGTCAGAAAGCTATTTTGAGTGCCATTATTAAAATTAATGGAACTCTTTCTTTATCTCATCAGGGATTATTGCTGACGATACGAACTGAAAATGCAAAAATTGCTTCAAAAGTACATAAAATGTTAAAGGAGGTTTATGCTCCTCAAATTGAGTTTTTAGTTTCAAGAAAGATGAAACTCAAGAAAAATAATGTTTATGTCTTAAAGGTATCTAAAGCTAAAGAAATACTGGAAGATCTGAAACTGATGAGTGGTCTTGGTTTTGAATCAGTTCCTTCATTGACATTATTAAAAAAAGAATGCTGCAAACGTGCTTTTCTGGCTGGTGTGTTTTTAGCCAGTGGATCGGTCAATGATCCAGAAACTTCCAATTATCATTTGGAGATTTCTGTCAATGAAGAGGAATATGCGGCTTTTATCTTAAAACTGATGAATCGTTTTCATCTGCATGCTAAATTGACTAAACGCAGAAATAAATATATCGTGTATTTAAAATCTTCAGAAAAGATTGGTGATTTTTTAAGAGCGATTGGTGCCAGTCAGTCAGTCATGAGTTTTGAAAATACAAGAATTGAACGTAATATGTCGAATACTTTTAATCGTTTAAATAACTGTGATATTGCCAATGATGTCAAATCTATGGTATCCTCTAACAAACAGCTGGAAGATATCAATATTATTGATATGTTCAGAGGTTTGGATATGCTTGATGAAAAGACAAGAAATGTCGCTTTGGTAAGAAGAAAGTATCCCGAACTGTCGCTTAGTGAACTAAGTGAGCAGTATTATCAGGAAACAGGAGAAACCATCAGCAAGTCAGGCTTGCATCATCGTTTTAAAAAGATGAGCGAACTGGCGGCTGAATTAATGCAGATTCAAGGTGAATAAATCAGTTAATGATCTTTTTGGTATGAGGATCAAAGAATTAAGACATCTGCAGAATATATCTCAGGAAGAACTGTCTTTTCGTTCGGGACTGTCAAAGAATTATATTTCGGATGTAGAAAGAGGAACGCGTAATATTTCTTTACAGGCGATTGCTAAGCTGGCTAAAGGATTAAAGGTTGAAATCAAGGAACTGTTTTATTTTTCTAAATAGGAGGAATTATGGAAATCTATCAAATTATTATCCTGATTGCTATTGGTATTCTGGTGTTAAGTATCTTTTTAAATATTCTGTTTAATCCTCTTACTTGGGTTATTGTTGCTTTACTGTTTATTTATTCATATATTAAAAAGCGTTTGCTTTATAAAAGATTAAATGAATATAATGAACGTATGGAACAGGAAATGCGTAAAAAAAGAGAAGCCTATCGTTCAGGAGAAGCTTATCGACGTAAAGATGACGATATCATCGACGTTGATTATGTCGAAAAAGATGATGATTTTTAAAAATGGTCTATTTATTGACCGTTTTTTTTTATATAATATAAAAAAGGAGTTGGAATAATGAAGTGCAGGAATTGTGGCGCGACATATCATGGGATTGCCTGTCCCGTCTGTGGACAAAAACATTTAAAGAAGACACGCTGTTCGGTCTGTTTTACTATTCTTTTTCCAGGACAGGAAACATGCCCTAAATGTGGCAGTCCAACGGTTTATCGCCAGAATGATGGAATCAAAACGGTGCATTCATCTGCCGCAGGTCATTATCAGCAGCTGGACAGTTATGATTATCAAAAGGATGCCTATAATTACAAAAAAGATGCTTATCGTTTTAATGAGGGGAAAATGAACGCTTTCAGGAATTTTTCAGCAATGTTAGATCCCTTACATCAAAATTCAACATCACATCACCAGGCAAAAAAACAGTCAGCTTCTATACCGGGAATTGTTATTTTAATTTTGCTGTTTATTGCTTTTAGTATTTTTTCAACGATATTATTCAATTAATTGTGTATTTTTTAGGGAATGACAAATTGTCATTCTTTTTTTGCTGTTATATGATAAAATGGTGATATTAGAGGTGATAAAAATGTATTGTAGAAATTGTGGTCAGTATGTCAGTGAAGATATGCTGTATTGTCCACGTTGTGGATATCCGCTGGCGACAGCGAAAAAAATATGTTACTACTGCAAAAATCCATTAAAGGAAAATGAAGATATATGCCCATGCTGTGGCAAAAGTCAGGTCCAGCCAGTTACAAAAGATCCTTATCAGGGATACTGGAAAAAACCGCTGATCTGGGCAATTCTGGTGGTTTTAATGGCAGGTTCTGTTTATCTGTCGGATTATATGATTTCTCATCCATTGAATCTGCAGGCATCAGTATCTGAAAATGAAAATCTGAAGATTGATGGAAAAATGGATCTCAATATGATTGCTGCCAATAATCAGTGTGAAGGTTTTGCCTTTTTTGATGGAGAGACATTTTATTGTGTAAAAGATCATAATCTCTATCAGATGACTTCAGATGGTCAGTCTAAAAAACTGATAGAAGGCTGTCAGGGTTATATTAGCGTTGTTGAACAAAAGCTTTATTATTGTGATACTTATTATGATTATTACTGTTATGATCTGGAAAGTGGTAAGCAGGAAAAACTGCTGGAAAATATCTATTATCCGGTAGTTTATGAAAACAGACTGTATTATCAGCTGGATAATGATGGTGAAAGTATTCACTGTTTTGATATGGAATCGGCCCAGGATCAGAAACTCAATGATGAGGTATCTTACTGTTTATCGATTGATACATCTAGAAATCAGATCTATTATTTAGCTTATGACAAGCAGTATGTGGTGAAAACGATGTCTTTAACTGGTGAAGATCTTCAGGAAGTTTATCAGTGTCAGGGGAATGCATCGTTTGTTATGGATGATGATCATCTTTATGTATATGATGATGATCAGATCGTCAAAGTCAGCAAAGAAGATAAGAAACAAGATGTTTTAAAAGAAAATCTGATGAATGGATATATTAATATCTGTCAGGATCAGATTGTCTATACGTCAGGTGATCTCTATAAAATGTCAAAAGATGGTAAAGACAGTCAGGTACTGTATGATGAATATGTTTATCAGCTGCAGGTGACAGGAAATCAGATCGTTATTGTTTCCTTTCTTGATTATGAAAATACATTCCAGGCAGTTGATCTGGATGGTCAGGTCACAAATCTGTTTAATGGTCAGCAGACACAGCAATTTGAAGATTTAGAAGAGGTATAGAAATATGTATGTATATGAAATCATAGAAGCAACACAGGGGAGACTTATATCGGGAGATATCAACGAAGATATCGTCTCTTTCACGCAGGATAGTAGAACAGTTGTACCGGGAGGAATGTATATTCCTTTGATTGGAGAAAGATTTGATGGCCACCAGTTTATTGATTCTGCTTTTCAAAATGGTGCCCAGGCCATCATTACTCAGCAGCAAGTCAGCTATCCCGATAAAACTGTCATTGAAGTAGAAGATACGATGCAGGCTTTGAAAGATATGGCTCAATATTTAAGAAGGCATCGACCAGTAAAGGTCATAGGAATTACTGGCAGTGTTGGTAAAACCAGTACGCGAGATATGGTTTACAGCGTTGTCAGACAAAAATATCGTACATTAAAAACGGAAGGCAACTATAATAATGAAATTGGCTTGCCATTAACGATTCTGCGTTATCAAAACGAAGAGATAATGGTGCTGGAGATGGGCATGAATCATTTGGGAGAAATGTCTCGTTTATCACATATTGCCTTACCGGATATTGCAGCTATTACTAATGTTGGAACGGCACATATTGGCGAACTTGGCAGCCGTGAAAATATTTTAAAGGCTAAGCTGGAAATTACTGATGGGATGGAAGATGGCAAGACACTGATCATTAATCAGGATAATGATATGCTGCAAAGTGTTGATCTGCCAAGACTGCATGTTGTTCGAGTAGGTAGTGATCCCTGCAGTCAGGTCATGGCTAAGGATATTGTATGTCATGAACATGACAGCGTCTTTACTGTGTGCTATCAGGGACAGACTGATCGTATTCAGGTTCCAGTTCAGGGAGCACATAATGTCGCTAATGCACTGATTGCTATTGCTGTTGGTTTAGAGTTAAAGATGACGATGGATGAAATTAAAAAGGGAATCCTGTCATTTGAACTGACGAAAAACCGTATGGATATTATTGAAAAAGATCATCAGCGCACGATTATTGATGGCACTTATAATGCCAGTGTCGATTCAATGAAATCGAGCATTGATGTTTTAGCTCAATACCAACGTCGTAAAGTGGCTATACTGGCTGATATGCTGGAACTGGGAAGTTATAGTGAAGAACTTCATCGCAGTGTAGGACAGTATGCTGTTGACCATCATATTGATGTTTTGATCTGTGTTGGTCAGGAGGCACATTATATATATGATGAAGCCAGCCAATCTTTAAATGATGTATATTATTTTAAAAATAATGAACTGCTGATAGAACAGCTGCCTAAGCTTTTGTTACCAGGCGATGTAATTCTGGTTAAGGGCAGTCATTCTATGAATTTAAAAGAAGTCGTTGATGCTATCTAGGGGGGAATTATGAAAAAAAAGAAATTGCGTTTAAAAAAACCATTTCAGATCTTGCTTGTGGCTTTAATTTTCCTTTTAGGAGTTTCTTTTTATCAGGTATTTAAAAGTAAATTCGATCAACGGGAAAATTCATTAGTTTCTTTAGAAGTATTGAATTATAAAGATATAATGCTAAAATATGCACGAGAAAATCATATTGAAGAATATATTGATTTACTGCAGGCCATGATGATGCAGGAATCTGGGGGAAAAGGAAATGATCCTATGCAGTCATCAGAGTGTGAATTTAATACTCAGTTTAAAAAAGAGCCTAATGCAATAGATGAGCCTGAATATTCGATTAAGGTTGGTATCCAGTATTTTGCTAAATGCCTCGATCGTTCTCAGACGCAGTCACCCAAAGATAAAAATAATCTTTATCTGGCTTTGCAGGCTTATAATTATGGTATAGGCTATATCAATTATGTGCGTCAAAATGATAATCAGTATACATATCAAAATGCGATTGCCTTTTCTGAAAAATGTAAAAAGGAACAGGGCTTAAGCGTTTATGGTGATACAAAATATGTATATCATGTTTTAAGATATTATAGTGATACGTCGCTTGTCGATGACTGGCTGGCGACATACTGTTAAAGGGAGATTATTATGAAACAGAAACTTATGGTTATATGTGGGGGACAATCGAGTGAACATCTGGTTTCACGTATGTCTTGTACGTCAGTAATGAATAATTTGAATAAAGAAAAATATGAGGTTATATTGACTGGTATTGATAAAGATGGTAACTGGTATGAATTAAATCAGGATCAGGATAATCTGGCTGATGAAAACTGGCTGGTGGGAAGCCATCCTATTGAGGATATTTTTAGTTTATTAAAACAGCAGGATGTGATTTTACCAGTACTTCATGGCGCTTATGGAGAAGATGGAACGATTCAGGGGCTGTTTGAACTGGCAGGAGTGCCATATGTAGGCTGCAGGGTTTTGGGTTCAAGTGTATCGATGGATAAGATCTATACAAAAAAAATACTGGAAACAGCTCATATTCCACAGGTAAAATCGCTTTACGTCAAAAAACGCTATGACGGCCAGCTGGTAGTAGTGGATGAAGAATTTAATGAATCAAAAGATATTGTCAGCGCGGTTAATGAAAAACTGGGATTTCCCTGTTTTATCAAAGCCAGCCGTTCTGGATCGTCTGTAGGCTGCTATAAATGTAACAGCGAAGATGAACTGATGAGCAAACTGTTAGATGCCAGTCAGTATGACAGTCATATTGTGGTGGAAGAATGCATTGACTGTATCGAACTGGAATGTGCGGTATTAGGAAATGACGACGTAATCGTCAGTCGTGTTGGACAGATCATGCCTCATGGAGAATTTTATACTTTTGAATCAAAATATGAAGATGAAGAAAGCAAGACCTGTATCCCAGCGTTAGTTGATCAGGAAATACAGGAACGTATTCGTCAGCTGGCAATCAGAGTGTTTAAGGCTGTTGATGGTCATGGTTTGAGTCGTGTTGATTTTTTCCTTGATCGTCAGACTAACAAAGTCTATTTAAATGAAATTAATACTATGCCAGGATTTACTAAAATCTCGATGTATCCACAATTAATGGCAGATTTTGGTATTTCTTACAGTGAACTGATAGATAAACTGATTGAGTTAGCTTTCGATCGATAGTATCATTAACAAAATATCTTCATAAAAATAAAAAATTATCAATTTTCAAAAATGAAGTAAATTCATTGACTTTAAGAAAGAAAGCGACTAATATTAAGAGTAACCATAAAACAAATACTTCGACAGGAACTAGTAGATTTTATTCCAATGCGTAGAGAGATCCTGGCTGGTGTAAAGGACCGTTTGGGTATTATTGAACTCATCCTTGAGTGGAGCGCTGAATTAAGTAGGTGGCTACGGAGGCAACCGTTATTTTGCAAGAGTATGAACTACTATGTAGCGTACTTATCGAGGTGGATAAAGTGATTTATTCACGAATTGAGGTGGAACCACGAAGTAATAACTCTCGTCCTCAAAGGAGCCGTAATGGCTGTTTTGAGACGGGAGTTTTTTATATTATAAGGAGGAAAGAATGAATGAATTACAAAAAGTATAAGAGATTTGAAACAATCAGATTAAAAGATCGTACTTGGCCTGATAAAGTCATTGAAAAAGCGCCAATCTGGTGTTCAGTTGACTTACGTGATGGAAACCAGGCATTGATCACCCCAATGAAAATTGAAGAAAAAGTTGAAATGTTTCAATTACTGGTAGATCTTGGCTTCAAAGAAATCGAAGTTGGCTTCCCTTCTTCAAGCCAGATCGAATATGATTTTTTAAGATTACTGATCGATGAAAATCTGATCCCTGATGACGTGACGGTTCAGGTACTGACGCAAGCCAGAGAACATCTGATCAGAAGAACTTTTGAATCTTTAAAAGGATTAGATAAAGCAGTTGTACATGTTTACAATTCAACATCTATACTGCAAAGAGATGTCGTATTTAATAAAAATAAAGAAGAAATCAAACAGATTGCGATTGATGGAGTTCAACTGGTCAAAGACCTGTCTAAAGATTTTGATGGTAAGGTCATATTAGAATATTCACCAGAAAGTTTTACAGGAACAGAAGTAGATTATGCATTAGAAGTCTGTGAAGCTGTTATGGATACCTGGGGAGCAACTAAAGATAATAAAGTCATCATCAACTTACCTTCAACAGTAGAAATGGATACACCTAATGTTTATGCTGATCAGATTGAATGGATGTGTCGTCATTTCAGTGATAGAGAAAGAGTTATCGTTTCGGTACATCCTCATAATGACAGAGGCTGCGGTGTCGCAACTACTGAACTGGCGTTACTGGCGGGTGCTGACCGTGTAGAAGGAACGTTGTTTGGTAATGGTGAAAGAACTGGAAATGTGGATATCATCACACTGGCATTGAATATGTTTACTCATGGTGTTGATCCACAGCTGGAATTAGGAGAAATGAATAAAATCAAACATATTTATGAAAAATGTACAAAAATGGATGTACCTCCTCGTCAGCCATATGCTGGACAGCTTGTCTTTACTGCATTTTCGGGAAGTCATCAGGATGCAATTAATAAAGGAATGCATGCATTAAGAGAAAGAAACTCAGATATTTGGGAAGTCCCATATCTGCCAATTGATCCTAGTGATCTGGGAAGACAGTATGAACCAATTGTTCGTATCAATTCTCAGTCAGGAAAAGGTGGCGTTGCTTACGTCATGGAAAGCATGTATGGATATCATCTGCCAAAGAATCTGCAAAAAGATTTTGCGAAAATCATTCAGGATATTTCTGAAGAAGAAGGTGAAGTATCACCTGAAAGAGTTTATGATACATTTATTGAAGAATATGTAGATATTGATGAACCATTTGAATTCATCAAACAGAAATTGACAGATATTTCCGAAGAAGATAATGAATATGAAAGACGTGCTGAAATTACGTTAAAAGATCATGGTGAAATTAAAACGGTTGTCGGTTATGGTAATGGTCCAATCGATGCTGTAAAAGATGCATTTAACTCTAATGGATTTGTATATTCACATTTGTTGGATTACAGCGAACATGCTTTAACTTCAGGTTCAAGTTCAAAAGCAGCAGCCTATGTTTATTTAAGAGTTAAAGGCAGTGCTGTTCAGGAATATGGAGTAGGAGTTCATCCTAATATTACTACTGCAACGATCAAAGCTATTATTTCAGCAATGAACAGAATTCATAAACGTTTAAGAAAATAAAGGAGGCTTCAATATGAATAGACTGGTCCTATCTTTGCTGGTAGAAAATAATCCTGGGGTTTTAAATCGTGTTGCCGGATTATTCAGCCGTAGAGGATACAATATCGAAAGCTTATCTGTTGGTAAAACCAATATCAAAGGCATGTCAAGAATGACTGTGGTTGCTGTTGGCGATGAACAGATTCTGAAACAGATCGAAAAACAGTTAGGGAAACTGGTAGAAGTTGTTGAAATCATGCAGCTTGATCCAGATGATTCTGTATATCGTGAACTGGTTTTGATCAAGGTAGACGCTAACGAAGTACAAAGAACACAAATTGTTTCAATTGTTGATATATTCAGAGCTCACATCATTGATGTGGCACCTGAATCTCTGGTCATTGAAGTAACTGGAAATACAAGAAAAGTCGATCAGTTACTGACCATGTTAAACGGGTTCAATGTTACTGAAATCGTGCGTACTGGAATGATCGGTATGCATCGCGGTGTCAGTCATATTGATATATAGTTGGTTCAACCAACAACAAGAGTCATAAAAAAATAAAAAATGGGGGTAGAGAAAAATGGCAAAAATTTTTTATGAATCAGATTGTGATTTATCACTATTAGACGGTAAAACTGTTGCTGTCATCGGGTATGGTTCACAAGGTCATGCTCATGCTTTAAACATGAAAGAATCAGGAGTTCATGTTATTGTCGGGTTATATGAAGGTTCTAAATCATGGAAAAAAGCAGAAGAACAAGGGTTCGAAGTTTATACATCAGCTGAAGCAGCAAAAAAAGCTGATATCATCATGATTCTGATCAATGATGAATTACAGGCTAAATTATATAAAGAATCAATTGAACCAAATCTGGAAGAAGGAAACATGTTAATGTTTGCTCATGGTTTCAATATTCATTTTGGACAGATCGTGCCACCTAAAAACGTTGACGTTACAATGATCGCACCAAAAGCACCTGGACACACTGTAAGAAGTGAATATCAGGCTGGAAAAGGAACTCCATGTCTAATCGCTGTTGAACAGGATTATACTGGTAAAGCTCAGGATCTTGCATTAGCATATGGTGCTGCAATCGGTGGAGCAAGAGCTGGTATTCTGGAAACTACTTTCAGAGTTGAAACTGAAACTGACTTATTTGGTGAACAGGCTGTATTATGCGGTGGTGTTTGTGCATTAATGCAGGCTGGTTTTGAAACATTAGTAGAAGCAGGATATGATCCAAGAAATGCTTATTTTGAATGTGTTCACGAAATGAAACTGATCGTTGATCTGATCTATCAGTCAGGTTTTGCAGGAATGAGATATTCTATTTCAAATACTGCTGAATATGGTGATTATATTACAGGTCCAAAGATCGTCACTGAAGATACTAAAAAAGCTATGAAGAAAATCTTATCTGATATTCAAGATGGTACTTTCGCTAAAGACTTCTTATTAGATATGTCTGCAGCTGGAGGACAGGCTCACTTTAAAGCTATGAGAAAATTGGCTGCTGAACACCCTTCAGAAAAAGTTGGAGCTGAAATCAGAAGCTTGTATAGCTGGTCTGATGAAGACAAATTAATCAATAACTAAAAAAACAGCACACTTTAGTGTGTTGTCATTAGAAAGTGTATTCACTTTCTAGTGACAACCTACTAAGGTCAAAAAAGGAAAGGGGAATTATAATTATGGCAATGACAATGACACAGAAAATATTGGCAGACCATGCGGGATTGGATCATGTAGTTTCAGGACAGCTGATCGAAGCAAAACTGGATGTCGTGATGGCTAACGATATTACTGGGCCAATGGCCCTGCCAATTTTCTATAAAATGGCAGATAAAGTATTTGACAAGGACAAAGTTGTTTTGGTTCCTGATCATTTTACGCCAAATAAAGATATAAAATCAGCTCAGAATTCAAGAGCTATTCAGGATTTTCAAAGAGAGCAGGGGTTAACTAACCGCATGATTCAGGGGAAATGCGGGGTTGAACATGCTATCTTACCAGAACGAGGAATCGTCGTTGCGGGACAATGTATCATTGGGGCAGATTCTCATACCTGTTCTTACGGAGCGTTAGGGGCGTTTGGAACTGGTGTTGGAACGACTGATATCGCTACGGGAATGGCAACAGGAGAATTATGGTTTAAAGTACCTAGTGCCATTCGTTTTGTACTGACTGGTAAACCAACTGAATATGTCAGTGGAAAAGATATTATTTTGCATATTATCTCACAGATTGGTGTTGATGGAGCGTTGTATAAGTCAATGGAATTTGTTGGTGATGGTATTCAGTATTTATCAATGGATGATCGTTTTACGATCTGTAATATGGCGATTGAAGCTGGTGCTAAAAACGGAATCTTCCCGGTTGATGAACAGACGATTGCCTATATTAAAGAACATTCAACAAAAGAATATAAAATTTATGAAGCAGATGAAGATGCACAATATGAACAGACCATTACTGTTGATCTGTCTCAGGTTAGACCAACTGTTGCCTTTCCACATTTACCAGGAAATGGTCATACTATTGATGAAATTGAACAGATGGACAAAATCTATATCGATCAGGTAGTTATTGGGTCATGTACTAATGGCCGTATGTCAGATTTAAGAAAGGCAGCAGCAATCCTGAAAGGAAAAACAGTTCATCCTGAAGTCAGAGTGATGGTCATTCCAGCTACCCAAAAGATCTTCCTGCAATGTATCAAAGAAGGTTTAGCGGAAATCTTTGTTGAAGCAGGATGTGCTTTCAATACACCTAGCTGTGGAGCCTGCATGGGTGGACACATGGGAGTTATGTGTAAAGGTGAAAAATGCGTTTCTACTTCAAACCGTAATTTCGTTGGACGTATGGGGGATGTAGAATCATTGATTTATCTGGCTTCACCACAGGTAGCAGCAGCCAGTGCTTTAGCTGGTTATATTGCCAATCCAGAAAGAGTAGGTGACGAATAATGAAAATATATAAATATAAAGATAATGTTGATACCGATGTTATTATTCCGGCACGTTATTTAAATTCATTTGATGCCAAAGAACTGGCAAGTCATGCGATGGTTGATCTTGATCCGGATTTTGCGAAAACGGTAGAACCGGGGGATATTATTGTTGCCGGACAAAATTTTGGCTGTGGTTCATCACGCGAACACGCACCGCTTTGTTTAAAGACGGCAGGAGTAAAATGTGTGATTGCTAAAAGTTTTGCCAGAATTTTTTATCGCAATTCAATCAATATCGGCTTTCCAATCATGGAATGCGTTGAGGCAGCTGACAGAATCGAACCTGGTGATGATGTTGAAGTAGATTTTACTACTGGTGTCATTACTAATAAAACTAAAAATGAAACATATCAGAGTCAGCCATTTCCAGAATTCTTACAGAAAATGATCGATTTGGATGGCTTAGTAAATTATGTCAATGCCAAAAAGTAGGAGTTAAGTTATGGAAAAAAATATTGCAGTCATTAAAGGTGACGGTATTGGACCTGAAATCGTCAATGAAGCGATGAAAGTACTTGATGCTGTTGCGCAAAAATATAATCATACATTTCATTATCAGGAAATTTTAATGGGAGGATGCTCGATAGATGCTTATGGAGTCCCATTAACTGATGAAGCTTTAAATATTGCCAAAGCAAGTGATAGTGTACTGCTGGGATCAATTGGTGGTGATACCACTACTTCTCCCTGGTATCAGCTTGAACCCTCATTGCGACCAGAAGCTGGTCTGTTAAAAATCAGAAAAGAATTAGGACTGTTTGCAAACCTGCGTCCAGCTTATCTTTATGATGAATTAAAAGGGGCATGTCCACTGAAACCAGAATTAACTGAAGGTGGTTTTGACATGATGATCATGCGAGAATTAACCGGTGGGCTTTATTTTGGTAAACGTTCTACTGAAAATGAAAATGGCGAAATGGTAGCTCGTGATTCGATGAGCTACAGTGAAACTGAAATCAGAAGAATTGCAAAACGTGGTTTTGATATCGCGATGAAAAGAAGAAAGAAAGTGACCAGTGTTGATAAAGCTAATGTTTTAGATACATCACGTTTATGGCGTAAAGTGGTCAGTGAAGTCGCTAAAGATTATCCGGAAGTGACTTTAGAACATATGCTGGTTGATAACTGTGCGATGCAGCTGGTTAAAGATCCAAAACAGTTTGATGTTATTTTAACGGAAAATATGTTTGGGGATATTTTATCGGATGAAGCCAGCATGGTAACAGGGTCGATTGGAATGTTATCAAGTGCATCATTAAGAGAAGATGCCTTTGGAATGTATGAACCAAGTCACGGCAGTGCTCCAGATATCGCAGGAAAGAATATTGCTAATCCGATTGCTACGATTCTTTCAGCAGCAATGATGCTACGTTATTCGTTTGATCTGGACGACGAAGCCAAAGCTGTTGAAACAGCGATTGAAAAAGTACTGCAGGAAGGGTATCGTACGACAGATATCATGTCACCAGGGAAGACATTGGTATCGACAAGTCAGATGGGAGATCTGATTGTTAATCATTTATAGGAGGAAACAGGGATGAAAAGTGATTTTGTCAAAAAGGGGACAGAAAGAGCGCCTCATCGATCATTATTTAATGCATTGGGATATACAGATGAAGAATTAGAAAGACCACTGATTGGGGTCGTTAATTCATATAATGAAATCGTACCAGGACATATGAACCTGGATAAAATCTGTGAAGCAGTTAAAAAAGGTGTTTACATGGCTGGGGGGATTCCAGTAGAAATTCCTGCAATTGCAGTCTGTGATGGAATTGCCATGAATCATACCGGAATGAAATATTCATTAGTGACTCGTGAATTGATTGCTGACAGTACAGAAGCTATGGCAGAAGCCCATCAGTTTGATGGTTTGGTCATGATTCCTAACTGTGATAAAAATGTGCCAGGTTTATTAATGGCGGCTGCCAGAGTTAATATTCCAACGATTTTTGTTTCTGGAGGACCCATGCTGGCGGGAAGAAAAATGGATGGAAAGAGAACATGTCTTTCAACACTGTTTGAAGCCGTTGGACAGTATAATGCTGGTAAAATGACTGAAGAAAAACTGCATGAATTTGAACAGAAAGCCTGTCCAACATGTGGATCTTGTTCAGGAATGTATACTGCTAATTCAATGAACTGTTTAACTGAAGTTTTAGGAATGGGATTAAAAGGTAATGGAACTATTCCGGCAGTTTATTCTGAACGTATCAGACTGGCAAAACATGCTGGTATGCAAATTATGGAATTAGTGAAAAAAGATATTCGTCCTCGTGATATCATGACTGAAAAAGCTTTTATCAATGCTTTAACTATGGATATGGCTTTAGGATGTTCAACAAATTCAATGCTTCATTTACCAGCTATCGCTCATGAAGCAGGAGTTGAACTGAACTTAGAAATCGCTAATGAAATTTCTAAAAAGACACCTAATCTATGTCATTTAGCACCAGCTGGAGATACTTTTATGGAAGATTTAAACGAAGCTGGTGGTATTTATGCTGTAATGAATGAAATAAATAAATTAGGTTTACTGGATACATCTTTAATGACATGTACTGGAAAAACGATTGCTGAAAATATTAAAGGATGCAATAATCTGAATCCTGAAATTATCAGACCAGTTGAAAATCCATATTCACCATATGGAGGTATAGCTGTCTTAAAAGGAAATATCTGTCCAAATGGAGCTGTTGTTAAACAGTCAGCAGTTGCCGCAGAAATGATGGTTCATACTGGACCAGCGCGTGTCTTTGATTGTGAAGATGATGCCATCGATGCTATTCGTGCTGGTAAGATCGTTAAAGGTGATGTTGTTGTTATTCGTTATGAAGGACCTAAAGGTGGTCCAGGAATGCGAGAAATGTTATCACCTACTTCTGAAATTGCCGGAATGGGCTTAGATAAAGATGTTGCTTTGATTACTGATGGTCGTTTCTCGGGAGCAACAAGAGGAGCTTCTATTGGACATGTTTCTCCAGAAGCTGCTTTAGGTGGACCAATCGCCTTTATTGAAGAAGGAGATATCATTGATATTGACATTACTCAACATAAGATGAATGTCAGAGTCAGCGATGAAGAAATGGCTGAAAGAAAAGCTAAATGGCAGCCAAGAGAACCAAGAATTAAAAAAGGTTACCTGGTAAGATATGCAGCTTTAGTAACTTCAGCTGATAAAGGAGCAGTATTACAGGCTCCAGAAGAAAAATAATAAAAGAGAAGGAGGAAAAGAATATGATGTTAACAGGTTCGGAAATAATTTGTGAATGTCTGATAGAACAAGGTGTAGATACTGTTTTTGGATATCCAGGAGGAACTATTCTTAACGTCTATGATGCTCTTTATCGTTATCAGGATAAGATCAATCATGTTTTAACTTCTCACGAACAGGGAGCGTGTCATGCTGCTGATGGATATGCCAGATCGACCGGAAAAGTTGGAGTATGTATGGCAACTTCAGGACCAGGAGCTACTAACCTGGTTACTGGAATTGCAACAGCCTATATGGATTCGACACCATTGGTTGCTATTACAGCTAATGTTGGTGTTGATATTTTAGGACGTGACAGTTTTCAGGAAATTGATATTGCTGGAGTGACCATGCCAATTACCAAACATAACTTTATTGTTAAAGATATCAAGGATCTGGTGCCAACGATTCGTAAAGCATTTTATATTGCCCAAGAAGGAAGACCTGGTCCAGTTCTGGTCGATGTGACTAAAAATGTAACAGCAGAAAAAATGGAGTTTGAACCAAAAACACCATTAACGATCTATCCAAGAGTAGAAACTTTTAATGAAAAAGAAATCGATCAGGCCATTGCAATGATCAAAGCCAGTGAAAAACCATTTATCTTTGCTGGTGGTGGGGTCATTGCTTCACATGCTAACCAGGAACTGAAAGAATTTGCCGAAAAAATAGACGCACCTGTCTGTGAATCTCTGATGGGTAAAGGGGCCTTTGATAATACCAGACCTCGTTATACTGGTATGTTAGGGATGCATGGAACAAAAGCCAGCAATTTTGGTGTAAGCCGTTGTGATTTGCTGATTACGATCGGAGCTCGTTTTTCAGATCGTGTAACAGGGAATGTTAATACTTTTGCATCGAATGCTAAAATCATACATATTGATGTAGATGCAGCTGAAATAGATAAAAATGTGACAGTTGATTTAGGTATAGTAGGTGATGCCAAATCTGTATTGATGCAGTTAAATGCAAAATTAGAACGTTTGAGTCATCCTCACTGGCTAAAAGAAATCCGTGATCTAAAAGACCGATATCCATTAGCTTACAATGATTCTGGGTTATCAGGTCCTTATGTAATAGAACAGATCGATTATCTGACTGACAGTCAGGCAATCATCTGTACTGATGTTGGACAGCATCAGATGTGGACAGCACAATATTATCATTTCCGCAGACCTCGCCAGCTGATTACTTCAGGGGGAGCAGGAACTATGGGCTTTGGTTTAGGGGCTGCCATCGGTGCCAAATATGGTAATCCACATCAGACAGTATTTAATATTGCTGGTGATGGCTGCTTTAGAATGAATATGAATGAATTGGCAACTGCCAGCCGTTATAATATCCCTGTTATTGAAGTAGTCATTAATAATAAGGTATTAGGAATGGTGCGACAATGGCAGACATTGTTCTATGGTGAACGTTACAGTAATACAATTTTAGATGATAAAGTTGACTTCTGTAAAGTTGCTGAAGGTTTAGGATGCAAAGCTATTAAAGTTACGACTAAAGAAGAAGTGGCTCCTGCTATTAAAGAAGCTATGGCGACACAGGGACCAGTACTGATCGAAGTTGTTATTGATAAAGATGATAAAGTATTCCCAATGGTAGCACCAGGGGGAGCGATAGCTAAAGCATTTGATGAATCTGATCTAAAAGATAAATAATATTAAGAAGAATAAGTGTTTCATGCTTATTCTTTTTTATTTCCAAGGAAATATTGGGATAAGGCTTGACATTAGAGTAACTCTAAAGACTATGATAATAGTGTCAAAAGAGAAATATAAGGAGGATCAGCATAATGAAAATCAATGAAGTAGAAAAACAGTTAAACATATCTTCTTATACATTAAGATATTATGAAAAGATGAATCTGATCAAACCACAAAGAGATGAAAATGGTTATCGTCATTATAGTGAAGAAGATATTAAAAAGCTGAATAAAATCAGATTTTTGCGAGAAATGGAAATTCCTCTTGGTGATATTCAGGCCATTCTGTCGGAAGAAAAAACATTTCAGGATGTTTTAAAAGAACATCTGAAAACCATCGATTTGCAGATGCAGTCTTTACAGGCAGTTAAAGAACTCTGTCAGAAACTCAATGCTCAGGAATTGCCACTGATGGAGGATTTTATTGAAAAACAGCAAATGAATAAAAGTCACGAACTAGAAAAAACAAAAAATACGATTCAGAAAATCTTTGGTTATTTTAAGGGTAGTAATACTGTCGTCATTGGAGCTCGTTGTCAATTAAAGGATTTATTAGGTTATATTCCTTTTGGTATTGCCTATTCGATATTGATTGGGGCTTTAATTGGTATTGGTATTCCTAGTATTTTTGGCTATGTAAATGATGCTATGGCTCAGGCTGCAAAAAATATATACATTCCGTTTTTTGAAACCAATTTGTTGAATACAGCCATAATCACGATACTGGTTTTTGTTTTGCTGACGATACTGGCTATCCGTAAATCATCTAAACAGGATTATATTGAATTAACGGATCGTGGGCTGCTGATCTGCAGTTATCGTTATCAGGATCGAAAAAAAATTTTAAAAAGCATGCTGACAAAAAAAGATAATCCAGAAAACAGAAGATATCAGTGGGCGGATATCGATCATGTCGAAATCAAGCTTTATTTTCAAAGTATGACAGCGTATCGTGGATTATGGACAGTGTATGTTCCAGAATTTCATTTTATCTTTAAAGATGGTTTTGAATATGATATTGCGTCGGGGTTATCATTTGGTGAGGATAGCCGTACGGCTTATCAGATCTTAAGATGTAAAAATGTCGAAATATATGCGCAGGATGATGTGATTGGCTACTATGAACAGGATAAATTAAAAGGATACGACTATTTTGAAAAAATTTATCATAAAAACAGTAGAAAATCTTAACAAATCCCCATATAATAAAAATATGTATTAGAGCATATATAAGGAGATAGTAGAGATGAAAAAAGCGTTAATTGTTTTAACAGCTGTTGGATCATTACTGGCTGTATTGAAAATAGGATCAGCAAACTCAGACAGAGTTGCTAAAATCAAGGAAAAATTCAAAAGAAACTAATAATAAAAGCAGAGAATTTACAGTTTTGTAAATTCTTTTCTTTTTTCTTGACCATGGTCTTAGACCATACCTTAAACTTTAAGTAGAAGGAGATGGTGGTATGAAAACAAAAGAACTGGAAAAACGATTAGGCATCACTAAAGATACACTGCGCTTTTATGAAAAAGAAGGTTTGGTTAAACCATTACGAGATGAAAATGGTTATCGTCATTACAGTGAGGAGGATGTTCGAATTATTGAGATCATCATGTTTTTTCGCTCAATAGAGTTTACGATTGATGAAATTAAACAATTATTTGCCGGAACGATTTCTATTTCTGATCTGATGGTTCAGAAAAAGAAGTATTTGGAAAGGATAATCGATCATAAAAAGAGGACCATTGACATCATCGTACAAACTCTTGATCGCAAAAAAGCCTATTTTGGCTTTCTTGATGTTCCTGAAAAATACAAAAATGAAATCTATGTCTGCTTTAAGGAAAATGATATGACTATATATGACTACTATCAGACTCACAATGATCTGACATTTCGATATGATGAAATTGAAAAGATCAGATTATCGCTATGTACGAGAATCTCTTCACAAAGTCTAAAAGATGGCAAGATCACATCAGTTGAAAGAAATCGTATTGGTTTGCCAACATATTTTTATATTGATCTTGATATCGAAATCAAAGGAGTGATTTATCAGTATGAAAGTACATCATTGGATCATATGGATCAAATCATGGCCAAGTTATCATCGTTGCCGCAGGTGGAAGATCCTTTAGGACTGATTGAGATTTTTCAAAAAAATACTTCACGCCCGCAGTTAGAAAAAGTTTTGATGTCACATCTGAAAGCATGGCAAAAAGAATTTCATATTGATAATCCACGCAGTTTTGAAATCATTCCACAGGTAAAACGTGTCACCTCAGACATCAGAAAAGAGGAAACAGAAATATCTGATATTTTTGATGAAGCTAAAATATTAAGATATAAATGGACTGTCTTATTAGCGGTGATAGCGTTAATCGCTTTTATTATTTGCTGGCTGTATGGATAGTCAATGAAAGCAGACTAAGCGGTCTGCTTTTGGTGCATGATCGTATAAAAGCCACCTTCAATGCTGTAGGCCTGGTATCCCTGTTTTCGTAAACTGTTGGCGAGTTTCTGCGATTGTCCTCCACTGTAACATATAAGGATCAAAGGTTCTTTTTTGGAAAAATGATAATGATTGAGATCAAACTGTTCATAGGGAATATTGATGAAGTTCTGCAGATGCAGTTTCTTATATTCATAGGGATCTCGTAAATCTACAAACTGATAGTTTTTATTCAGAATAGATGTTAGTCTGGAAATGGGTATTTTATTGTTGTTATTCATAATTTTCACCTCATAATATCATATGAAAACTGATTGAAAACAATGATTATAGATGATATAATTTTACCATGGAGGAATTATAAAGATGGATAAAAAAACAGTTAAAGATATTGAAGTCACTGGAAAAACTGTCTTAGTTCGTGTTGACTTCAACGTACCAAGAAGTAAAGACACAGGAGAAATTACTAATGATAATCGTATTGTAGCAGCATTACCTACAATCAAATATTTATTAGATCAGTCTCCTAAAGCTATTGTTTTATTCTCACATTTAGGAAAAGTAAAAACTGAAGAAGACAAAGCTAAAAATAATTTAGCAGTTGTTGCTCCTAGATTAGCTGAATTATTAGGAAAAGATGTTAAATTTGTTGACTGCACTCGTGGAGCTGAATTAGAAGAAGCAGTTAAAAACGCAGATAACGGACAAGTTATTTTAGTACAGAATACACGTTATGAAAAAGGTGAAAGCAAAAATGATCCTGAATTAGGTGCTTACTGGGCATCTTTAGGTGATGTATTTGTTGAAGATGCATTCGGTTCTGTTCATAGAGCACATGCTTCTACAGCTGGAATCCCTGCTCATTTACCATCAGCAGTTGGTTTCTTAGTAGAAAAAGAAATTAACTACATCGGAAAAGCAGTTAATGATCCTGAAAGACCAATGGTTGCGATCCTTGGTGGAGCTAAAGTTTCTGATAAGATCTTAGTTATCGAAAACTTATTAAAAATCGCTGACAAAGTTATCGTTGGTGGTGGTATGTCATACACATTCAACGTAGCTAAAGGTATGAAAGTTGGAAATTCTTTATTAGAAGAAGACAGAGTACAGGTTGCTAAAGATATCATGGCTAAAGCTGGAGATAAATTATTATTACCAGTTGATGCTGTTGTTAATAATGCATTCTCTGAAGAAGGAGATATCAAAGTTGTTGAAGGTGACATTCCTGATGGATACATGGGATTAGACATCGGACCAAAATCTGTTGAAAATATCAAAAAAGCATTAGAAGGTGCTAAAACAGTTATCTGGAATGGACCAATGGGTGTATTTGAAATGGATACATTCGCAAAAGGAACAATTGAAGTATGCGAAGCATTAGCTAACTTAGATGGTGCAAATACTATTATCGGTGGTGGAGACAGTGCTGCTGCTGTTATGAAATTAGGATATAAAGATAAAGTTTCTCACATCTCTACAGGTGGTGGAGCTTCATTAGAATACATGGAAGGTAAAGTTCTTCCAGGTATCGCTGCAATTGATGATAAATAATAAGGAGATCATATTATCATGAGAAAACCAATTATCGTAGGAAACTGGAAAATGAATAAAACTATTGCTGAAACAAAAGCTTTTGTTGAAGCAGTAGATCCTGCAGTAACTGATAAAGCTGACTGGGGAATTGCTACTCCATATTTAGCTTTAGCTGCTGCTAAAGAAAACGCTAAAAACTTAATCGTAGCTGCTGAAAACGTACATTTTAAAGACAGTGGAGCTTACACTGGTGAAGTAAGTGCAGCTATGTTAAAAGAAATCGGAATTGAATGGACAATTATTGGACATTCTGAAAGAAGACAGTATTTTGGTGAAACTGATGAAACAGTTAACGCTAAAATGTTACAGGCTTTTAAAAACGACATCACGCCAATCGTTTGTGTTGGTGAAACTTTAGAAGAATATGAAAAAGGTATTACTAAAGATGTTGTTAAAACTCAGACTGTTGCTGCATTTAAAGATGTATGTCCAAAATGTGCAGCAAAAGCTGTCATCGCTTATGAACCAGTTTGGGCAATTGGAACTGGAAAAACTGCTACTAATGAAATCGCACAGGATGTTTGTGCTTATATCAGAAGCGTCATGGCTGATTTATATGGTCAGGAAGTTGCTGATGAAGTAAGAATTCAATATGGTGGTTCAGTTAAACCTGAAGGTTTAAAAGCTTTATTAGAACAGCCAGATATCGATGGTGCTTTAGTTGGTGGAGCTTCATTAGTTGAAGATTCATATAAAGCAATGATCGCTGCATTAGATTAATTATGAAAAAGAACTTTGGCATTGCCAGAGTTCTTTTTTTGTAAAAAAAAAGAAAACCGGATGGTTTTCGTGTGGTGCGTGAAATAGGGTCAGGAATGGAAAAAATATGTCAAAAGGTAATGCCCTATTTACAGTTTTTATTGTAGTGAAATTCTTTTTTTTGACAATATGTTCGTGATGAAATGTGACATTTGTCGAAATAATGTGACAATTGTCATATTTACTATCTAACAAAAAATTAATAAAATAAGTATAAGGTCTAAAGAAAGGGAAATGCCGGTATAGTGACCAGCATCAGGGAAGATGTTATGACGAAGATGAAGCAGTATATCTTGCAGATCTGTATTTGTTTATGTCTGGCTGTAGCTTTATCGCTTTACTGTACGATTCAGTTTGATCATGATGGTAAGCAAATTAAAATTGGCGTCACTTATATGACAATGAATAATACATTTTATCAGGTTATTACCAATGAAATTGAAAAGGCTGTGAATGAAAAAAACGATATTCTTTATGTCAGGGATCCGGCATTAAATGAAACAAAGCAGATTGAACAGATCAATGATTTTATTAAAATGAAAATAGATTATCTGATTATTAATCCTGTTAATTCTTCTCATATTGAAGCTGCTTTACAGAATGCTAAAGCGGAAGGTATTCGTATTATTGTTATAGATGCCCCTTTACAGAATGAAGAACTGGCTGACTGTACGATCGTTTCTAATAATTATGATGCCGGGGTACAATGTGCCAGACATATGATGTCTCATCTGAAACAGGCTCATATCGTTTTACTGGAACATAATTCGGTTATTTCAGCAGTTGATCGTATCCAGGGGTTTCTGGATACGATAGAGGGTTACCCTCAATATCAGGTCATTAATCGTGCTGACTGTCTGGGACAGACAGAGATTGCTTTACCAAAAATGCGAGAAATGATAGCTGCAGATGATAATTTTCAGGTGGTAATGGCTTTGAATGATCCTAGTGCTTTAGGGGCATTGGCTGCCTTGGAAGAAAGTCATTTAAATCAGGTACTGGTTTATGGGGTTGATGGCTCACCAGATATGAAAAAGCTGATCAGCTCTTCTGACAGTGCTATGGCGACCGCTTCACAGTCACCGATTGAAATGGGAAAGAAAGCTATTGAGGTGGTCTATCAGATGAAAAATAAAAAGGATTATCAAAAAGAAATCATCATACCAGTATCGATGATTGAAAAAAGTAATATTGATGAATATACAATTTCGGGGTGGCAGTAATGAATTCACTAAAATTTAAACATGTACATATGATACAGGATATGCAGCTGCTGCTTAATTTTATTATTATTATTTTTAATGCGTCTATTTTTCTGGTAGCTACGGATTACATTTGTAATAATGGCTATGAACGCATTTTTCTGGAAAAAATATCATCTATTCCGCTTTCACCGCAAAAGACTTTTTTTGAAGCAATTGCGTTATGTCTGATTATTATCTGTATGATCAAAATGGAATATTTCCAGGCTTTGAAACAGAAATATAATCTTATTTTTTATGGGGAACTGGTCCTGGCAGTTTTTGTTATTTATCGACTTAACGGCAGCTATAATGGAATCATTCTGGTTGTGTTAGCTGATATTATTTTTAACACGAAGACTTTTCAGCATCAGATTTTTGCCTGTCTGCTTTATGGTATTATTTTTATGCTGACGGACTATGAGCTGCTGTCGATGTTTGTGTCATTGCCGGCTTTAGAAACGTATATCAGTTATTTGCCGATGACCATGGTAACAATGATTTATTTTTTTAAGAATCTACTGGTCATTTTTAATATTGTGCTGTTTTTCCTCTTTCTGATAGCGTATCTTTTCGTTCAGGAAAAGGAAAAAGAACATATCAGCGCTGAACTGGAATATGTATCACAGGTTAATGAACAGCTGAAAAATTATGCTGCTCTTACGGAAAAAATAGGTGAAGATAATGAAAGAAAAAGAATTTCACGAGAAATTCATGATACTTTGGGCCACGCCCTTACGGGTATCCTGGCAGGTGTTGATGCCTGTCGTGTTTTGATCAGTATCGATCAGGAAAAAACTAAGCATCAGCTGGATATTGTCAGTGATGTGGTCAGACAGGGTATTAAAGATGTTAGAGGTTCTTTAAATAAACTGCGTCCTGGAGCATTGGAGGAAACTTCTTTAAAAGGGGCGTTAGAAAAGATGATCAGGGAATTTGAAGATGTATCCAAACTGAAAATTGATCTGTATTATGAGTGGGATCAGGCTGATCTGGAAAAGACGAAAGAAGATATTATTTTCAGGATCATTCAGGAGTCAATTACCAATGCTTTAAGACATGGCAAGGCCACAGCAGTGGAAATTAATATGTTTAATGATGACTATAAATATATGCTGATCATTCAGGATAATGGAATTGGCTGTAAAGATATTCATTATGGCTATGGCTTAAAACAGATGCAGGAAAGAGTTGCGATTCTTGATGGAAAAATCAGCTTTTTAGGTGATGAAGGTTTTAGGACCATGGTTGAATTTAGAAAATAGGGAGTGGGTTAAATGATAAAAGTCATGATTGCGGATGATCAGGAACTGATCAGACAGTCTTTAGAAATTGTTTTGTCAGCACATGAGGATATTAATGTGGTATCAACAGCATGTGATGGCTTTGAAGTATTAGAAAAGGTCAAAGAAAATAAGCCGGATGTTATTTTGATGGATATCAGAATGCCAAAAATGGATGGGGTTTACTGCACTAAAATGATCAAGGAACAGTATCCGCAAATCAAAATCATTATCTTAACAACATTTGATGATGATGAATTTGTTTTTAGTGCTTTAAAATATGGAGCCAGTGGTTATCTGTTAAAAGGTGTTAGTATGGAAGAACTGTATAAATCTATACGTACTGTTGTTAATGGCGGAGCCATGATCAATCCTGATATTGCGACAAAAGTATTTAAACTGTTTTCACAGATGGCAATCAGTAATTATGCAATTCAGGTCGATCGCAAAAATGTAGACAGTATTTCTAAGGCTGAATGGAAAGTGATTCAGCAGGTAGGATATGGTTTTTCCAATAAGGAAATCGCTAAAAATCTGTTTCTGTCTGAAGGAACGGTCAGAAATTACCTGAGTGTCATTTTGTCCAAGCTGGAATTAAGAGATAGAACGCAGCTGGCCATCTGGGCCGTTCAGACGGGTCAGACAACTAGGATGATCGAAGATGACTAAAACAAAGAAAATAGTGATCACAGCACTGGCGGTCTGTTTACTGTTTGCCTATATGCTGATCAATGATCCCAGCCGGCATATTACTTTAAAGCTAGGTATTTTTGTTGGCAGTAATTTTGATGTCTATAATGGTGACAGTTATGCCATCATTGATGAAGCTATCGCACAATTTGAAGAAGCTCATCCTCAGATTTCCATTGAATATGAAAGTGGGATTGTCAAAAGTGATTATTCGTCATGGCTTTCAACCAAGATCTTAAAAGGTGAGCAGCTGGATGTTTTTATGGTTTTAAATGAAGATTTTAATACGTTAGCTTCCATTCATGCTTTACAGAATCTTGATGGCTATATCAGTAATGGTGATGATTTTTATGAAGGAATATTAGCTTCCGGTCAGTATGATGGGCATCTTTATGCCATACCCTATGAAGCTAGTTCAACGATGATGTGTATCAACAGGGATCTGCTGGAACGTGAAAATATTGCGATTCCTGATGCTGACTGGACAATGGACGATTTTCTTGAAATCTGTCAGCAGGTCAGCAAAGATCATAATCAGGATGGTAAAACCGATCAGTTTGGCTGCTGTAATTATGGCTGGCAGGATGCACTTTATGGCTATGGAGCTACGCTGTTTGATGAATCGGGAAAACACTGTTATCTCAATGATGCTAAAGATGCGTTAAGTTTTGTACAGAAACTGCAGGCCTTGAATAATGGCTATCAGCCTACCTCAGATGATTTTGATCAGGGCAATGTTGCGTTCTGTCCCCTGACGATTGCTCAGTATCGTACTTATCAGCCTTATCCTTATCGTGTCAGTAAATATTCTACCTTTTCATGGTACTGTTTGCCGATGCCAGGCTATCAGGATAATCAGAAAACTGCCACCTGTCAGACATCGATGATGGCTATTAATGCTAAAAGTCAGCATAAAGATGAGGCTTATGAATTTATTGAACTGCTGACTGGTACAGAAATACAGCAGCAGCTGCTAGAAAAATCACAAGGGGTATCGGTCTTAAAAAGCGTTATGAACAGCGAAGTGACAAGAAATATTCTGCAAAATGAAGATGAACTGAATCTTGATCTGTTGGATCATATCATGAAAAATATGATCGTACAGCCTAAATTTAAAAATTATGATCAGGTCATGGAAAAAGCCGATTATCTTATCAGCCGTTCCATCAATAATAATCAGATTGAACTTGACATTTATGCTATTGAGCAGCAATTAACGGACGAACTGATACAATAGTAAAGTAGAGGATAATAATGAAATATAAAATAATATTCAGTGATATCGATGGTACAATAATCAATGATTTTCAGCAGGTCACTTTAAAAACCAGGCAGATACTGCAGCAGCTTAATCAGCCGGTGATCCTGGTTTCAGCGCGTATGCCTTCAGGCATACGGGTTGTTCAGGAGCAGTTTGATAATCATGATCCCATCATCTGTTACAGCGGCGCTTTGATTTTAAAAGAAAACGAAATTTTATACGATCAGGGCATAGATGCCCTAAAAGCCAGGGCTTTGTATCAGATACTTTGCCAAGAACCTGTCAGTGTATCAGCCTATTGTTATGATCGCTGGTACTGTCATAATGATGATGACTGGATCAGACAGGAGGAAGATATTACCCAGTTAAAGGCAATTGTGTCTGATTTTTCACAAGAAAAGAAAGTTCACAAGTTTTTATGTATGGGTGATCCAGAACAGATCCAAAAACTGGAAGCTAAATTAAAACAGCAATATCCTGATTTATCTATTTACCGTTCAAAACCAACATATCTGGAAATTATGAACGGTCAGGTATCAAAATTAAAGGCCATTGAAGCCTTGCTAGCTGATTATCATTTAAGTTTATCGGACTGTGTTTCTTTTGGTGACAATTATAATGATCTCGATATGCTGGAACATACAGGGATGGCATTTGCGATGGCTAATGCACCTCAGGATATTAAAGATCATATCGGCAGCACCACACTTTCAAATAATGAAGATGGTGTTGCTTATGCAATAGAGAATCTGTTATAGATTCTTTTTTTGTTTTGATATGACAATTGTCATATCAAAAACGATAAATGTCATCATCAAGTCATGACAGATGGCACATTGCAAGCGCTTTAAAAAATGATAGTCTATAAGTGCAAGGAGGTGTTAAGGATGAAATATTTAGTTTTGGTATCTCATGGAGAATTTGCGAAAGGGCTGAAAACATCTTTGAATATGCTGGCAGGATGTCGAGATGATGTCATTGCTTCAGGTTTAGAAGATGGTAAGACAGCAGATGAATTTGCTGCTGTTTTTGAAAACGATATTGCCCCAGTGCAAAGTGATGATGAGATCGTACTGCTATGTGATATCATTGGCGGTTCACCACTGACAACAGCGTTAAATGTCTTAGATAAAAGAGGATTATTAAACCAGACACTGGCAATTGGTGGAATGAATTTACCTTTGGCGTTAACAGCAGTACTGATGAAAGATAATTTAGATGGTGAAGCTTTGAAAGCAACGATCATTGCTGAAGCAACAGCTGCCATCAAACAGTTTGAAACAAACGTTTCAGATGACGACGAAGATATTTAAATCATAAGGGAGGAAATAATATGTCAGTTTCGTTTATTAGAATTGATGATCGTATGATCCACGGGCAAACCTGTACCCGTTGGGCAAGAGAATATCCATGTGATGGATTAGTGGCGGTTAATGATAAAGCAGCGAATAACTCAGTATTAAAAGCTGCCTATAAATCAGCAAGTGGTAAAAAAACATTTATCTGGACCATGGATGCATGGAAAGCAAAATGTCAGAAAGTTTTAGATAGTAAAGATCAGTATTTTTTGATTACTAAAAACCCATTAGATATGAAAAAAATCTTAGTTGATCAGGATTTTAAATGTGGTATCGATACAGTTATTGTTGGACCATGTAATGATCGTGAAGGAACAACAAAATTAGGAAATAATCAGTCAATAACTCAAGAAGAAGCTCAGGCTTTTGAAGAAATGTATAAAAAAGGTTATAAAATTAAATTTGCTTTATTACCTGATGTTTCTATTGGAACATGGGAAGATTTCAGAGGTAAATTTGGTTTTTAATAATTAAATTATAAAGGGGAGAAAAAATTATGGAAATTAGTTGGATTCAAGCCGCCCTGCTAGGATTATTTGCCTGTTTGTCAAGTATGCCTGGTTTAGGAGGAACATCATTTGGTAACTACACATTAGGTCGTCCATTAGTAGGTGGGCTGGTCTGTGGTATTATTTTAGGAGATATTACATCAGGAATTCTGGTTGGAGCAGCCATGCAGGTTGTTTACATTGCCTTAGTTACACCTGGAGGAACAGTATCTGCTGATGTACGTGCAGTCAGCTATATCGGGATTCCTCTAGCTATGGTTGCTTTACATAGCTATGGATTAGATGCAACCAGCAAAGCTGGTGCAGATTTAGCTGTATCATTTGGAACAATGGTTGGTACTTTAGGAACTGTCTTATTCTATGGAACAGCTACAATTAACCTGGCATGGCAACATGTTGGATGGCGTGCTGTAGAAAAAGGTGATTTTAAAAAATTATATGTTGTAGATATGGTTTTACCTTGGATTTCACACTTTGCCTGTTCATTTATCCCAGCGCTGATCATGTGTAAAATGGGAGCACCAATGGTTGAGCTGATCAAAACTTATTTACCGATGGATGGTTTAGCAATGAAAACACTGTTTACCGTTGGTTCATTATTACCATGTGTCGGGATTGCTATTCTGTTAAAACAGATTGTTACAAAAGCAGTTGATTTTATTCCATTTTTCTTTGGATTTACTTTAGCAGCATCATTAGGTATCAACCTGGTTTCAGCAACAGTTGTTGCCGGAATGTTCGCTTTAATTAACTATAAATTAAAAATGTTACAGGTTCAAAGAGCTACGGCTCCTGCAGCAGATTTTGATGATGATGAGGAGGATATCTAAGATGGAAAAGAAAATTTCTAAAAAGGCATTAACGAAATCTTTCCATAACTGGTATTATGGAAACCTGACATGTTTCTCACAGGAACATATGCAGACATTTGGTTATCTGTGTTCTATGTTACCAATTGTTGAAGATTTATATAAAGATAAAGAAGATCAGGCTAACTCAATGAAAACATATACAGCTTTCTTTAATACTGAACCACAGTTAGGAACTGTAATCGTTGGGATGACAGCCGGTTTAGAAGAAGCCAGAGCAAATGGCGCTGACGATGTTGACGATGAAACAATCAATGGTTTAAGAGCAGGGCTGATGGGGCCTATCGCTGGAATCGGTGATTCATTGGTTGTTGGAACAGTTATTCCTATCTTATTAGGTATTGCTATGGGAATGTCTAGTGGAGGGTCACCATTAGGTGCTATCTTCTACATTATTGTATGGAACCTGTTTGCTTACTTTGGAATGAAGTTCCTTTATTTTAAAGGTTATGAATTAGGGGGAAAAGCAGTAGATTTCCTTGTTGGACCACAAGGTGAAGCATTAAGAGAATCAATTACCATGATTGGGGGAATTGTTATTGGGGCTGTTGCTGCAACTTGGGTCAGTGTTCAAACTTCGTTTACGATGACAGCAGAAGGTGCTAAAGAACCGTTCTTAGAACTGCAGGAAACATTAGATGGTGTTTATCCTGGGTTCTTAACTGCTTTGTTCGTATTGTTATGCTGGTTCCTGCTGGCAAAGAAAAAAATGTCACCAATTAAAGTCATGCTGATTTTAGTAGTTATTGCTTTTGTTGGAGCATTAGTTGGATTCTTCAATCCAGGATTAGCTTATTAAAAAGGAGATTGCTTATGAATAGTCAAAGTCAAGGTTATGTTCAGGAAATTGAATTTCAGATACATATGTTAGATAATTTAAAAAAATGGCTCAAGATAGCCTTACTTGTTTCATCCTTAGGAGTATTACTGATATATATTTTTACCAATAGCACACCTTTAAAAATCTTGGGAATCGTAGTCCTTGTGATTTCAATTGTCCTGGCCCTGATCATTGGCCTGGCTATTTATAAGGGTCGTAAAAATGTTAATCTGGTGATTGATGAACTATCATTATTAAAAAAGAGTCATGCAAAGGATCAGAAATGATCCTTTTTTGCATAGAAGGAGAGTATATGACGTATCAAATGATTTCATTAGATATGGATGGAACGCTTTTAGATAGTACATTTCATATTTCTAAAGCAAATCTGGAAGCAATATGTCAGGCCCAAAGCTTAAGGAAGACGGTTATCGTTGCCACCGGCAGATCACTTAGCGAAATGAATCCATATATGGCACAGCTGCAGCATGTACGCTATTTTGTTTTAGAAAGTGGAGCGATGATTTATGATCAGCAGAATAAAGAAATCATCAAACAGAGTTTTTTTGATTATGATGATGTTGAAAAGATCATAGCCATTGCTAGGCAGCAGGATTGTATGCCCCATTATTTTACGGGTGGTTACAGTTATTCATTTCTCGATAAAATGAAAAAAATGGAACGTTATCAGATGGGTAAACTGCAACAGTTTTATTTAGAAAATGTTTATAGAATTGATGATTTTAAGAAGTTTATGCTTTGTTATGGTCATCAGATTGAAAAGATTATTTTATATCATCAAACGATGGATGATATAAAAAAATGTTATGAACTGCTTAAAAATGTGCATGTTGAAAAACCAACAGTTGGTGTTTCGGTAGAAATATCACCATTAGGCATCAATAAAGCCAGTGCTGTTAAATGGCTTTGTCAGTATTTAAATATTTCTTCTGATGAAATCATTGCAGTTGGAGATAGTGATAATGATCTGGAAATTATGGAAATGGCGGGTCTGGCAATTGCTGTAGCAAATGCCAATGACAATATCAAACGTATCTGTGATACGGTTGTTAGTGATCATGATCATGATGGGGTGGCTCAAGCTATCAACACCTATTTACTTTTTCAATAAGTCATGTTATATTTTTTTAGATAGAGATAAAGAGGTGGAACAATGAGTGATTTTCCTGATAAAAAATAGATGCTGTTTTTTGTGAGGAAATGATTCATCTTTTGATTTGATTATAAAAGCTGTGGGATGATTTTCCTGAAGCTTTTTTGTGTTGAAAAGGCAGGTGAAAAGCAATGACGATGATCAGGGTAGAGGATTTATCTTTTTCGTATGATAACGGTTTTGAAAAAATTTTCGATCATGTCAGTTTTGTATTAGACAGTGACTGGAAGCTGGGACTGATTGGCAGAAACGGACGAGGTAAGACAACTTTGCTGAAACTGCTGATGGGATATTATGAATATCAGGGGAAAATCATCAGTCCCATGAAATTTGATTATTTTCCTTATGTTATTGATGAACCGTACCGTCTGGTGCAGCAGATTTTTAGTGAACTGTGTCCTGAAGCCCAGGATTGGGAACTGGTCAAAGAACTGTCTTATTTGAATATGAACAAGGATGTTTTATGGCAGAGCTATGAACTTCTATCTCAGGGTGAACAGCTGAAGGTTTTACTGGCTATGCTGTTTTTGCATAAAGATCGCTTTTTGCTGATCGATGAGCCAACTAATCATTTAGACAGTCAAGGTCGTGATGTTGTAGCCAGATATCTGCAGCGAAAAAAAGGATTTATTCTGGTGTCACATGATCGTTATTTCCTTGATCGCTGTATCGATCATGTTATGGCGCTTAATAAAAACAGTATCGATATTCAAAAAGGTAATTTTTCGTTATGGTATGAGCGGTATCAGACAAATCAGAGTCGAGAAACGCAGAAAAATGAACAGCTAAAAAAAGAAATCAAGGGACTGAAGGAGGCGGCCAAGCGGACATCCTTATGGTCTGATAAAGTGGAGGCATCTAAAAAAGGGGCGTTAGATAAAGGCTATGTCGGTCATAAAGCGGCCAAAATGATGAAGCGTTCTAAATCTTTAGAAATGCGCCAGCAAAAAGCGATTCAGGTCAAAGCCCAACTGTTAAAAAATACCGAAACTGCAGACGATCTGAAAATCAGCCCGCTGCAAGGTCGTGGAACGCTGGTAACACTTGATCATGTCAGTATTTTTTATGATCATAAAAGAGTTTGTCATAATGTTTCTTTTACAGTTGGTGCTCATGAACGGATTGTTTTATCAGGGAAAAATGGCTGTGGCAAAAGCAGTCTTTTGAAGCTGCTGCTCCATGAAAATATCTGTTATGAAGGTTCTTTATATTATGATCGTGGTCTGATCATTTCTTATGTATCTCAGGATATCAGAGGGCTAAAAGGTAATCTGAAACGCTTTGTCAGAGAAAGAAAGATTGATGAAAGTCTTTTTAAGTCAATTTTGCGTAAGATGGGCTTTGAAAGAACAGATTTTGAAAAACATTTAGAAGATTTTTCAGATGGACAGAAGAAAAAAGTGCTGATTGCCTGCAGTCTGTGTCAAAGGGCTCATCTTTATATTTGGGATGAACCGTTGAATTATATTGATATTTTTTCTCGAATCCAGATTGAAGAGCTGATCAGGAAGTTTTTGCCAACGATGATCGTGGTTGAACATGATCGTATGTTTTGTGAAAGGATCGCGACCAAAGTGATTTGTCTCGATGAAAATTATATTGATAAAAAGTAAAAAAAGTATTGCAATTATTATTAGATAGTGTTAAATTATTTATCGACGCAATGGGGTCATTGCGTATTCATTGTTGTGTGGAAGGGGTGACCCCCATTTGACCACAACACGGACAAATTTATAAGGAGGAATGTCGCGTGAGTAAGAAAGTTGTTAGAGTGATGAAAATTCAATTCAAAGCAGGGCAAGCTAAACCTGGTCCAGCACTTGCAGGTGCAGGTATTCAAATGCCTAAATTCTGTACTGCTTTCAATGATCAGACAAAAGATCGTATGGGAGAAACAGTACCAGTTGTATTAACTGTTTATGAAGATAAAAGCTTTGACTTTGTATTAAAAACAGCTCCTGCTGCTGAAATGATCAAAAAAGCTGCAGGTGTGCAAAAAGGTTCTAGTAATGCAGGAAAAACTACTGTAGGAACATTATCAGCTGATAAATTAAAAGAAATCGCTGAATACAAAATGCCTGACTTAAATGCTTATGATTTAGATGCAGCAATGAAAATCGTTGCTGGTACAGCTAAAAACATGGGTATTAAAGTTGAAGGAATCGATGCCTAGGCATCGCGTGGAAGGATTATCCGTTATAACCACTAAGGAGGAAATTACATGGCAAAGAAAAGTAAAAGATATACAGAAGCAGCTGCATTAGTTGAAAAAGGAAAAGCATATACTGTTGAAGAAGCAATTGAATTAGTAAAGAAAACAAGCAGTGTAAAATTTGATGCTAGTGTTGATGTTGCTTTCAATTTAGGATTAGATGTAAGACAGGCTGACCAGCAATTACGTGGGGCAGTTGTGTTACCACATGGAACAGGTAAAACTAAAAAAGTTTTAGTTGTTGCTGAAGGGCCTAAAGCTCAGGAAGCTAAAGATGCAGGAGCAGATATCGTTGCTGGTAAAGAAATCTTAGAAGACATCAAAAAAGGTTGGCTGGATTTCGAAGTTATGATCGCTACTCCTAACATGATGGCTGATTTAGGTAAATTAGGACGTATCTTAGGTCCTAAAGGGTTAATGCCTAACCCAAAAACTGGAACAGTTACTATGGAAATCGCTAAAGCTGTTCAAGAAACAAAAGCTGGTAAAGTAACTTACCGTACTGATAAAGAAGGTAACGTTCATTTACCAATTGGTAGAGTATCATTTGATGATGCTAAACTGGTTGAAAACTTCAATACAGTTTATGATTTAATCGTAAGATTAAAACCTGCTGCTGCAAAAGGTACTTATATCAAAAATATTGCAGTGTCTTCAACTATGGGACCTGCAGTTAAAGTACAGACTACAAAATAGTCTGCAGAAAATAAGTCGCAATCAATATACCGTAGACAGTAACTGGGAAACCTTAATTTGTTACCGAGGTGTTGAGTTTATACAGAAACTTGAACTCCTATCTACGTGTAGGAGTTTTTATATAACGCGTATATTGTTGCATATATAAAAAATTATAGGAGGGTGTAGCAATGTCAGTAGAAGCAATCAATGCGAAAAAAGTCGTTGTTGAAGAAATCGCTGGTAAATTCAAAGATTCTCAATCTGCTGTATTAGTTGAATATCGTGGATTGTCGGTTGCTGAAGTAACTGAATTACGTAGAGCTTTACGTGAAGAAGATGTTGAATTTAAAGTTTACAAAAACAAATTAGTTCAAAGAGCTACTGAAAGTGTTGGATACGCTGAATTGAATGATCAATTAGCTGGTCCTAATGCATTAGCATTCGGTAAAAGCGATGCTGTAGCACCTGCAAGAATTTTAGCTAAATTCGCTAAAGATCATGAAGCTTTAGTGATCAAAGCTGGAGTTGTTGAAGGAAAAGTCTTAAATCAAGACGAAGTGAACGAAATTGCTAAATTACCTGGACGTGAAGGAATGTACTCTATGTTACTTGGTATGTTACAGGCACCAGTTAGCAAATTCGCTAGAGCTGTTAAAGCTGTAGCAGAAGCTAAAGAAGCAAATGGTGGAGAAGCACCAGCTGCTGAAGAAGCACCTGCTGCAGAAAATGTTGAAGAAGCTGCTTAATAGCACAATAGAAAAGAAAAGGAGAAAATTAACATGGCAAAATTAACACATGAAGATATCTTAGCTTACTTAGAAGAAGCTACTATTTTAGAATTAAATGATTTAGTAAAAGCAATCGAAGAAAAATTTGATGTAACTGCTGCTGCACCTGTTGCTGTTGCTGCTGCTGCTGAAGCTGCTGGACCAGCTGAACCTACTGAAGTTAACGTTACATTAACTGATGTTGGAGCTACTAAAGTTAAAGTAATCAAAGTAGTAAGAGAAATCACTGGATTAGGATTAGTTGATGCTAAAGGATTAGTTGACAAAGTTCCTGCAGTAATCAAAGAAAAAGTATCAGCTGACGAAGCTAAATCTATTAAAGAAAAATTAGAAGAAGCTGGAGCTACTGTAGAAGTTAAATAATTAACTGAACTCTTAAGAACCCTAAGGGGTTCTTTTTCTTTACATTGGTATATTAAATAAGTTAATATCAAATTAGAAGATGAGGTGTTATGATGAAACATTATTTTACAGACAATACAGATCTGGAGAGCTCACCGGTTCAGTTTGTATTCCGTTACCGTCAATATGATATTCTGTTTACCAGTGATACTGGGGTTTTTTCTAAAAGCATGATCGATTATGGGTCTAGAGTATTACTGGAGTGCTTTGAAAAAGATGAAGAGCAGTCACTTTTGGATGTAGGCTGTGGTTATGGAACGTTTGGGATATGTCTGAAAAAAGTTTATCCGGATTTAAAAACCGATATGGTCGATATCAACGATCGTGCATTGAATCTGGCGAAGTTAAATGCCCAGAATAATCATGTAGATGTTCGCATTTTTAAAAGTTCGGTATATGATGAAGTTGAAGATATGTATGATATCATCGTTTCTAATCCGCCAGTAAGAGCGGGGAAGAGTGTGGTCATGTCTATTTTAGAAGGGGCCTATGATCATTTGCACGATCATGGTTCATTATGGATCGTGCTGCAAAAGAAACAGGGAGCGCCTTCGGCTAAAAAGAAAATGACTGAAGTTTTTGGCAATTGTGAAATTGTTAAAAGGGATAAAGGCTATTATATTTTAAAAAGTAAGAAAATATAATTTTTTTGTGAAAAAGGTATTGCTTTTTGATACACCTTGTGCTATCATACTAAAATGCCTACAATTGTTTAAAATCAAGCGTTTTTGCGCCTTTTTTAAGCAATATGATAGAGATATAAGAAGGGTGGAGTTATTTCATGGAGAATCAAACAACTACAGCAAAAAGTAAAATTAATCGTCGTAATTATTCAAGAATCAGTGGCTCATTAGAGTTGCCAAATCTTGTTGAAATTCAAACTAATTCTTACAAATGGTTTACCGAAGTAGGAATTAAAGAAGTATTTGATGATATCTACCCAATAACAAATTTTAATGAGACTTTATCTTTAGAGTTTGTTGATTGTGTTTTTGATGAACCTAAATATTCCGTAAACGAAAGTAAAGACCGTGATGCCAATTATGCCGCACCACTGCGTGCTACTTTACGTCTGATCAACTCGGGAACTGGTGAAATCAAAGAACAAGAAGTATTCATGGGAGAATTCCCATTAATGACTGACTCTGGGACATTCATTATTAATGGGGCAGAACGTGTTATTGTTTCACAGCTGGTACGTTCACCAGGAGCATATTTTAATGATGCTATTGATAAAAGCGGGAAAACTGTTTTTGAAGGAAGCATTATTCCATCACGTGGGACATGGCTGGAATTTGAAAATGATGCCAAAGATGTTTTAAACGTACGTATCGACCGTAATCGTAAGATCCCAGGAACAGTATTATTGCGTGCTTTAGGGCTTTCTAGTGATGAAGACATCATTGCAGTATTCGGTGATCACGAATTCATTAGAAACACTTTAGCTAAGGATAATACAACTAATACCGAAGAAGCTTTAATTGAGATTTATAATAAGTTAAGACCAGGAGAACCAGCAACATTAGAGGGTGCTAATAACCTTTTATATGCTAAATTCTTCGATCCAAAAAGATATGATCTGGCAAAAGCCGGACGTTTCAAATTTGGTAAAAAATTAAGTCTGTTAGATCGTATTGCCGGACGTGTTTTGGCTGAAGACGTTAAAGATATTAACGGAAATGTAGTCTGCAAAGAAGGTACGGTCATCACTAAAGAAGTATTAAAAACATTACAGCCAGTTTTTGAAGCGGGAGCACATACCAGTGAACTAAAAACAAATCCTAGACTGGAAAGTAATGGTGTTGTACAAAGTATTCATGTTTATGTTGATGAATCACGTAAAAAAATCATGAAAGTTATTGGTACAGATTTATCATTGAACAGTAAATTTGTGACTATTTCTGATATGATTGCTGCCTATTCATATATGTTCAACCTGGTAGATATTTTTGATTCATATGATATCGCACCAGAAGACAGAGTTTCCAATATGGCACGTATCGGGTTACTGGATGATATCGATCATTTAGGAAACAGACGTGTCCGTTCGGTTGGGGAACTGGTTCAAAATCAATTCAGAATTGGTTTATCCAGAATGGAAAGAGTTGTTAAAGAAAGAATGTCTTTAACTGAAATTGAAAAGGTAACTCCACAATCATTAACAAATATTAGACCTTTATCAGCTGCGATGAAAGAATTCTTCTCATCATCACAGTTATCACAATTTATGGATCAGATCAATCCACTGGCCGAACTGACAAATAAACGTCGTTTATCTGCATTAGGACCAGGTGGTTTAAGTAGAGACCGTGCTGGATACGAAGTTCGTGACGTACATACTTCTCACTATGGTAGAATATGTCCAATCGAAACTCCTGAAGGTCCAAATATCGGTTTGATTTCAACATTGGCATCTTATGCTAAAATCAATCAGTATGGGTTTATTGAAACTCCATATCGTAAAGTGAATCATTGTATCATTGATGAAAATGATGTTCGTTATTTAACAGCGGATGAAGAAAAGAATTTCATTATCGCACAGGCTAACGTTCAGACTAATGAAAATGGCGAAATTTTAGATGAACATGTCATTGCCCGTCATTTAGGGGAAAATATCATGGCAAAAAGAGAAGATGTTGATTTTATCGATATTTCACCAAAACAGATCGTATCGGTTGCAACATCATGTATTCCATTCCTGGAAAACGATGATGCGACTCGTGCCTTGATGGGGGCCAACATGCAGCGTCAGGCGGTACCATTATTAAATCCACATACACCATTTGTAGGAACTGGTATGGAATATCAGGCGGCAAGAGACTCAGGAGCTGCTGTTGTCAGCAAACATAATGGTGTTGTTACTTATGTTGATGCTAAAAGAATAGATATTCAGGCAACTGATGGTAAAGTGCATAAGTATCGATTATCAAAATTTGCGATTTCTAATGCCGGTACATGCATTAATCATAAACCAATCGTTGTCGTTGGTGAAAACGTTGTTGTTGGTCAGGTCTTAGCAGATGGTCCTGCAATGGAACAGGGAGAACTGGCTTTAGGACAAAACGTATTAGTTGGTTTCATGACATGGAATGGTTACAACTATGAAGATGCCGTTATCATGTCAGAAAGACTGGTCAAAGAAGACGTTTATACTTCTATTCATATTGATGAATATTCAATTGAATGTCGTGATACAAAATTAGGACCTGAAGAAATTACAAGAGATATTCCTAACGTTGGTGATGAAGCTCGTAAAAATTTAAATAGTGATGGTATCATCATGATTGGAGCAGAAGTTAAAGAAGGGGATATTTTAGTAGGTAAGGTTACACCAAAAGGTCAGGCTGAACTTTCTGCAGAAGAAAAACTGTTATTGGCGATCTTTGGTGAAAAATCAAGAGAAGTTAAAGATAATTCATTAAGAGTACCACATGGTGGGGCTGGTATCGTTCATGATATCAAAGTGTTCGATCGTAAAAATGGTGATGAACTGCAGCCAGGTGTTAACCGTGTCGTTAAAGTCTACATCGTGCAGAAACGTAAGATTTCTGAAGGTGATAAGATGGCCGGTCGTCATGGTAACAAAGGGGTTATTTCTAAGATCCTGCCAATCGAAGATATGCCACATCTTGAAGATGGTACACCACTTGATATCATGCTGAACCCATTAGGGGTACCTTCACGTATGAATATCGGACAGGTATTAGAATTACATTTAGGTTATGCTGCAAAACAATTAGGATTATACATTGCAACTCCTGCTTTCGATGGTTTACATCGTGAAGATCTGGAAGGTCTGATGAAAGAAGCAGGAATGAGCGAAGATGGTAAACAGCCAGTTATTTCAGGACAGACAGGAGAATATTTTGATTCACCAATTTCCGTTGGTATCATGTATTTCGTTAAGCTGTCACACATGGTTGATGATAAATTACATGCTCGTTCAGTTGGTCCATATTCATTAGTTACTCAACAGCCACTGGGAGGTAAAGCTCAAAATGGTGGACAGAGATTTGGGGAAATGGAAGTCTGGGCCTTAGAAGCATATGGGGCTGCCTATACACTTCGTGAAATCCTGACTGTTAAATCAGATGATGTTGTTGGCCGTGTAAAAACATACGAAGCTATTGTTAAAGGACAGCCATTGCCTGAACCAGGATTACCTGAATCATTCAGAGTACTGAAAAAAGAATTACAGGCATTAGCCTTAGATATACGTTTATTAGATGAAAATGATCAAGAAATTGATGAAAGACATATTGAAGATGAAGAAAGACGATTCCCAACTTCAATCAGTAAAGATGAAGAAAAAGCTGAAGCTGTGACAGAAACAGTGGAAAGCGAAGAACTGAGCGAAGTTGACGAAAGCGAATCATTATAAGGAGGAAAAGAAAATGGCAAATACTAATAAATTTTCATCAATCCAAATTGGATTAGCTTCCCCAGAAAAGATTCGTGAATGGTCTTATGGTGAAGTAAAAAAACCAGAAACGATCAATTATCGTTCACAAAAACCAGAAAAAGATGGTCTATTCTGTGAAAGAATTTTTGGACCATCTAAAGACTGGGAATGTAGTTGTGGTAAATACAAAAAAGTCAGATATAAAGGTGTTATCTGTGACCGTTGTGGGGTTGAAGTTACAAAATCAGCAGTTAGACGTGAACGTATGGGTCACATCGAACTGGCAACGCCAATTGCTCATATCTGGTATTTAAAAGGTATTCCATCAAGAATGGGCCTGATTCTGGATATGTCACCTAAACAGCTGGAAGAAATTATTTACTTCGTATCATATGTTGTTATTGATAAAGGATCTACTCCTTTGGAATATAAACAGGTTTTATCAGAAAGAGATTATCGTAAATGTTACGAACAGTTCGGTAATACTTTCGAAGCAAAAATCGGGGCCGAAGCAATTCAGATTCTATTAAAACAGGTTGATCTGGAAGCAGAATTTGAAGCTGTTTCAAAAGAACTGAAAGAAGCACAAGGGCAAAAACGTACAAAACTGTTAAAACGTTTAGAAGCCATTGATGCCTTCAGATCATCTGACAATCAGCCAGAATGGATGATTCTGGAAGCATTGCCAGTTATTCCACCTGATTTACGTCCAATGCTGCAGCTGGATGGTGGTCGTTTTGCGACTAGTGATCTTAATGATCTGTACCGTCGTGTTATTACCCGTAACAACCGTTTGAAAAAACTGCTGGAACTGGGAACACCATCAATTATCGTTCAAAATGAAAAACGTATGCTGCAGGAAGCTGTTGACGCATTAATTGATAATGGTCGTCGTTCTAAACCAATTACAGGAGCAGGAGGACGTGCTTTAAAATCATTAAGTCATACTTTAAAAGGAAAACAGGGACGTTTCCGTCAGAACCTGTTAGGAAAACGTGTTGACTATTCAGGACGTTCAGTTATCGCTGTTGGTCCAGATTTAAAAATGTATCAATGCGGAATTCCTCGTGAAATGGCATTAAGTCTGTTTAAGCCATTTGTAATTCATGGTCTGGAAGCTAAAGGTATCGCTACAAATATCAAAGCAGCGGAAAGATTGATTGATAAAATGGATGATAAGATTTGGCCAATCGTGGAAGATGTCATCAAAGATCATCCAGTATTATTGAACCGTGCGCCTACATTGCATAGATTAGGAATTCAGGCTTTCGAACCTAAATTAGTAGAAGGTCGTGCTATTCGTCTGCATCCACTGGTTACTCCAGCGTTCAATGCCGATTTCGATGGTGACCAGATGGCGGTCCATGTACCTTTAGGTGAAGAAGCAATTCAGGAAGCCAGACAGCTGATGTTAGGTTCTACAAATATCTTAGGACCTAAAGATGGTAAACCTATTGTTACTCCTTCTCAGGACATGGTATTAGGAAACTATTATTTAACATTAGAAGATGTTGGAGCTATTGGTGAAGGTACTGTTTTTGCTGATAGAAACGAAGTGGATCATGCTTATTTTGCAAAAACTGTTAATCTTCATACCAGAGTCGCAATTAGAGCTTCAGCATTAAAGAATACTACATTTACTGAAACACAGAATAACAGTTATCTGATTACTACTGTTGGTAAGATTTTCTTCAATGACATTTTTGATGGACAATTCCCATTCATTAATGATCCAAGTAAAGAAAACCTGGTAGCGACTCCAGATAAATATTTCGTACCAATGGGAACTGATATTAAGGCGCATATTGCTGCTCAGGAACCAGTAAAACCATTAGGTAAAAAAGCATTAGGAAATATTATCGATGCTTCATTCAAACAGTCAGCTTTAGCTGATACAAGTGTCATGCTGGATAAACTGAAAGATCAGGGATTTAAATATTCTACAGTAGCTGGAATTACCGTTTCGGCTTACGATATTCAGGTGCCACAGGCTAAATTCAAGATCTTTGATGAAGCTGATAAGAAACTTGATCAGATTACCAACTTCTATAAAAAAGGTAAATTAACTGATGCTGAACGTTATCAAAGCGTTATTCAGTTATGGACCGGAGTTAAAGATGAAGTTCAGGAAGTCGTTCGTCAGGAATTCGAAGCTGATGATCGTAATCCAATCTTTATCATGTCTGATTCAGGAGCCCGTGGATCATTATCAAACTTCACTCAGCTCGTTGGTATGCGTGGTCTAATGTCAAATCCAAAAGGGGAAACTATCGAATTACCTATCAAGTCAGCCTTCCGTGAAGGTTTAACTGCATCAGAATTCTTTATTTCTACTCATGGTGCCCGTAAAGGATCTACCGATACAGCCTTAAAGACAGCCGATTCAGGTTATCTGACAAGACGTTTGGTCGATGTTGCCCAGGAAGTTGTTATTACTGAAGAAGATTGTGGAACTGATAGAGGATTTAAAGTTACTGAATTGTATAATACCGAAGATAATACGGTTATCGTACCATTATATGACCGTTTAGTTGGTCGTTATTCTCAAAAAGATGTGTACCATCCAGAGACCAAAGAATTACTGGTTGCAGCTGGAGAAATTTTCAATGAACAGAATGCCAAGGTTGTATGTGACGCTGGTATCAAAGAAGTTGAAATTCGTTCAGTACTTGGCTGCGTTGCTAAAGGTGGTATCTGTAAGAAATGTTATGGACGTAACCTGGCAACAGGAAGCGTAGTTGAAATTGGTGAAGCTGTTGGTATCATGGCTGCACAGTCAATCGGTGAACCAGGTACACAGTTAACAATGCGTACTTTCCATGATGGTGGGGTTGCCGGTGGTGCCGATATCACTCAAGGGTTACCTCGTATTCAGGAATTGTTTGAAGCACGTAATCCAAAAGCAAAATCAATTATTTCGGAAATTGATGGTACAGTTACAAGTATTATTGATAATGCTGGAAGAATGGAAGTTGTTGTTTCTAATGATCTTGAAACAAGAAGCTATTTAACTCCATATGGAGCTAAATTGAGAGTTAAAGCTGGCGATGATGTGCATATCGGTAAGAAAATTACGCAAGGTTCTATCGATCCAAAAGAATTATTGAACGTTGCAGATACTGAAGCCGTTGAAAACTATATCATTAAGGAAGTTCAGAAAGTATATCGTATTCAAGGTATCGAAATTTCTGATAAACATATCGAAATTATTGTTAGACAGATGTTGAAGAAAATTAAAGTTGTTGAAGGTGGAGATACAGGAATACTTCCTGGTAGCCATGTCAATATTGCTAAGTTTACAGCAATGAATAAAGATGTTTTAAAAGAAGGAAAACATCCAGCTGTAGGACAGCCAGTATTATTGGGTATTACTAAAGCAGCAACTGAATCAGAGTCATTCCTGTCTGCTGCATCATTCCAGGAAACAACTAAGATCTTAACTGATGCATCAATCAAAGGTAAAAAAGATTATCTGCGTGGTTTAAAAGAAAACGTGCTGATTGGTAAACTGTTACCAGCTGGTACAGGACTTAGAGGTCCATTAAAACCACCTCATCAGGAAGATGAAGAAGATGATCAAGATGATTTATCAATAACAGATCGAGATGATTTTCAGGAATCGTTAGTCAGCGAATAATATGAAAATAGGTCGTAAAGCGACCTATTTTTTTGTGTACAATAAAACCCACAGATAGTCTGTGGGTCGAAAAAAGCTTTAGCGACGTGATAATGAAAAAATCCTCCTGTATAATAGTCATGTAGCCTGCGAAACTGCAAAACTAAAACAGGAGGAAAATCAAATGAATGAAAGAAATCAATCAAATGACTCGCATAGTATATCACATACAAAGTAGAATTATAAATGTCATGTCGTATTTGCGCCAAAGTGTAGAAGTGAAGTATTTGATGACAGCAAAAGAATAGAAATTGGAAAAATACTCAGAGAATTATGTGAATGGTAAGGAGTAAACATAGTGGAGACAAAAGAGTGTAGCGCTCATGTACATATGCTGCTAGAAATACCGCCAAAGATGAGCATATCAGGATTCATAGACTTTTTTTATGTAAAGCTTTACATAAATTTTTTAAAAATTAAAAGCAGTACGATGTTATTTCAAAAATTTGGAAAATGAAATATATTTATTAATACAACATAGATATTGCAACAGAATTAAAATATATTCGAAAATGAAAACCACCAGTTATTGACTGATGGTTGATTATTTACTGTTAATGTACGCCAAAACCAGCTGATAAGTATTTTCTACAGCCTGAATATGTGTTCTTTCCATGCCATGAGAGGCATGAACACCAGGACCAATTAATGCGCCTTTGATATTATGTCCACCTCTTAAGGCAGCAGATACATCACTGCTGTAAAATGGATAAATATCAATTGCATACTGCAACTGGTTTTCTTTTGCAAGACTGATCAAAGCTGAAGTTAAATCATAATCATAAGGACCACTAGAATCTTTAGCACAAATGCTGACATCATATTCGCTACAAGATAAGTCTTTGCCAATGCATCCCATGTCGACTGCAATCAATTCATCAACGTGATGATCAATGTAGCTGCTGCCATGTCCAACTTCTTCATATGTTGAAATCATGAAATAAAGATTATGTTGTGGCTGAATATGGTTTTGTGAAAGATGTTTTAAAATCCCAAACAAGATAGCAACGCTCATTTTATCATCTAAGAAGCGTGATTTAATAAAACCAGAATCAGTTATCGTTGTTTTAGGATCAATGGTGATATAATCTCCATTATTAATACCAAGTTTTTGAACATCTGCTTTTGATTTTACCATTTCATCAATGCGGATATGCATTGTATCGCAAGTTCTTTCTTTTTCCTTTGAATCACTATATACATGAGCTGCAGGCGAATCAGAAAGAATCGTTCCTGTATAAATATGATGATCTCTGGTGATGATACGACAATATTCCCCATCTAAAGTTGGAATAATTGGGCCACCAACATTTGTAAAAGCCAATGTTCCATCGTCTTTAATACTTCTAACCATTAATCCTACCGTATCGACATGACCACAGAATCCAATAGTATAATCATCTTGACCATTCACAAATATTTGCAAATTACCTTTATTTGTCAGCTTTGTTTTAAAACCCAAATATTCTGCTTCTTTTTGACAATATTGAATGACTTCTTTGGTATAACCAGAAGGACTATCAATAGCCATAATATTCTTTAAAATAGAAAGTATGTATTCAATCATAATAAATTTCCCTTATTCCTTTTGATGTGCAGCATCCACAATCTGAGATAAAGTAATTTCTCTTAATTTTTCTTTATATTGCCATTCTGCTGCATTTAAATAATCAACAATAAAGTCTTCTGTTTCTTTAACTCTAAGTTGAGAATCAAAAACTTTTTCTACCAGATGTGTTGTTTTGACAAAAGCATCTTTTCCTTCCATAGCTTCAAAGATATCCAATAAAGAAATACAATCCAATGGTTTGGTTAATATAAATCCTCCCCGTTTATTTGCTAGAGATGAAATTAAGCCAGAAACAACAAGCTGTCTGGTTATTTTTTTGAGATAAGAATCTGATACAAGTAGTTTTTCACTCAATTCATGACTTTTAATAGGTTTTTCTTGTGCACCAATTAAAAGTAATATACAAATAGCCTGTTCAAAACTTTTTCTAATCTTCATATCCTTATCACCTTCTTTTCTATTTTAACAAAAAATCAGGACTTTGTATCCAAAATAGTTGACAAATATTTATAAATTTATATAATATACCATAGATATTAAATATCTATGGATAATAAATATCTAAAGAATATAAGAAAGAAGGGACATTATGCTTAAGCAAGAATGGAAAAACATTTTTCATCACACCTGGATGAAAGTTGTATTGATAGCAATTATTCTGATTCCCAGTTTATATGCATGTATTTTTTTAGGATCAATGTGGGATCCATATGGGAACACGGATAAAATACCAGTGGCTGTAGTCAATCATGATCAAGCGGTAGATTATGGAAATCATACTTTAAATGTTGGGAAAGAATTGACAGAGCAATTACAAGATAATCAAAGTATGAATTTTCAATGTGTAGATGAAAGCAAAGCAAAGGAAGGATTAAAAAATAGCGAGTACTATATGATTATTCGCATTCCTGAAGATTTTTCAAAAAATGCGACAACGCTATTAGACAGGCAACCACAAAAGATGAAACTTGAATACATAACAAATCCAGGAAGCAATTATATCGCTTCCAAGATGGATGATTCAGCTATTGAAAAAATAAAAGAAGAAGTTTCACAAACTGTGACAAAAACATATGCCAAAACGATCTTTGAACAAGTGGAAACATTAACCGATGGATTGAAAGAAGCACAAAATGGAACCAGTCAACTGGTAGATGGATCAAAACAAACGACAGATGGAAATCAGCAAATTTCTGATAATCTTCAAGTTTTAGCGAATAGTTCATTAACATTTGAAGATGGTGTTCAAACATTTAGTCAAGGATTAAAAGATTATACAGATGGTGTGTTGACTGTTCATAATGGTGTTTATTCCTTGAAAACAGGTTTAGATACATTTAATGATTCAACGAAACCATTAAATGATGGTGTTCAACAGCTGGCAACTGGTTCATCTTCATTGAATCAGGGACTCCAACAATATACCAATGGGGTTTTACAAACTTATCAGGGAGCACAAAAGCTTGTTGGAAATAACGAAGCATTAAATAATGGTATAAATAACTTAGATCAGGGGGTTCAACAGCTTGTTGATGGAAACAAGCAAGTCTCTGAGGGGTTAATTCAATTAAATGAGCAGCTGGAAAATCGTTTGTCAGCGGATAATATGAATAAAATAGCTTCAGCCTCTCAAGCCAATGATTCCTTGAATCAGGCAACAACTTTATTAAATCAAATGATGTCAATAAATCCAGCAATGGCACAGTCATGGATGAATAAGAGGCTGAGTGTAGATGAAGCAAGTATTATCGTTCCTGATAATCAAACAGCTCAATATCTGTTAACACATTATTCGTACACGGAATTGGTAAAAACTGTAACAGCTGGAAATCAAGAAGCAATCAATCAATTAAAGACGGGCTTAACACAGGTTTATGAAAATACTCAGAAACTGGAAGCAGGAAGCCAAAAAGTACAAGCAGGATTAGAGTCTGCAAAGCAATCAGTAGATGAAACATTAAAACCAGGTTTTGAAGCCTATGTAAATGGTGTGACACAAGTCTATGGTGGATTAGACGCTTTGAATAATCAAAGCCAGGCATTATTAGATGGTAGCCAACAAATCAACAACGGGCTATCGACTCTTCAACAACAGACACCAACGCTTATAAGCGGAATTCAACAATTAGATCAAGGAGCAAGAGCATTATATGATGGGACTGCAAAAATTGTATCAAACAATGATACATTAATAGATGGTGCAGCTATGTTAAGTGATGGTTCTCAAAAAATGAAAGATGGATCACAACAGTTAAGCGATGGTTCTAAAACATTACAGACAGGATTACAGACATTGCAAAAAGGACTTGAGACTTTAGATAAAAGTTTAGCTGATGGCGTTGAAAAAGCAACACTTGATATTGATGAACAGACTTTAGATATGATGTCAGCACCTGTGGAAACATCACATCAGGAAATCTCTGTTGTCGAAAATAATGGGCACGCTATGGCTCCATATATGATGAGCGTAGCATTATATGTTGCTGCATTAGCTTGGACGTTAATGTATCCAATTAGACAAGGCATCAAACAAGCAGCATCTGCTTTTAAATATTGGCTGTCAAAAGCATCTGTGATGTATAGTATTTCCACATTAGCAGCAATCATCTTAATTACCGCATTAAGATGGATATGTGGTTTTGAACCTCAACAATTATTGTTGACATATCTTTTTGCAATCATTGTTTCTGCTGCATTTATGTCACTGGTAATGTTATTGTCATTGACAACAGGATATATTGGTGAATTTTTACTATTAATCTTTATGATTATTAATCTTGGGGGATCAGCAGGAACCTATCCGCTGGAAACATCAGGGTTCATTTATAAAATCATTCATCCATTTGTCCCTTATACATATAGTGTAAATGGATTTAGAAAAGTGATAAGCATGGCTAATGCATCGATTTCTACAGAAATTATTGTCTTTGCGAGCATAATTATTATCTGTTCATTATTAACAATTCTTTATTATCGTTTTAAAAATAAAGAAGATCAGCATTTGATACCTGAAGCTTTTAAAAAAGTGAATGAATAAAAAAAGACTTTCGTTTTGAAAGTCTTTTATATTATAAAATAAATGATATGGTCAAGGAACAGAAAGAATTTATCTCTGGCTTTTTGCCGTTTTATATCATACTTAAAAAAGATAGGATCATAAAGAAGTTCAAGTAAATAAAGATAATGTTTGTCTCATGAAACTGCACAAGCTTTTATTTGACATGTATGATGTCTTGATCAGGATAGCAGAAAACTTTATAGAAAGCTGTTTTTTAGCTGATTTGATATGGTAAATTAAACAGCATTTTTATTTTATTTTTTGCTTTTTTCTGTTGACATGACAAATATATTGGTTTAATATTAACTACGGTGTCCGTTTATGGACGCAATATTTATTAACAATTATGAAACACCCGGTATTGTGTGTTATCAAGAAAGGAGAAAGAAATGCCTACAATTAACCAATTAGTTAGACAAGGTCGTGCTGACAAAACAACAAAATCTAAATCACCTGCTTTAAATAGAGGATATAACTCATTAGCTAAAAAAGCAACAGCTACTAAGTCACCTCAAAAGCGTGGTGTTTGTACGCGTGTTGCTACTATGACACCTAAAAAACCTAACTCAGCATTACGTAAATATGCCCGTGTTAGATTATCAAATGGTATGGAAGTAACTGCATATATTCCAGGAATTGGACATAACTTACAGGAACATAGTGTTGTTTTAATTCGTGGTGGTCGTGTTAAGGACTTACCAGGGGTTCGTTATCACATTATCCGTGGTACAATGGACTGTGCTGGTGTAAACGATCGTAAACAAGGGCGCTCTAGATATGGAGCTAAAAAACCAAAAGCTTAAAAAATACTTATAGGAGGAAATATATATGTCAAGAAAAGGACGAGTTGCTAAAAGAGACGTTCTACCTGATCCAGTGTATAACTCTAAAACTATTTCTAAACTTATCAACAACATTATGTTAGATGGTAAAAAAGGTGTTGCTCAAAACATCTTATATGAAGCCTTCAAAAAAGTTGAAGAAAAAACTGGAAAACCAGCTATGGAAGTTTTTGATCAGGCAATTAACAATATCATGCCAGTTCTTGAACTTAAAGTAAGACGTATCGGTGGGGCTAACTACCAGGTACCAGTTGAAGTTTCTTCAGAAAGAAGAATGACTTTAGGTTTAAGATGGTTAGTCAATTATTCACGTTTGAGAAACGAAAAAACTATGATTGATCGTTTAGCAAACGAAATTATTGATGCTTCTAATGGAACAGGTGCTTCTGTTAAGAAGAAAGAAGATACTCATAAAATGGCAGAAGCTAATAAAGCATTTGCTCATTTCCGTTGGTAATACAACATCGAAAATTTTGAAAGGAGAAAAAAGATGGCTCGTGAATTTTCGTTAGAAAAAACTCGTAATATCGGAATCATGGCTCATATTGATGCTGGTAAAACAACAACAACTGAACGTGTTCTGTATTACACTGGTAAAATTCATAAAATTGGTGAAACACATGACGGTGCTTCACAAATGGACTGGATGGAACAAGAACAGGAACGTGGGATCACAATTACATCAGCAGCAACAACTGCACAATGGAATGGATACCGTGTTAACATCATCGATACACCAGGCCATGTAGACTTTACTGTCGAAGTAGAACGTTCATTACGTGTATTAGACGGTGCGGTTACAGTTTTAGACTCTAAAGCTGGTGTAGAACCACAAACTGAAACAGTTTGGCGTCAGGCTACAACTTATGGTGTACCAAGAATTGTATTCTGTAATAAAATGGATGCAACAGGGGCAGACTTTATTATGTCTCTTGAATCAATCGGAAAAAGATTAGGTGCTAACGCTGTTGCTTTACAGTTACCAATCGGTGCCGAAAGCACTTTTGAAGGTGTTATTGACTTAATTAAAATGCAAGCCATTCATTTCGAAGGGGCAAAAGGGGAAAACGTTGTTTACTCAGAAATTCCTGAAGATATGAAAGCTCAAGCTGAAGAATATCGTGAAAAAATGATCGAAACAGCTGTTTCATTTGATGACGATTTAATGATGAAATATCTTGAAGGTGAAGAACTGACTGAAGAAGAAATCAAAGGTGCGATCCGTAAAGGAACGTTAGCCGTTGAATTATTCCCAGTATTATGTGGTTCTGCATACAAAGATAAAGGTGTTCAGCCAATGTTAGATGCCGTTATCGATTATTTACCAGCTCCAACAGATGTTCCATCTATTAAAGGAACAGATGAAAATGATAATGAAGTAGAAAGACATCCATCAGATGATGAACCTTTCGCAGCATTAGCATTCAAGATCATGGCTGACCCATTTGTAGGTAAATTAACTTTCTTCCGTGTATATTCAGGAACAATTACATCTGGATCATATGTTTTAAACTCAACAAAGAACAAAAAAGAACGTTTAGGACGTATCTTACAGATGCATGCCAATACACGTAAAGAAATTACTGAAGTTTACGCTGGAGATATCGCTGCAGCTGTAGGTTTCAAAAACACAACTACTGGAGACAGTATCTGTGATGAAAAACATTTCATCATTCTTGAAAAAATGGAATTCCCAGAACCAGTTATCGAATTAGCTATTGAACCAAAAACAAAAGCTGACCAGGATAAATTAGGTGTGGGATTATCAAGACTGGCTGAAGAAGACCCTACATTCAGAGTTTCTACAAACCCTGAAACAGGAGATACAATTATTGCCGGTGTTGGGGAATTACACTTAGACGTTATCGTTGACCGTTTAAGAAGAGAATATAAAGTTGAAGCAAACGTTGGTGCGCCACAAGTTGCTTACCGTGAAACAATCAGAAAAGCTGCTGACTGTGAAGGTAAGTTCGTTAGACAGTCAGGTGGTCGTGGACAATACGGTCACGTATGGATCAAATTTGAACCTAATGAAGGTAAAGGATTTGAATTCGTGGATGCTGTCGTTGGTGGTACAGTACCTAGAGAATATATCGGATCTGTTAAAGCAGGTCTTGAAGATGCTTTACAAAACGGTATGATTGCTGGTTATCCAGTATTAGATGTTAAAGCAACATTATTTGATGGTTCATATCATGATGTCGATTCATCAGAAATGGCTTATAAAGTTGCTGCAAGTTTAGCTTTAAAAGAAGCTGGTAAAAAATGTGATCCAGTGATCCTGGAACCAATCATGGCTGTTGAAGTCGTAGCACCAGCTGAATATTTAGGTAGCGTTATGGGAGATATCTCTTCTAGACGTGGTATGATTGATGGACAGGAAGAAAGAGGAAATGCTATTGTTGTTCAGGCAAGTGTACCTTTATCAGAAATGTTCGGTTATGTTACTGATTTAAGATCATTTACACAAGGTCGTGGAAACTACACTATGCAATTTGATCGTTATGAACCAGTACCAAAATCAATCAAAGAAGAAATTATTAAGAAAAATAGTTCAAAAAATTAATTATATTGAAAAATATTGCATTTATCGCTTAAATCGATTAGAATGTAGTTGTTAAAAAAATATATTTAGGAGGAACCTTAAATGGCTAAGGAAAAATTTGACCGCTCTAAAGCGCATGTAAATATTGGAACAATTGGTCACGTTGACCATGGTAAAACAACTTTAACTGCAGCAATCACTACTGTTCTTGCTAAAAAAGGACAAGCTAAAGCTATGGATTATGCTGCAATTGATGCTGCTCCAGAAGAAAAAGAACGTGGTATCACAATCAATACTGCTCACGTAGAATATGAAACAGATACTCGTCACTATGCACACGTTGACTGTCCAGGTCATGCTGACTACATCAAAAACATGATCACTGGTGCTGCTCAGATGGATGGTGCTATCTTAGTAGTTGCTGCTACAGATGGTCCTATGCCACAAACTAGAGAACATATCTTATTATCTCGTCAGGTAGGTGTACCTTACATCATCGTATTCTTAAATAAATGTGATATGGTTGATGACGAAGAATTAATCGAATTAGTAGAAATGGAAGTTCGTGAATTGTTAAATGAATATGACTTCCCAGGTGATGATACTCCAATCATCAAAGGATCTGCTTTAGGTGCTTTAAATGGAGAAGAAAAATGGGTTGCAGCTATCGAAGAATTAATGGAAGCTGTAGATACTTATATTCCAACTCCAACTAGAGATACTGATAAACCATTCTTAATGCCAGTAGAAGACGTTTTCACAATCACTGGACGTGGAACTGTTGCTACAGGTAGAGTAGAACGTGGACAATTAAAATTAAATGACGAATTAGAAATCGTTGGTATCAAAGAAACTCAAAAAACAGTTGCTACTGGTATCGAAATGTTCAGAAAATTATTAGACTATGCTGAATCTGGAGATAACATTGGTGTATTATTACGTGGTATCAACCGTGATCAGATTCAACGTGGACAAGTATTAGCTAAACCTGGTTCAGTACATCCACATACTAAATTCAAAGGTCAAGTATACGTATTAACTAAAGAAGAAGGTGGACGTCATACTCCATTCTTCGCTAACTACAGACCACAATTCTATTTCAGAACTACAGACATCACTGGAGTTATCGAATTAGAAGAAGGTGTAGAAATGGTTATGCCTGGAGATAACGTTGAATTAGTAGTTGAATTAATTCACCCAATCGCAATCGAAAAAGGAACTAAATTCTCTATCCGTGAAGGTGGTAGAACTGTAGGTTCTGGAAATATCTCAGAAATCATTGAATAATGATGTTTAAAGACACTATTTATAGTGTCTTTTTTTTACGTTCAGACATTGTTTGCGTAATAAAGGTATAAATATGTAGACTGATATAAAATGCTCTTTTGAGCCAAAAAAATAGTGATTTATAAAGGACGATCCGGTTATTTTAATGAATATTGACTTAGTATACAGAAAATAAAATGTTAAGAAATTATCTTGATATTATCAGTATAATTTTCCTATTCATTTAGAAAAAAGGTGAAAGCGCTTGAATAATAATTATGACTTTGATAAAATAGAAATACAGATACGTAACGTCTGAATATTAGTTTATAAAAGGAGATATCGAACAATGGATGAACAAGAACAAATCGTAATTAACTTAATCGTTAACGCAGGTAGTGCACGTAGCTCAGCTATCGAAGCAATTCAATATGCAAAAGCTGGAGAAATCGAAAAAGCTGAAGAATCTTTAGGAAATGCTAAAGAAGCAGTAAACGAAGCACATCATTCACAAACTGAAATGATCCAAGCTGAAATCAGAGGAGAAAAAGCTCCATTAAGCTTATTAATGGTACATGCTCAAGACCATTTGATGACTTCATTATTATGCATCGACTTAGCACAAGAATTTGTTGACGTTTATAAAAAAATCGGATAAAAATAACAAATAATATAAAGAAGACACTCAAATGAGTGTTTTCTTTTATTAAATAAAAAAATGTCAAAGAATTAGGTGGCCAGTAGCCACCTTTTTTGATGATGTCAGAAAAAAACAAAAAAATTATCAGAAAAAGCTTTACAAGCTAGGGATAAGGTGGTAATATAAATGAGCACTCGGCAAGAGGGTGCGAGGACATTGAAAACTGAACAGAAAA
>JACJKV010000050.1 GCA_016901755.1 Thomasclavelia spiroformis | reverse complement strand
TGTTGATTAGCGAATTATATTAGCTAATTATTTTCAAATTAAATTAGTTATTTTTGAAGAAGATTTTTATAAATTAATTATGATAGTCAAATTATTTTAACTATTATATTTAAATTATTTTATTATAAATATTATTAAAACAGCCTGATTAATATTTTTAATAATATCAATCAGACTGTTTTTTACTATACCTCTACATCAATATCCAGCATTGATGTAGGATCTTTATCATCACCAGATATCTTTTTTATACTTCTGGCTATTTCATCAAGATTTATTTGGATATCTTTTAATATTGCATATAGATAATCTTCAAAACATTTATCGCTGCTGCCTTCTTTAGGAACATAATTTTCTTTTATATTCTGCCAGTTTAATAAAATCTTCTGTATTCATTCAACTTTTCTCCTTTAAATTAGGGTATTGATGATCTTCAGCCCATTGGCTATAGTTAGTCCATCAATTATACTGTTAGTATGTTCTGCTAGTTTTTCACTGTTCCAGAAGATATCATCAGGATGGCTCAGCTCACTGGATATTCCCATTTCTGGAATATCCAGCCATCTTGTTTTACTGAATTCAATCAGATACACATGATAAAGGCTCCCTTTTCCACTTACTGTAAACCCGGTTATCTGCTTTGTATGTTCGATATCTTTTATCATGCAGTTCCATCTCATATTTTTATAACGGCATTCATATATCAGTTCTTTTTTATCCAATTTCATCTGCTGCCTCCATTACTGTATCATTATCAATTATCATCCTGTTTGCTGCTGCACCAACTATCAGACAGTGGGTCATCAGATTGTTCAGTTTTCTTGATGAACCCTGACATGCATTTAACAGTGCTGTTAAAGCTTCTGGCATAACCAGCGGTTCATTTCTTCCTGCTTTTTTTAATTTTATACTGATATAAGTTTCAATATCTTTTTCATTCATCCCGGTTGTTTCATACTGGATCACGATCCTCTGCTTGAGTGCTTCATGAACTGCTCTATTGATCGTATGATTTAATACTGGTGTTCCTGTAAGGATCAGAATTACATAGCTGCTTGAATCAAAATTAAAATTTAAAAGCATTATCAGATCATTCAGGATATCGGTTTTCAAAAATTGTGCTTCATCTAATATTATGACCGGCACTATCCTTTTTTCATCGACCATCTTTTTTATATGGGCCTGGATATTTCTGAAATTATCTATTTTTTTATGATATATTTCCAGTCCCAGCTGATTGCTCAGTTCACGATAGAATTCAATCGTGCTCAGAGTTGACATTGGCATGTATATTACTTTATACAGACCAGGATTCAGTGTTTCACTGAATTTTTTCATGATAAACGATTTACCTGTTCCGCTTCGGCCAGTAAATAACCCTATTCCTCTGACATCCTTCAGATAATTGAGCCTCCCCATTGCTTCCCGGTAATCACTGGTTTCTACTGGTATATCGGGTTGTCCCTTTTCAAATGGATTGAATTCAAGGCCGTAATAGATCTTAAAATCTTTCATTCGTCATCCTCCTTTGAAAACAGTGGTCGCTTTCTTTTTATTTTTGAATTGTCTACTTTCTTTACTTCAGATATCTTGATATAACTGTCATCATCAAATATATAAACTTCACTGAGATCAGGTTTATATTTGATGGTTATCTTGCTGCCTATGTATTCCTGCTTTGTTTCGAAAACTTTTGTATTGAGTCTGATCGTTGCATCATTGGCAACTTTTCTGATTGCAGTATGATAGAATATTTTTTCAAGCCTTTCCGCTTCGACCCTCCTGATCGATGATTCATCATCCATAAACACATTTACTGGAGTATTTCCATTCAATGAAGCATGTGGTGAATTATTTTTCTTGCTGACATAGAGGGCGAAAGCTGAATCTATATCTTCTGTATTTTTAAACTGATCAAAGTCTGTATTGTACATCCATTGTTCCTTGACTGATTTGAAGCTGCGCTCGATCTTGCCCTTGCTATTGCCGTGATATACCTGAGCATGAATGATCTGAATCTGCAGCTGAGCACAAATGATCGGTAGCTGTTCATTTTTATAAGGTTTTCCATTATCGGCATATAGTCTCTTGGGAACTCCATATTTAGCTATTGCCCGTTTCAGTACTGTCTGGACATTGACAGCATTGTCTTCAAGGAAAAATCCATATCCAACGATCATTCGGGAATGATCATCGATGATCATAATAAGATATGTTCTTAATTTATGACCTCTGCTGTCTTTGATATATGAACAGTAGGTCGTATCCAGCTGCCACATATCGTTGGTATGTTCCATTTCAAATGCTCTCATATCTTCGACCGGTATGTGATTGAATTCCGGTTTTGATGCAATAAATCTTGTTATGGTCGATAATGAAATATCCTTCTTCAATATATTCCCATCTTCAATGAGCTTCAAATAAATTGAAGTGGCCGTCATCCTTGGATTTGTTTGTTTCATTTCTATAATTTTGTTTTTCAAGGTTTTATTCAGTTTCCTTGAACGGCCTTTGTCATTACGTGTTTTTGGCATCAATCCACTAAATCCTTCTTTTTGATATGTATCGTACCAGTATCGTATCGTTTGAAACGAATACTCTTTTGATGTACCATCAGGATATTTCAATGGTGCAGACGCAATCCTCTTAAAATACTGCAACGCTGAACGGTCCGGATATGTTCTGTTAAGAACCGGTATGATCAGTTCATATCTAAAAAGTGCAATCTTAGTATCCAGATCATCTTTTTTACTGTTATTCATTATACTACACCTCCTGACTTAACCGTATAACACCCAGAAGAAATATTCAAAGTAACAGTTATGGGAAAATAAGTTTATGGATAAATTGTCATATTATTAACTGAAATACGTTGCATAAACATGGCATGATATTCATAAAAGTAATTCAATATAAAATCAAAGTCATAAAAATCTGCCACTGTAAAAACACTCAAAAATGAATTGAGCCTTTCCTGATGAAATCGAATATAAAACCTGATAATTTTATTTACTGTTTCTCTGGAAAAACCAGTTATCTTTGAAATAACAGTACATGAATCTGTGATGTTGCGATATGACTTGATTATTCTGATTATCGATGGATTTGATAATATCCGATAAGGTATGATGATACTTGGAAGAAGAGCATGTGTACAACCACAGCTGTCACATTTGATCCTGATTATAGAAATTAAGAGGGTATGATTGGCATCAATAGTCAAATAACGCTGATAGCAGGCATGACGATGAAAATGACCGGTAGAACCGCAGGTACATTTAACTTTATTTAGATCTAATGATTTTATATCTTTGTCATAAAAATCCTGGGAATAATTATTGAAAGAATGTGTTTTAAATGTTATCATGATCATGTACAAGACATACATATGTTTTTGGGAAAAAGGAAGGTAGGACGGCAATCCGATGACCCTTTCTTTTTTTGTATGTCGATCTCCTTAAATATAATAATAAAACAGTTAAGATAATTTGCATATTATTTTCTCAAATTATTTTAACTGTTTTATTATATTTATTAATTTTATTTGACTCGTTCTTTCATTTTTTTGTTCAAATAATCTGCTAATCAACA
>JACJKV010000049.1 GCA_016901755.1 Thomasclavelia spiroformis | reverse complement strand
GATAATTTGCATATTATTTTCTCAAATTATTTTAACTGTTTTATTATATTTATTAATTTTATTTGACTCGTTCTTTCATTTTTTTGTTCAAATAATCTGCTAATCAACATTCAGATAATATTTCTGTGGGAATACTCACAGAAAGGAGCGTTCAGTTATGGACAATAAAAATCTAACAATCAAGTTCTGCATTGACAGAATTTTAGAAACAATGCATGATCTTGGTTACGGTAAAGGAACTATTGAAAGATATGAACATAGTTACAATACTTTCCTAAAATTCTGCAGTAAAAACAACTACCAATATTTCAGAGAGGATATTGCTTTAGAATTTTTAAAACAGACTTATGCAATGGAATTACAATGTCTTGCGTGCGACAACGTTGACACAAGGCATTACCGATGGAGACTCAGACATTTACGTGTCTTAAGCGAGTACAGTCGTACACAGGTATTCATTTCCAGATTTTCTAAATTTCATCAGCCTGTGGAAAACGATGGATACTGGAATGAATTATATACACTGTTCATGAGGCATTTAAAAAATGAGTACGATTATACTGCTTCGACGATCAGAAGCAAGGAGCTTACTATTCGTTCAGCAATAAACATTCTGATTCAGTTAGATGTTCATTCTCTTGATGATGTCAATCTCAAAATCATCAATGAGATTATTTCAAAATTCATTCACGAGGCTTCAAAATCAGTAGCCTATCGCATAAGACATCTCAAACAGTTTTTTACATTCTGTTTAGACAACGGTCTATGCAAAACGGATATTTCTTCAATAATACCTCACGTAACAACACCTCATGAAGCTTATTTACCGGTAAGCTGGAGTGCTGAAGAAGCCAAACAGCTGCTTGATTCTGTTGATCGGAGCAGTCCGACAGGAAAAAGAGATTATGCAGTACTGCTTATTGCGTGTCGCCTTGGATTGCGTGCCTGTGATATCTGTAAACTGCAGCTTGGAGATTTTAACTGGGAAACCAGGGAAATCCATCTGACACAGAAGAAAACCCAACATACCATCATATTGCCTCTTCTTAATGATATTGGTTGGGCTGTAATAGATTATATCAAAAATGGAAGGCCAGAAACAGATGATCCCTGCCTGTTTGTCAGAGCAAATCCTCCATATCATGCACTGGCCGGATCACCCGCAATAGAAAGTATATTTACTTCCAGGATTCATAATGCTGGACTACGCATTCCAAGAGGAAAAAAATACGGTATTCATTCATTAAGACATACCTTGGGCAGCATTCTCCTGGAAAAAGAAACACCTCTGCCAGTTATCAGTCAGATACTGGGACATCAGTCTATCAGGTCAACTTCTACATACCTTAGGTTAAATATGAAAGGACTGGCAGAATGTCCTGTCAATCCGGATATGGTGTTTGATGATGAAATATGAATATAAGAGCGTATTGGCCCCGGTTATTGAATCCTTTACAGAAATGAAGCGTGAACTGGGATTCAAGTATGTCAGTGAATGTAAGCTGCTTAGAAGGATTGATCAGTCAGCACTGAACCATAGACTTGATGATATTATTTTATCAAAGGATTTTGTCAGTGAATTTATAAAAAAGAATCCCAATGAAAAAGATATAAACATAACATCTCGTGTTACGGTCATTCGTGAACTTGCGAAATATATGATTGCTCAGGGATACAAGGCATATGTAGTACCACCGTTGCCTCGGGGAAGCTATCGTTCGTCATTCGTGCCTTACATATTTACAGATGAGGAACTAAAAAAGATATTCCTGGCTGCTGATCGGTTTGCATCATCTCCATCCCTGGATAATCAGTTTTATCATCAGAGAGACAAATATCCTGTTATTTTTAGAATTCTTTACAGTACCGGCATGCGTATTGGCGAGGTTCTACAGTTACAGCTGAAGGATATTGATTTTGAAAAGAATACTTTCATGATCACAGAAGCCAAAAACAATAAAGACAGACTGATACCAGTTCATCCCGTAACTATGAAATATCTGAAAAACTATGTAACTGAAAAATGCATCTTCGATGACAGGCAGCATATTTTTACCAACAGGGAACATCAGCCCATAACCACACGAACTGTTTATGGCATATTCAGAAAAATACTGCGTATCGCCGGTATTCCGCACGCCGGAAAAAGCAAAGGACCTACAGTTCATTCATTTCGCCATACATTTTGTGTACACAGACTAAGGGACTGGGTAAAGGAAGGCAGGAACATATCTGCATTATTTCCATATCTGTGTGCCTATATGGGACATGCAGATACCAGATGTACTGAATATTATCTGAGACTTACAGCTGATCTGTATCCTGATATCGTTGTCAGATCGGAGAAATACTTTAATGAGGGAGATGATATCAGTGAATGAAACAAAAACTTTTCAGTATTATCTCAGCAAATATTTTACTGCGTATCTGGGTGCAGAAAGAAATGTAAGTACTCATACAATTGCTTCCTACGCAGATACATTTAAGCTTTTTCTGAATTATTTTGAAAATATACTAAAAAAAAGAACTGATAAAATACGACTGGACGATATTACCAAAGAAAACATCACAGGTTTTCTCAACTGGCTGGAAAATGATCGTCATGTAGCCATCTCATCAAGAAACGTTCGATTAGCTGCGATACATTCGTTTATCAGATATGTTCAAACAGAAGATCCTGAGCATGTCTATAAATACAGAAAAATACTAAGCATCAGAAACAAGAAGCATAAAACTGCAGACATTCCCTATCTTAGTGTTAATCAGATCAAAGCTGTTCTTAGAGCACCAGATTCAACAACACAGCAGGGATTTAGAGATAAAGTTTTATTAACGGTTTTATATGATACTGCTGCCCGTGTTGACGAACTAATACATCTGACCTTTGATGATGTGAGACTGGATAAACCAGCAACCGTAAAACTGACCGGTAAAGGCAATAAGGTAAGAGTTGTTCCGATCATGGGGAATACAGCTGAATTACTGAAAAAATATGTCAGCCTGACAAAAAGAAGCTCACAATATCAGCCATCTCAGAAATATCTGTTTATAAACAGAAGCCATAATACTCTGACCAGGGCAGGAATAGGCTGCATCATTAATAAATATGTCAAAAAAGTCAATTCAGAAGAGACTGTCATCACTATTAAAGTACATCCACATACTTTTAGACATTCAAAAGCCGTACATCTTCTGGAATCAGGTATCGAACTTATTTATATAAGAGATTTTCTCGGACATTCCAGCGTTAAAACGACTGAAATCTATGCAAGAGCAAGCACAAGAAATAAACGCGAAGCTTTGGAAAAGGCATACGAAAATATTACAGATACATCTTACCCAGACTGGAATGATGACAAACCCCTGATGAATTGGCTGAATGAATTAAGCAACATAAAGAAATAAAAAAATAATGTAAAGTAAATGGATAAGAAATGACGTAAAAACGTGCTTATCAAAACTTACTTTACATTATTTTTAACTTTACATAATTGCCGTAATGTAAAGTTTTACATTAGGGGAAGACACATTTGGCAGTGGCCATAGGATATTCTGTAGCCATCAGAAGAAACAGTGTATACTTCATAAAATTCAATAAACTCATCACCATACTAAGAACAGCATACAGTG
>JACJKV010000048.1 GCA_016901755.1 Thomasclavelia spiroformis | reverse complement strand
CTCTGTAGTGTACCACCTCTACTAAATTATACAATTATAAAGAGAACATGACTAGAGTAATAGGGATTAGTTTGATGAGATATTTGTGTCCGCGCAGCGAAGCGCGGGGAAATGGAGGGAATAATGAAAACAATAAAATATGGTAAATTAGTGTGCATAATTCATTTAAATTATTTTGAATATTTCTTTTAAAATAATATGCCAATCAACACAATGACAGAAAGAGCCTATCAAGCCTTTAAACGAGTGTTACAGAACAGAGGAAAGGCAGAGCCTATCGTTATCAATGGTTACAGCAATTTCCTGTTCCTAAACCAAAAGGGCTTCCCTAAAGTGGCTGGCAACTACGAAAGTATGTTGCGTGGACTTGTGAAGAAATACAACAAGACACATAAAGACCAGCTACCAAACATCACACCACACTCATTCAGACATACCTACTGCACGAACATGGCAAACAAAGGAATGAACCCAAACACCCTGCAATACATCATGGGACATTCAAACATCACCATGACATTAGGGTACTACGCACACGGTACTTTCAATTCAGCAAAAGCAGAACTTGAAAGACTGGCTCTTGCTTCTTAAATCGGTGATTGTACTACTCATTTACTACTTTTGGTTGCATTTTCATGCTGGTAAATGCCAGCTTATGCAGAGTATCTTCCAAAAGGAAAATGCCGATAAAGCCCTAAAATACAGGCTATACCGACATTTATCAGCTTATGAAAAGATAATCAGAAATTTAGTGAGTTTTTATTGCAAAAAGGAAAGCTGGATTTTTATAATTCAGCTTTTTTTTGTCAATTTTTTATCATTTGTTAAAAAATGTGATACAATAATCATAATAGGAGGATAGGAATATGAAAAAGTTGATGAAAATGCTGGTAGCAATGATGATGGCGCTATCACTGGCAGCATGCTCAGGAGGAGACTCAACAGAGGAGCAGGAAAACACTGTAAACAATTTCTTTAAGTATGTATCGGAATGTAAATTCGATGAATTAGAGGAAATTGCAGATTCTTCAGTTTTGACTTCATTAGGTATTTCAACCATGGAAGCACAATTAGATATGTACGATGATCCTGATACATATGGTGAAGTTTTTTATGAAGAAACGCAGGAATACAAAGAATATGTATTTGAAAATTTATTTCAGGATATAAAAATTACTAATATCGAAGTTGATGGTGATAAGAGTACCGCAACAATTACTGGAAAATATATGAATTATAATAAAATTGATCTTGGTTCTGTTGATGTTGAAGCAATAAGTGAAGAATACTTAAATAATAATTCAGAAGAGCTGGCTGAAATTTATAAAAATGAAGGTCAAAAAGCTTATATGATTGCGGTTTATGATCATGTGGCGCCACTATATTATGATCAGATGAAAGACCTTATTAAAACAGCTCCAGTTGAAGACATGAATGGGACAGTTGAAATGGAAAAGAAAGATGGTAAATGGATCATTACCAAAGTTGTTTAGAAGAACATTTGTTCTTCTTTTTTATTTTTGTATACGTTTTCTTTGCTGAAATGATATAATGTTTTATATATCAATAAATAAGGAGATTGTTGTATGGTGTTAAGTAAAGATTTTTTATGGGGTGGAGCATTAGCTGCCCATCAGTTTGAAGGTGGAGTATTAAATACTTCAAAAGGTTATTCGGTTGCTGACGTTATGACAGCAGGAGCTCATGGTGTTCCTCGTGTTATTACTGATGGTGTTGAAGAAGGAAAATATTATCCTAATCATGTTGGTATTGATTTTTATGGACATTATAAAGAAGATATCGCTATGTTTGCTGATATGGGATTTAAATGTTTTAGAACTTCAATTGCCTGGACCAGAATTTTCCCATTAGGTGATGAAGAAGAACCTAATGAAGAAGGATTAAAATTCTATGATGATGTTTTTGATGAATTACTGAAATATGGTATTGAACCAGTTATTACTTTATCACATTTTGAAATGCCTTATCATTTAGCTAAAGAATATGGTGGATTCATGAATCGTAAAACGATTGATTTCTTTGTGAAGTTTGCTAAGGTATGTTTTAAAAGATATAAAAACAAAGTAAAATACTGGATGACTTTTAATGAAATTAATAATCAGATGAACTATAAAAATGATATTTTTGGCTGGACCAACAGTGGTGTTCATTTTGGTAATTATGATAATCCAGAAGAAGCAATGTATATTTGTGGACATCATACGCTGGTTGCCAGTGCATTGGCAGTAAAAGCAGGAAAAGAAATTAATCCTGATTTCAAAATTGGAAATATGATTGCCATGGTACCAATTTATCCATTCTCTTGTCGTCCTGCTGATATGGTTTTATCTACGCAAATGATGCATGATCGCTGGTTCTTCTGCGATGTACAGGTTAGAGGACATTATCCTGCATATGCATTAAAAATGTTTGAAAGAAAAGGATTTAATATTGATATTACTGAAGAAGATAAAAAAATCTTAGCTGAAGGTACTGTTGATTATATTGGATTTAGCTATTATATGACTAATACCGTAGATTCAACTGCTCATAAAGATGTTTCTACAGCTACTGATGGTTCTAGTGAATTCAGTGTTGAAAATCCATATATCAAAGTATCTGACTGGGGATGGGCTATTGATCCAGAAGGATTACGTTATGCTTTAAATATCTTCTATGAAAGATATGAAAAACCATTATTTATCGTTGAAAATGGTTTTGGAGCCATAGATGTTAAAGAAGCTGATGGTTCATGTCACGATCCATATCGTATCGATTATTTAAGAGCACATATTAAAGAAATGAAAAAAGCTGTAGAAGAAGATGGTGTTGAACTGATGGGATATACTCCTTGGGGATGCATTGACTGTGTTTCATTTACAACTGGTGAAATGAAAAAACGTTATGGTTTTATCTATGTTGATAGAGATAATGAAGGTAATGGAACATTAGAAAGAAGTACTAAAGATTCATATTACTGGTATAAAAAAGTTATTGCTTCTAATGGGGAAGATCTGTATTAATAACTAGGCAAATCGCTTGATTTGCCTTTTTATATGAGTGAATGCTTTGGTTTCAAAAAAGAAAAGTGCTATAATGTTTAGTAGTTGTTGAATAAGAAATACTATAGTTATGGAGGTAGTGAATATGTATGCAAAAAATGCATGGGAAAAATATAGTGATTCTTTAGACGAAGTGATGACATTCAATGAAGATTATAAAAGATATATTTCATTAAATAAAACAGAACGTGCCTGTGTTAAAGATTCTATTGCTATGGCTGAAAAAGCTGGTTTTCGCGATTTAGACAGCTATGATGCTTTAAAAGCTGGTGATAAAGTCTATGTGAACAATAAAGGTAAAAATCTGGCTTTATTTATTATTGGAGAAAAACCAATTGCTGAAGGAATGAGAATTTTAGGAGCTCATATCGATTCTCCTCGTTTGGATTTAAAACAGAATCCTTTATATGAAGCTGAAGGATACGCTTTACTTGATACGCATTATTATGGTGGTATCAAAAAATATCAGTGGGTCACTATTCCTTTATCTTTATATGGAGTGGTAGCTAAAAAAGATGGAACGGTGATAGATGTTGTTATTGGTGAAGATGACAATGATCCGGTTGTTGGTATTAGTGATTTGCTGATACATTTATCTGCTGATCAGCTTGATAAAAAAGCAGCTAAGGTCATTGAAGGAGAAAATCTGGATGTGACAGTAGGCAGCATACCTTTAAAAGATGAAGAAAAAGATGCAGTTAAGGCGAATATTCTGAAATTATTAAAAGAAAAATATGATATTGATGAAGAAGACTTTCTCTCTGCTGAAATAGAAGTTGTTCCAAGCGGTAAAGCCAGAGATTATGGACTTGACCGTTCAATGGTTGCCGGATATGGTCATGATGACCGTGTTTGCGCCTATACTTCATTAAGAGCTATTTTAGACAGTGATACACCAGTTTATACGAGCTGTACTATTTTAGTTGATAAAGAAGAAATTGGTTCAGTGGGGGCTACGGGAGCACATTCTCTGTTCTTTGAAAATACTGTAGCCAAGCTTTTGGCCAAAATGGGATGTGACAGTTTTGTTAAAACTCGTGCTGCTATGGCCAATTCTAAAATGCTTTCAAGTGATGTTTCAGCAGGTGTTGATCCATTATTTGTCAGTGTTAATGATAAGAAAAATGCAGCTTATTTAGGACATGGTATTGTTTTTAATAAATATACTGGTGCCAGAGGTAAAAGTGGCAGCAATGATGCTTCGGCTGAATACATGGCACATATCCGTGGTGTGATGGATGATGGCGGTATTTATTTCCAGAGTGCAGAATTAGGAAAAGTTGATCAGGGTGGTGGAGGAACCATTGCCTATATTTTAGGAAATTATGATATGGAAGTCATTGATGCGGGAATTGCGGTTTTAAATATGCATGCACCAATGGAAGTTGTCAGCAAAGTCGATGTTTATGAAACTTATCAGGCTTATAAAGTATTTTTAAAAAATGCGTAAGATAGATCGTTGATCTATCTTTTTTTATGAAAAAAGATGTTTTTTGTTTAAAACAGTCATTTTTACTTTATAATAAAAGATATGGATTAATAAGGTAGTGTCAAATAAGTTATGAAAAAATGAATTTTTTCATAACTAGAATTACATAGTAGATTCTATGTAGTAATTCAATGCTTCATCCAGCAGTATGTTCCATTTGCTT
>JACJKV010000047.1 GCA_016901755.1 Thomasclavelia spiroformis | reverse complement strand
CCTTGCTGAAACAGGTGTTTGCTAATCCTAGTATTGAAAAAGCAGTGAATGATTTTAATGCTGACTGGTATGAACTTTATGGTCAGGGTCATGGAATTTTAGATATTTAGATCTTAAACTGTATCATTTTGTTATAAAAATGGTACAGTTTTTATATACTTCACTAAAAGATCATATGATCTGAAGCTAAATTTGATATTTTCTTTTAGGAATATTATGGTATAATGAAATGACAAAAAGGAGAATGTTTATGGAATTATATAATAAATTAACTTTAAAGATCATTGTTGATAAACATCATGAAGAGTTTTATATGCCAAAATCTTTATTTAATGGCTATAAAGGATTGCGTTTGGAAACAAAGCTGGCTTATGTTGCTATTTTAGATACTTTAATGAGTAATGCCAACTATCGTCATCAGGATAATATGGCTTTTATTAAGGTCAATAATCCTAATATTGCAAAAAATCTGGCTGTTTTAGCTAATAAGAAAGTTGATCAGGATAAAATCAGTAAATATATTTCAGAACTGTTAGATGCTAATTTAATTGAGGTTGATAAACAAGATTTATTTGTTTATGATTTAGAATCATGATTTTTAAACTGGCAAAATTATTTATCAAAGATCATCACAATTATCAGGATAAGCAGGTGCGTGAACAGTATGGAACATTATGTTCAGTTTTATCTATTGTCTGCAACATTGTGCTGGTCATTTTTAAATTAAGTATTGGTCTGATCGTTAATTCGGTTGCGGTCATGGCTGATGGCTTAAATAACCTGTCAGATGTTGGCAGTAATCTGGCATCGTTGTTTGGCTTTAAGCTGGCCAACAAGCATCCAGATAATGATCATCCTTATGGTCATGGACGTTATGAATACATTGCAGGTCTGGTTATAGCATTTCTGATCCTGCTGGTTGGAATTCAGTCTTTGAAAGATTCAGTCATGAAAATCATTCATCCTGAGGAAGTGCTGTTTTCTTATGTAGCTGTCATTATACTGCTCGTATCGATTGCGGTTAAATTCTGGATGTTTGCTTTTAATCGTGCTGTGGGCAATAAAATACAGTCTTCTACACTTAAAGCAGCAAGTCAGGACAGTATTAATGATGTAATGACGACATCAGCAACCCTGATTGCTTTATGTCTGACGCTGGTGACGGATTTGCCAGTGGATGGTATTATTGGGGCTTTGGTTTCTGTTGTCGTGATCTTGGCGGGAATTGAAGTATTTAAGGATACCATTGATCCATTATTAGGTCTGGCTCCTGATAAAGAACTGATCAAAGACATTGAAAAATTTATCCTGTCTTATGATAAACCATTAGGTATTCATGATCTGATGATGCATGATTATGGTCCAGGCAGAATGTTTATGACGGTGCATGTTGAAGTTGACAGTGAAGAAAACATTATGGAGATCCATGAAGAAATCGATGCTATTGAAAGAGCTATTCAACAGGAATTTGGTATCCTGACAACGATACACTATGATCCGGTGGATATTCATAATCCTTATCTTAATTCTATTCGTGAAGATGTTGCTGCTATTGTTAAAGCTATCGACAGGAGTTATTCGATTCATGATTTTCGTATGGTATCGGGCGAGCAGCATACAAATCTGATTTTTGATGTATTGATTCCAGCTGATGATGAAATCGAACATCGCAGTCTGAAAAAACAGATTAGTGAAAAAGTATCACAGTTAGATCAGAAATATCGCTGTGTTATTGAAATTGATCATTCGTTTGTCTAAACCTGATAAAAATCAGGTTTTTTTCTTGACTATATAGCAGGTATATAGTTTTTAATAAAGGTGAGGAGATGAGTGAAATGCTAGTCAAAGATGTTGAAAAGCGATGTCATATTTCAAAGCAGACATTGTTCTATTATGAAAAAGAGGGTCTGATCAAACCTGACCGTAATGAAAATCGCTATCGTGACTATAGTGATGAAGATGTTGAACGAATTGAACTGATTATTAAGCTTAGGGCAATGGATATTTCTATAGCGACCATTAAAAAAATATTCAATCAGGAAATAACGGTCAAGGAAGCAGTGGCTTTGCAAAGTCAGCAGTTAACAGACAGACAGCAGGATTTAAAACAGGCAAAAGACAATATCGAACAGTTTTTGAAAAGAAAGAAAGTAAAAGTGGTTTTATCATATCGAGAAAATGAATTAGTAATTAATGACCAGCAGTTAGTATACAATGATCATATCATAGCCTGGGTAAATATCAGAAAGGTTCACCTGTCATTATGTAATGAATTGGTCAATTTGAACGGATCACTGCATATGGCCATAAAATTCCGTTATTACCTGGATCTTGATTTTGAAGTCAATCATCAGCTGTTTCAGTTTCAGGTATACTGTGATGAAAATATTTATCATTTACGTCAGGCTTTGCTGGAACATGATATTACTGTTGATGATCCTGTTGGTATAATGGATTTATTGAATACTTATCGTGATCAGATGTCACTTTATCGCTATCTTGACCGTCATTATCGTCAGCTGGCAAAACAGTATCATTTAGACAATCCCCGTCGTCCTTATTCTATGAAAGAACGCTATACTTCAGATATTCAGCAAAAAGTGATTGCTTTTATTGATAAACTGGTCAAATGAAATCAGCGTAGCTGATAGGTGCCTTTTTTGACCTTGATGATTTTTTCTTCCTGAACCAGTCTGGACAGGATGCGCAGCAGCTGACGTTTAGAACAGTGCAGGTTCATGGCAGTTTTTTCAATATGCTTTAGGGTTTTATGAGGACATTGATATTTGATGTAGGCCATTACTTTTTCTTCCAGGGTGCGGTAGTCTGCCTGAAAATGTGAAGCCTGGATCAGTTTTGCTGAGAGAGATTTTAATAAAAACTGCAGAAAAAGACAGTTTTCTTTATATTTTTCATCCATATCAAGACATAAAGCGGTCACATCGCTGCAGGCTTCAACAAAATATTGTGCTGGAGCATGGGTAATATATTCCAGATCACCTAAAATGACGAGGTGATCATCAATGGTCAAGGTATACATTGAACCATCATGATGGATCGAATTAATATGGATACTTCCTTCAAGAATAAGATGGAACTGATCAAGCTGAATTGCTGGCTGGAGGATTAGTTCCCCTTTTTTATATTTTTTCAGATAAAAGGAATCATCATCTTGTGTAAAATACTGTTCAAGATGATAATTTTGGATATAGTGCTGGATTATTTTTTTATCGTGTATTGTTTTCATATTTTACCTCTTCTTATTTATATAGTGATATATGTCACTATATTTTACAATGAAAATGTTTAAGATAAGATGGAAAAAGGAGGATAATCATGAATTCAGAAATATTTGATACTGAACATTTATCAAAAACATATTTTAAAATGGCTTTGCCAGTCATGTTAGGACTGGTCGTAACGCTGATTTATAATCTGGCTGATACCTTTTTTATTGGACAGACCGGCAATACAGCTTTAGTTGCCAGCGTTTCTTTATGCAGTCCGGTATTTACAACGTTAATGGCCTTTGGAAATATATATGGACAAGGGGGAAGTTCACTGATTTCCCGTTTGCTGGGAGAAAATCAGAAAACTGCAGTTCATCAGGTCAGTTCTTTTTGCTTTTATATTGCAATCATTACAGGAGTCGTTCTAGGAATTTTGATGCTGCTTTTTCATCAGGGACTGTTGTATGCCATTGGTGCCAATGAAGAAACTATTGGGTTTGCCCGTGATTATTTTGTAATCCTGGCCATTGGAACACCAGCCATCATTTTAAGTTTTATTCATCAGAATCTGCTTAGATGTGAAGGTATGGCAACGATTTCGATGATGGGTACGATAGCAGGGGCAGTGCTTAATATCATTTTAGATCCTATTTTAATTTCCAGCTGCCATATGAATGCGACGGGAGCTGCTGTAGCAACAGTTTTGGGTTATGTTTTCAGTGATCTTTTATATTTCCTGGCAGTTTTGAAATACAGTCAGTGGTTATCGGTAAAAATCAAAGATTTTCGTATTGCTGTTAATCAGTTAAAACAGCTTTTTGCTTTCTGTCTTAAATTTTTGGGAGTTTTATCTATTGGACTGACAGTGATCATATTTATCGCTGCACCATCATTAGTAAAAATCATGATGAATAATCAGGATATTATTAATGAAGGGGCGTTGATGTTGCGTTGTCAGGTCATTACAACTTTGGGAGCAGCTATTGTTCTGGTGATGACTTGTCTGTTTCAGGCGATGGGAAAAGTATTACCTTCATTTATGCTTTCAATCAGTCGTCAGGGCATTGTCTTTGTCATCGCTTTATTTACCCTGGTTCAGTTATATGGATATCAGGGGCTACTGATATCACAGGCAGTGGCTGATGTACTTTCTTCGTTGCTGGCTTTAGTTTTATATATAAAATATTTTAAAGTTGAATAAACAGTATATCATGATCCTTTTGGAATAATATCTGAAAGGATTTTTTATTGTCAAATGGACTTTTTTTTAAAATATGATATACTTTCATGGGTGATGATATGAAGAAAAAATATTTCTTTTTTGATATTGATGGAACATTGGCAGTAGGTAAACCTGGTTTACAGTATGTTCCTCAGTCAACAAAGTCAGCAATCGCAAAACTTAAAGCTAATGGTCATTTTGTGGCAATTGCTACTGGTCGCAGCTATGCGATGGCTGTCGATCATATGCAGGAGTTGGGTTTTGATAATATGGTATCTGATGGTGGCAACGGAATTACGATTGATGGACAATTAATAGAAATCAAACCGTTGGACTATGATAAATGTATTCGTCTGATCGAAGAATGTCGTCAAAAAGGTTTTATCTGGGCTTTTTCACCAGATAATGAAACCAGAAGACTGGCACCTGATGAGCGCTTTTATGAATTTACTCATGATATTTATATGAAAACAGAAGTAAAAAGCGGATTAGATCCGCTTGACTATGATCAGATCTTTAAAGTTTATATTGCCTGTTTTGAACCGGATGAACAGAAGCTGGAAACATTAAAAGAATTACCATGGTGTCGTTTTCACAAAGAGTATATTTTTGTGGAACCTGATGATAAATCAGTAGGAATCAAAATGATGGTCGATCATCTTGGTGGCCGTTATGAAGATGTGGTTGTTTTTGGTGATGAAAAAAACGATTTGACAATGTTTACTGATGAATGGACGAGCATTGCGATGGGCAATGCGATTGATGAACTGAAAGAAAAAGCCAGCTATGTCACTGATGACTGTGATCAGGATGGAATATATAAGGCATGCAAGCATTTTGGCTGGATAGATTAATAGAGGGGTAGTGTCAAATAAGTTATGAAAAAATGAATTTTTTCATAACTAGAATTACATAGTAGATTCTATGTAGTAATTCAATGCTTCATCCAGCAGTATGTTCCATTTGCTT
>JACJKV010000046.1 GCA_016901755.1 Thomasclavelia spiroformis | reverse complement strand
CCAATAAAAAGAAATCAGTTCGTATTTCCAAGGCTGGCCAATATTTAAAGCCATTGCTTGTCCAATGTGCATTGGGTGCCATCAAGGATAAAGAAAGCTACTTTGGCATCAAATATACACGTATCAGGAAACGACGTGGACATAAGAAAGCCATTATCGCTATCGCACGTATGATGCTTGTCAGTATCTATCATATGATCTTGACAGGTGAAGTTTTTAATCCATCAGACTATCAGTCATTTAAGGCACCTAAATCTAAACTACATATAGAATTAACAAAAAATCAGGATTTGACGTTTCTAAATTAACTAAACTAGAATAATCTATTTTTGTGTTTTTTCAACATAATTCAAACCTGTTTTTAAGTTTGTCTTTTTTTTTACAATTTACCTCTATTTTGTTTCACACTTTACCCTCCCTTTATATCTACAATTATATTTTTTTCTTTGATAATAAAATAAATGAAGTTTACTGATAAATACATTAATTTTGCTAATTATGCAAAGTGGTTATTTTGGTAATAATATTATAAAAAATAATCCTGACTAGAAGTCAGGAGGATTATTAGGTTATTTAAATTATTCAGTTATTTTATTAAATATTTGCTTTCTTACCTAACCAAAACATTGTAATGATACTAAAAATATAAAAAACATATATAATGCTTCGTACTATGTTTACTCCTAGAAAATATCCGAGTCTATAATAACTCTTAACACATTAATAACAGCATCGTAATCAATCGGTTTATTTTGAAAATACATTGTTATTTCCTTATAATCAGTTTTATAAACCTCTTTTCCGATTATTTTTTCTAAAAGCTTAGAAATATTAACATTTGGTCGCGCAGATGGGCAAACACTCATTTGGGCTCTGTGTTTGCCAATTGTTTTAAAATCATGGTCGCATAATAGTTCTTTTCGAGAATTACAATTGGCCGATTCAAATCAACAGCAGTGGCATTAATAACGTCTTTAAAAAGTTCTTTATCATTATGCAAGTACATCATATAACCCCATTTCATATATGTTTCTATAAATTTTGTCTGGATATTGCTTTATATATAAATCAACATCTGATTTTTTTATTTTCTCATCAATAATGTATTTTCTAATTCGTAAGCATAAATCATCATTATTATCATCTGCATACTGATCAGCAGCTTTCAAAAAATCAAGAAACTGTAGAACTACATAGTTTTCCTTAGTCACTGGTATTCTTGATTTTCTCAAGACAATTCGTCTTCCCTGCAGACTAACTTCACGTACCTTAGCACTGGCATTATTGGATACAATTTCTATAACATATGGCACTTGCGTAGTAGCACCCAACTGATTAGCAAATGTGTATCCAGAATAATATCCAACAATATTTCCATTTCTAGATATATATTTATATCTCGCTACTGTATCTACACTCAGTGGAATATCACCTTTCAATCGACTCTTCTTAGGTAGATAATATATTCCTGTATCAAATCTTTTGATCTTTCCGGCATCACACAATTCTTTTATCTTCTTGCGAAGATTTCCATTTGATATAGGAAGATTGATATCAGAAATAAAAATCGGTTCATTTGGATTATAATTTGTCATCAAATATTCATATAACATAACTATCTCCTTATAACCGCTTTTTACTTACACGGTTAATTTTTGTTAATATATTTGTAACAAATCTGTACTTATATTGTCATTTTTTATAATTTATAAAATACTTCTTATCATACGATAACCACTCTTAAATATTATATACTCGATTACATTAAAATATCTTTTGATTACACGAATTTTCAACTATAAAACCACATGACAATATACAATATTTCCTTAATATCATTAAATCACATTCAAATACAGAACATTTTTTATACAACGTCATTTAACACATAAAAAATCATCTCTTAAAAAAGCACCGAATTCTTTATAATATTCGTTGGAAAAGATCACAAACTAATATTAAAAATTTAAATGAATTTACTAATAAAATACCTCTTTATTCTAGAAAAACCATTTTTTGTATGATAATTAAAAAATCTTTTTTACAGTTTATTATCATTAAACTCCATGATAAATAGATTCAAAATATACATTTAAAGTTCACATATTACAAGCGCTCTACTCTTGATAATCATCAATAGTAATAGTAAAATATATCATATAATAAGAGGGTGATAATGATGAATAGAAAAGATATTATTGAATTAATGAAAGACGTGTACACATCAAAAGAAGCAGCCGAATATCTTAATATTTCTTCTCAACGATTGAATCAGCTCGTCCATGATAAAAAAATTGAACCCATAAAAATGAGTAAATCAATCATGCTGTTTTTAAAAAGCGATCTTGATGAACGTAAAATATCTAATATTTCTAATGTAAATACATCGCATTTAGAAAATCATCTAGATATCAATAATTATTTTATAAGAGAAGTTATACTGTATTATACAATTCAACAGTATTTTAATAACAATGATAAAAAAACGATGAACTTTATTGATCAAATCAAATCTGCATATCATTTTGATTTTAAAAATAAGCTTGTCGATAACATTCCTTTGCTGGCAAAAGTATTGCAAGTCAGTGATAAAGATTTTTATAATCAATATCTTAAAGTAAAAAACAGTTTCCTTACACTTGATCAGGATACCATTATTATAAAAAAAGGTGATGAAATATATTCAAAATTATTAAACAGTACTAATGAGGCCCCTCCTTATTTGTTTTTAAAGGGAAATATTGACTTATTAAATGAAAAATCTGTTTGTGTTGTGGGTAGCAGAAATGCATCTTCTGAATCATTAGAAAAAACCGCAAAAATTGTTAAATCACTTGTACATCGCAACATTGTAATCAATGCAGGTTTAGCAAAAGGTATAGATACCGCTGCCCATCAGTCTGCTTTAAAAAATGGTGGAAAAACGATTGCTGTTATTGGAACACCAATTAATCAATACTATCCAAAAGAAAATAAAGCTCTGCAAAATGAAATAGCTGATAAAGGATTACTTGTTTCCCAGTTTCCTCCATGCAATAAAGTTCAGCGTTGGAACTTTCCAACAAGAAACGGTGTTATGAGTGGACTTTCTATCGCCACAATTATCATGGAAGCTGGAGAAACAAGTGGTGCTCTAAAACAGGCTGATTATGCTTTAAAACAAAATAGAGATGTCTTCATCCCCCAATCTGCTTTAGACAATAAATTAATCAAATGGCCTCAGAAATACGTTTCACGAGGAGCACATTCTTTTAAAAAGCTAAAAGATGTCCTGATGATATTAAATAAAAATCAGCTTTTATTCAATATCTTCGACGAAGAAGATATGGAGGAATTGAGTTATGTGGAAATGGACTGATTCTAATCATATAAAAGCAATAATTTTAGATGGTAATACCCTTGATGATGAGTATTTAGATTATCCATACAGAAATATTATAAGTGATGTTCATATTTTTTTAATCAATAAATCACCAAGAATAACTTATGATGGTATTCATGAATTAATATACATTGATACTTCTTTACTTTTGCAGGAAGTGTTAACTACTGCAAATTGTCAGTCCTATTCTGTGATTGCCATTTCAGCAAATATCGCCTTTATAAAAGAAATGATGCAAAATCACATTGGAACGATATTCGCTAAAAACATCAGTGAATCTCATTTAAAAAATTTACCTGATTTTTCTATAGACTCCATAGATAAACTGATTAAAATTTTAGAGGGTAATATTTTGGGTTATGCTGCTGAAGCTTTTGCAATAGACTGCAATTTCCTAAAGACGAAAATCCTTCTACAAATAAAAACTGAAATCATATTAGATAATTTAGAAAAAAAAGATATAACCTTATATTTTGGTGGTAGATATTACGCAAAAAAATACGGTTATATCCTGGATGATCCATTATCAGTAGTACTGCTTAATTTTAAAAGCAGACATCTTCCTGCAGTTAAATTATTCTATGACCAGGCTATTGCTTTTATTCATGATTTTGAAAACTTTGATGTTCTCACTTATGTTCCTTTAAAACCTCAAGAAATCATTGATGGCAAATTTGATCGCTTTGCTTCATTAACATTAAATCAATCCAAACAGAAAAACATACATTTAGATTCAATAATCAAGTGTACTAAAGATTTTACACAAAAAGAAATCAGCAATATACATACTCGACAGGAAAATGTGAAAGATGCTTATGAGGTCATCAGTAACATTGAAAATAAAAATGTACTGATTTTAGATGATCTCTACACTTCAGGTAGCACAATCAAAGAAATAGCAAAAACTCTTTATAAACATGGTGCAAATCATGTATCAGCTTTGTTACTTGCCGTCAATCAAACAATTGAAAGTATGTCAACACTGTATAAAAAAATACCATGTCTGGTTTGTCATGATTATTTAGATTTAAAAATTAATAAAAAAAATAATCTATTATTCTTTGGATGCCGTTCATACGATGATCATCAAAATCAAAATTCTTCTGATTCATGTATTCAGGGAATCAGAAAATTAAAAAAAATAAATAAACTGGAAATTCGAAATATCAACGATTTAGAGGATGAATATTAATAAAAGGAGAAATATATGATTGTCAATCTAATAAATTTCATTATCGATAATATCATTTCTTGTGTTGCAATTTTTATTAGTTTGCTGTCTCTTGGATTTTCAATATACTTCAGTTGCCTCCAAATCAGACATAATAAAAACAGTGTAAGACCTGTTTCTTCGATTAGATTAGACGATTATGAAGATGTATTAGCTGTTAAAATAAAAAATGCCGGTACTGGTCCACTGACAATTAAAAACTTAATATTTAAAAACAAGAATTATACAACTAGTTCATTGATATCTTTAATGCCATCAATTGAGCAAAATTGGGATACTTTTATTGAAGAAACAGAAAATTGGACAATTTCGGTTAATGAAGAATTAGTTTTAATTCGACTTTATCCTGAAAATAACGAAATATTGACACAAATAAGAAAAAGTCTTTCGCAGATTACTGTCTATTTAGAATATACAGACATATATAATACAAAATTTACTGACGAAAGATCTCTACATTATTTTGGTAGGCACTTTGATAATGATCCACAAAATTAAAAAACACCGTTATGTATATATCCAATACCAAACGGTGTTTTTTTAATTTGCTGTGTTTATCTTATTTACTTGTTATTATCACTGTGAAAGATAAATATCTATCCAATTTCAACATGACAATAGCTGCTTTTTAGCATAACTATTTTCCCATTTTTTATATCATCATTTGTAATAAGCATTTTAACTCCAAACTGATTCAATAAATTAAGTATCTTTATATGAGGATGCGAATCAACAACTCTACCAAAACGCCCATTATTATGAGATATAATAGCAACCCTGGGATGTATCGCCTTTAAAATAGTTGTATTTATATTCTGTTGACTGCCATGATGTGGCATCTTTAAATAATTAGCCGTTTGAATACCCTTTTACTGGTATCGCCAGTTAAAAGATAACTCTCGTTTTTATAATTAATTTTAAGAACAAAACAAGCATCATGTGTACATTTGACATAATTTCTATGAATATTAGCTAAAATCAGCAAAATCTTTTAAGGATTCTATGACTTTTTCATAATGATCTTGCTGTAAACAAAAATACTTAATAACAGCTTTAACAATATATAAATAACTATGCCAGTAATAATTGAAAACCATATAGAAACTGTTTCTTCCATATTTAGTTCGATCAATAATAGTATGAAATTTATAATCTAATAATACAGCAAAAACAACCTCATCATCGGGATCAATTTTTATTCCCAAATCCAGTGGCAAAGATAACTGAAATGCGTTATAATTATCATTGTAATTAGACCTGACTTTGGTATCCAGCATTAAAACATAGTGATAGTTTAAAAAAAAGACAGCAGAAAATCAACTTAAGATTTCCTGCTGTTTTTTATATTTTGTAGTTAAATATCTG
>JACJKV010000045.1 GCA_016901755.1 Thomasclavelia spiroformis | reverse complement strand
CATTATATCGGAAAGGTGATATCTTTGTATAACATCTTTCGGCTCCACGCGCATAGCACGTGGTTTTTTGTTTCGCATACTTTCGTATGCTCAACTGACTTAAGTCATTATATTCATACAAGTATGAATATTAAATAAAAAAAGTGAATCTTCTAAGTCAATAACTTAGAGATTCACTTTTTTACATTAATTCGATATAATCATAAGCCTTTTGCAGACTGATGGAAAAAGCCAGAGAAATTTTTTGTGCAATTTCCTCATCACTGAGTTCCATATCCTGAAGCATGGAAATAACGGTCATGATATCTTCATTACGGGTCTTTTCTTTCATATCATTCATAAGACTTTCCAGTATTTCAAAAAAATTGATTTTATCATCATCCTGCTTTTCCAGGCTTTTCATGACGGCCATTTTCACTTCTCTAGCCTGGCTACGCTGAGCACGATAAAGAATATAGGCTTTAGCTACTCTGACATAGCCTAATTCAATCAATACTTCTTCAACCGTGTCCTGTACCAGTTCAACCGTAGGTAAAGCAATCTGCTTATCTTCCAGTCTTTTTTCAACTACTGAAGCAATTTTTAACGCCGTTTTCAATTCAGCCTTTTTATCACACGCCTGAAAAGCTTTAAATATTGCCCCTGCTATTTTATTGACTTCAAATGGGACCAGACGTCCATCCCTTTTTCTTATGCATTCTATCATTGTTCAATCCTCGCTTATATATAGTATAAAAGAAAATGATATCAATTGTATAGAGTCTTACAGAAGATTATATTTTTTTATTTGCACCTGATAATTTCGATAGGTCGCTACAACGATTTGACCATGAAGCTGTTCGACCATACTGTAACGAAACAGTTCTTCTAGATCCATATCATAATGTAAAAGCAAATCATGTTTGATCTGTTTTTCATCGTGAATACGGCTTTGCCACCAGCGCTTAGGTTTTACTTTAGATAATCGTAAATAATCTTCTATCAGATCATCTTCATATTGACCCTTAAGATACTGGTTAAGATATGAAAACAGTTCGTCCAGCTGAAAACCAAATACCTTGAAATGTTGCTGCTGATAATATTTTCCCAGCGACAGAAAAAAATAAAACGGTGAAGGTACCTCCTGCAGCACTTTATGCATGGTTATTGGCATTCTCCCTGAATTCCAGTATTTTTGCAGCATATCCTCAGCCAGATGAATATCCTGAATATCTTCTTTAGAAAGATCATTGCTGGAAATCAGTTCATATGGTGCTTTTTCATCATAAATATACCCATATTTATCGGCTTCATTTCTTAAAGATGTTCCTCTTAACAGCTTAAGAAAACCTAACTGCAGCTCTTTAGGATAAAGCTGAAAAACATCATCAAATGACTGAGCAAAACGCTGTAGGTTTTCCAGTGGCAAGCCGGCAATCAGATCCAGATGAAAATCGATCTTATGATTTTTCTGCAGCTGTCTGATAACATCACAAAGTCTGTCGAAATCCTGATATCTTCTGACAATTTTATTCGTCGGTGAATATGTCGACTGAATGCCAATTTCAAATCTCAGCAGTCCATCTGGCGCATGCTCATTAATAAAATCTATGATTTTCTGATCGAGCACATCCCCATTGATTTCAAACTGGAACTGAACCGAAGGCCCAGCATGCTTAAAGATAAAATCAAGAATAGCCAAAGCATGGCTGGTTTTAGCATTAAAAGAACGATCCAGCAGTTTGATAATACGAACATCCATTTTAAGAATCTGTTCCAGCTGATTCGTCAAATAATCAATGGAAAAAAAACGTAAACCTTTTTCCAAGGAAGACAGACAATACTGACATTGATAAGGACAGCCACGACTTGTTTCAAAATAAAGAATACGATTTTTCATATCCTTTAAATCTCGAGATAACAGATAAGGTGACTCCAGAGATTCGATATATTTAAGATCAACCGGTGGAATCAGTCGATAGTCACGCTGATTAGGGGTACTGATTCCCTGAATCGATACCTTTTCCCCTTTTTCCAGACATGTCAGCAACTGATCAAGAGCCACTTCTCCTTCTCCCGCCATTAAATAATCAATCGCAAAATGATCTAAAAATGGATCAATTTCATAAGTAACTTCTGGTCCACCAATAACAATGATCATTTCCGGACGCATCTTTTTTAAATGCTGGCAAAGTTTTTGAATATGATCTACATTCCAGATATAGACGCTCAAACATAAAACATCGATATTCATCGCTAAAATATCATCAGCAATATGTTCCAGATTATCTTTGATCGTATATTCCTTAAAATCAATATCATGTCGGTCTTTACAGGCCACATATAATAATCTTAAAGCTAATGATTTATGAATAAATTTTGAATTCAGTGTAGTAATTAATGTTTTCATTTTTTTCCTATATGAAAATCTAGAGACTAAGCTCTAGATTTTATTCCTTCTTCAATTCTGGTATCACACTATTATATAAACAGTATTCTTCAAAAGTCCAGCCATGTTCAGTCATATCACGGGCAACATCTTCTCCAACATAACGTAAATGCCATGGTTCATGACTGATTCCAGTAATATTATCAGTTCCTTCTTCGAAACGAATAACAAAACCATATTTCTGACAGTTAGCCAAAACCCATTTGTATTCAGCTGTATCACTGAAAACCAGACGCTCACCATCAACAACACTTTGTGAAGTCATATCCAGTCCTAATCCGGTCTGATGTTCGCTGGCTCCAGGTTTTGCGACATATTCTGCGGCATAAGCACCACCATATTTAGCTTCAGTTTCATTATATATCTTAGTCTGTTCAGCATATGAACGATAACCGCTGTTTAATAACAGATGTAAATCTTCTTTTTCTGCTGCCTTGATCATTTTAACCATAGCTTCATAGGCGTCTTTTCTCAACATTCTGTTTCCACAGTCTGGAGCAACATATTCTTCTTCTGGTTCTACCAGATCATCTGGTTCATAATCAGCACTTAGATAAAATCCCTGTTTAACCAGTGTCAGCAGTTCATCAGGATTTTTGATTTCATAATTTTCAGGTTTTCCATTGCTGGAAATAATGAATGGATAATTAACGATATTAACAGCATAGTTATAATCTTTAACTTCATTATATTTAGCAATATAATTCAGCATATTTTTAATAGTATATCCTTTAACCTGTCTAAATGGTTCAGTAACTTCGTTTTCCAGTTTATTTTCCAGCAGGAAAGTCAGATCACTTTTGCTGGCACCATCTTCCAGCAGCTGCCAGATAACACTATTAGAATATCCATACTGTGACAGCAGTTTTAAATGACCAGTAAAGACATCATCGATAAATTCTACGATTTCTTCATACTGAAGATCATTTTTAGCTTTTTTAGCAATCGCATAATATCTTTCATAATCATCATATAGCTCTACTTTATTAGAACAGTCGATCCATTTTAAAATATGATCCATTTTATCATGTTCTAAAATTTCAGCTTCTTCCCCACTGTCAAACATACTTAATATTTCACTGGTAGTTGACCATGAATAACCTTTCCATAAAAACTGAATACGATTAAAATTCAAATAAACAATAACCGCTACTACCAGTACTACACCAGCAATGCCTGCAATAACAGCGCGTCCGATCTTAAGTTTTCTTCTTGAATTATATGAACTGTAATATGAATAATCTGTTTTTCTTTTAAACAATCCCATTTTATTTTTCCTCCCTGATCATATATCACTATCTGTCTTTTTGACAGCATTCATCTTTCTTATCTTTTGTATTCCTATTATAAAAAAACAACATGATGTAATCAATATTTTTCATAAAAATCAGCAATAAAATTCATTATGGGAAAATAAAGACAAAAAAAGAACTGATGAACTTATCAGTCCTTGATCTGATGACTTGACAGATAATTCTGTCTTCCTATTTCATAAAGATCCTGTCCCTGACTGTCAATAACAACAACCAGCGGCATATCTTTGACTTTTAATTTGCGGATAGCTTCTGGTCCTAGATCGTCAAAAGCTATGATATCACACTGTTCAATACAGGCAGACATCATCGCTCCCGCGCCACCGATAGCACCAAAATAAACACCGCCATGGTCAACAATAGCTTTTTTAACAGCAGCATTTCGATAACCTTTACCAATCATGGCATGCAGTCCTAAAGCAATAAGTCTGGGAGCATAGGCATCCATACGTCCTGAAGTGGTAGGTCCACCGCTGCCAAAAGCCATTCCTGGTTTGCTGGGAGTAGGACCCACATAGAAAATTGTCTGATCTTTAATATCAAAAGGTAATGGCTGTCCTTGATCCAATAAGGCAATCAGCCTTTTATGAGCAGCATCTCTACCCGTATAAATCGTACCACTTAATAAAACTTCATCACCAGCTTTTAGTTCTTTAATTTTATCAGGGGTTAATGGTGTCTGTAAATGTATCATAAATCAGCCTCCTTATGACGGGCTACATGACAGCAAATACTAACTGCCACAGGCATTCCTGCAATATGTGTAGGGAAAGTTTCAATATTCAGTGATAAAGCCGTCGTTTTACCACCATAGCCAGCTGGTCCAATACCACTTTTATTAATAGCTGTTAACAGTTCTGTTTCCAACGCAGCATAACGCTGATCTTCATGATGAGTGCCAATTTCACGCATCATGGCTTTTTTAGCCAGCATCGTTACCTTATCAAATGAACCACCAATACCTACACCAATGACCATTGGCGGACAGGCATTTGGTCCAGCATCATTAACAGCTTTCAATACAAATTTCTTGACTCCTTCCAGGCCATCACTTGGTTTTAACATAGCTATCTGACTCATATTTTCTGAACCGAATCCCTTTGGAGCCACTTTGATATGAAAACTGTCACCTTCAACAATATCATAATAGATAATAGCTGGGGTATTATCTTGAGTATTGATTCGATCAAAGAGGGGATCGTTGACAACCGATTTTCGTAAATATCCTTCCTCATATCCCTGTCTGACTCCTTCGTGAATTGCTTTTTCCAGAGAACCACCAGTAATATGAACTTCCTGTCCCATAGTTATATATACAAAAGCCATTCCAGTATCCTGACAAATAGGCATGGTATTGTTTTTAGCCAGATTGGCATTATCGATCAGAACTTTTAAAGTTTTTTTAGCCAAGGCATCATCTTCGCTTTCATAATGATCAAGTAAAGCCTGATAGACATCACCAGGTAAACATGCCGTTGCTTCAATACAAAGCTTTCGAATCGTATCTGTGATATCCACACAGCGAATTTCTCTCATTTGGTAATTTCCCCCTTATCTTTAGTATAATACATGGAATAATATCTCAGTGACATCAGTTCCATTGTTGTCAGTAAATTATGTTTTCCAATTCTGATATTATCATGATCACCAACATGAATAATATAATCAGCATCGATGATCATATCAACATCAGGATTATTCGTAACCAGAACGACCTGCGCTTTTGATTTTTTGATATATTTTAATATTTTCTTCCCACTGTTAGTAAAATTGCCATTGACAGTCATCACAATAGCTAAACTGTTTTCATCCAGTTTTTTTGCACATTCGACCTGTCTTTCGGTTTCCATGTAAGCAATCGTAAATTTTTCCAGCATCAGCAGATCCGCCTGAAAATGCAAGGCAACACTATGAGAAAACTGAATACCAAAAAAAGCAACCGTCTCACTTTCATGGATCAGATGTAATACTTTATCGATAACATTCCAGTTTAAATGACGAGCCAGCTGCGAAACTCCATAACTGACTTGCTGGCTGTAAAATTCCGTACATGCTTCGGGACTGTTTTTCATCATATCTAAGGGAACATCAATCAGATTATTGAATTTTCTTTTGCTTGAAGCAAAAGAAGCACATTCCTGTTTTAAATGAGCATAATTTTCATAGCCCAAAGCTCGACAGAAGCGAGAAATAGTGGCAGGTGAAACAAAACATTCTTTAGCCAGTTTAGAAATTCCCATATTGGCTAAAGCTGATAAATGATGCGCCATATACCAGGCAATATTATAATTAGTATCAGATTCATTCGCACTATCAAGATATATAAGCAATCTATAAAACAGATTTTTCATCACATTTCACCCCTAATCGTTTCCATTATACACTAAAATCACCCAAGAGAATATAAATAAATTTCCTGACAGTCTCAAATCACATATTTTTTGATATTTGTCCCTATTTTATACCAATATTTTTTACTATACTGAATTCGTAGTTAGAGATAGATTTTCATATTCCCTCTATATTCTAACTATTGATTTATTCTTATCCTCCCAAATAAGAATAACATACTACTAAAAAAAGACATCGCTATGGCCATGTCTTTTTTACTTAGTAAATATGATTTTAAAATATGAACATCTTATTTTAAAATTTCACGATAAACTCTTAATACATTTTTATAAAATATTTTATCTACTTCTTCCTGAGTTAAACCTGCCTCCAGTAAAGCATCATGCAGCTTTGATATCTGCCCACAGTTTTCAATTTCCAGATTATTTTCAATTCCATCAAAATCACTGCCCAAACCAATACAGTCTATTCCAGCCAGATTTCTAATATATAAAATATGTTTGACCATATCATCAACACAGCTGCGGGCATGACCACCAGGTTTTTCCCTTAGAAAATCACCACAGAAATTAATTCCCATGACCCCGCCTCTACTGGCAAGCTTTAAGATCATATCATCACTCATATTACGTGCTGCCCGACAGATTTGACGGGCATTGCTGTGACTGGCAACAAAAGGTTTAGTGGTATGAGCATAAACATCATAAAAACCGGCATCAGATAAATGTGAAACATCAATGATCATGTTCAAACGTTCCATTTCCTGAACATAGGCAATTCCATAAGGAGTCAGCCCATCGGTCGTATTAATATGAAACATGTCTTCATAATGACCCGTAGACTGAAAGTTAGGATGACCGATGCCGTTAGCAAAATTCCAGGTCAAAGTAATCATTCTGACACCTAAACGATAGTAATTGCGTAACATTGACAGATCTTTAGCAACCGCTCCTTCTTCCAGTGTCAGCATCGCACTCATAATTCCCTGTTTTTCATGAGCCAGGATATCTTCATAACAAAAGACCGGCTGAATGATATCCTTGTTTTTTTCCAGTTCATTATAATAACGGTCGATCAGCTGCTGGGCTTTGAGACAGGGATCCTCATTTTCCTGCAGATGAACAAACATTGCAAAATTCTGCAGCATGTAGTGTCCTTGCTGCATCTTTGTCAGATCTACATTCAGCTCATTGCGACGTAAGCAGCCCTGCTGGTCATTTTCTAATGCCAGTATCGTATCACAATGCATATCAATGACTTTCATCTTGCCCTCCTAAATATTCAAAGTAGAGTGCAGTGAGCAGCAGGCCAGTCCGCCATGACAGGTTAAAACGGCTGGTAAATTATTGATTTCCACTTCAATCCCCTGAAATGCTGTTTGAAACAGCAGCTTTGCTTTCTTGGCAAAAGCCATATTATTGGCATGACTGATATAGATCTTATGATCATGACTGTTAACACCCAGTTCTTTGAATTTATCTAAAACCAGTTTCAGAATTTTTGCTTCAGTACGACACATGGCAAATTTATCAACACTCTTGCCCTGTTCATCTAAGCAAAGCAGCGCTTTGATTTTAAGCATGCTGGCCATTCTGGCTGCCATAGGTGACAAACGTCCACTTCTTGACAGCTGGTCAAAATTATCTGGGTACAGGAATGAAAAACTGTTTTCCGTTTTCGCTTTTAAAGTATCCATGATTTCAGTAACGCTTTTTCCTTCATCTGCCATCTTTTTAGCCGCAAGTGCCATATCCATGACGGGAGCGCCAATCTGGCGACTGTCATAAATATACATATTATCTAACCCAACGGTTTCTTTAGCCAGATGAAAACCATTATGAGTTCCTGACAAATCTGATGAACATGTTATTACGATGATAGCTTCGTAGTTTTGCTGTTTCCATTCTTCCATTTTAGCAACCAGATAACCAGTATTAGGCTGACTGGTTGAAGGTACCTTGCCTTCTTCTAACATATCATATAACTGTTGTGTAGTGATATCGATCTGATCTTTATATTCCTGTTTATCAATGATCACACTTAAGGCAATCAGTTCTATGCCATATTTTTCAGCGATATCTTTATCCATAGCACTTGTTGTATCAGTAACTATTAAATATTTTTCCATTATTATTCTCCTCACTCCCTGCAATCTCACATCGCAGTGTATGTATTTTCATGATGTGGAGGTAAATCCATACTTCTAAAATTCCATTTCAAAATCCTGATAATTTTCGGTTAACGATTTCGTTTCTACTAGCCATTTATAGCCTTCTTCAAACTCTTCCTGCGTAATATCATCAATAATTCCAAATTTTACCAGTTTACAGACATCGTAGATACTTTGCCACATAGCATCAAAAGGATGTTCATGATCATCTAAGTCAGCCTGTTCACTTTCTAAATACACGACATAAGAACCTGCTTTTTCCATCTCCTGTTTTCTTTTCTGATCCATGATTTCATACCTCCCCATATAAGTAATACAATTATATCATTAAACAACTATAAAGCGGTATAAAAAACATCGTTCCGTACTTTAAATTATGTATTTTTTTTATAAAAGTGAAAAAATAATCATTTTTTTTGAAAAATCTCTTGATTTTTTTATAAAGTGTATGCTATTATGTGTGAGCACTAAATAAGAAGCTTGAATAGCTCAGTTGGTAGAGCAATCGGCTGTTAACCGATCGGTCGTAGGTTCGAGTCCTACTTCAAGCGCCATGTGGCTCGTTGGAGAAACGGTTAACTCACATGCCTTTCACGCATGCATT
>JACJKV010000044.1 GCA_016901755.1 Thomasclavelia spiroformis | reverse complement strand
AATGCATGCGTGAAAGGCATGTGAGTTAACCGTTTCTCCAACGAGCCACATGGCGCTTGAAGTAGGACTCGAACCTACGACCGATCGGTTAACAGCCGATTGCTCTACCGACTGAGCTATTCAAGCACTGGAGCGGGTGATGGGAATCGAACCCACGTAGTCAGCTTGGAAGGCTGAAGTTCTACCATTGAACTACACCCGCGTATTTCTTACTGCTCGTTTATAATAACATCTATGAAAGCTTATTGCAAGCTATTTTTGTATTTTTTTTAATTTTTTTTAAAGAGACAGTTAAACTGTCTCTTTACTCTCTAAATAATGGCAATCTAATAATAAACTCTAGTACTAACCGACCATCTTCAGGCAAAGTGGCATTGATCGTTCCTGAATGCAGTTCAACGATTTTCTTACAGATTGAAAGTCCCAGTCCTGTTCCCAGTCCTGAACTGCGGGCTTCATTAGCCATTGTAAATGGTTTAAAAATCTGCTGCAGTAAATCTTTTTCAATACCAATACCATTATCACCTAGTGAGATCACCGCTTCGTTTCCTTCCTGATAAACTGAAACAAAAACTGTTGTCTTTGGTGGATTGTATTTTAAAGAATTACCGATGATATTTTCCAGCAGTCTTAAAAACATCTGTCGATCGATCTGACAGATTATCTCTGTTTCTGGAATATCAATTTCCAGTTCAAAATGCTTAGATGAAATTTCCTGATATTTTTCTGCCAGAAACTGTTTGATAAATTCACAGATATCCTCTTTATGTAAGTTCATGACATACTCTGGATGATTTAACTTGTTATAGGCAAACAAAGCATCGATCAGATCATTTGCAATCATTGAACGTGAAAGAATTGTCTGCAGATAACGTTTTCTTTCATCATCTGGTACTTTATGATCTAAAAGCGCACTGGAAAAACCTTTGATCACGGTTAACGGTGTTTTCAGATCATGAGAAATACTGGCAATAATACGCTGACGGTCTTTTTCAATCTGTTTCTTTTCCTCTTCAGCACGTTCCAGTTCCTGAGTGAGATGTACAAACTCCTGATAAGTCTGGCGCAGTTCCATAGGCATCGATACTTCATCTATATCAATAGGTTCACCTTGACGATAATGCGCAATTGATTCAGTAAATGGACCAAAAAATTTCTTGGTAATACGGGCAAACACATAAATCTGTAACAGGACCAGCACTAAAAACAGAGGCACCATATACAGCCATATCTTACCATTCTCCCTTAAAATTCGATTATATGCTGTATCACTAATAACCGGTGATACCAGGACCGCTGTTTTACTTTTCCCATTTTTGCTTTCATAAGAAATCTTATCGATATTCATTTTGTTATTTAATTGTCCCAGCATCAAACGTAAATCACGCGCCGAGAGTTTCTTCTCATTGGCAAAGAGATCACCTTCGACAATTTCATAATTTTCATTAAGAATACATTGATCATAAATATTACTGAATTCATCTCCGTCATTATACTGTTCTAAAGTTATGACATAATAGGTCTTACCATCCTGATCTTTAATACCTGATACATTATAAAATAAAGAACTGTCATAATCCCTGACAAAAAGCAAATCATCATACTGAATTTTCTGTACAATATCATCATCTGATGAATAAACCACTTTTTCACTTTGATCATCAAAAACAATCAGCGAAGCATTATTAAAACTAGAAATTGGAATATCTTCATAATCTTCATCAAGCAGCTGCTGTTCATACTGAAGCAGATCATACATTGTCGGAAAAGCATTAAACAGACGACTAGAAGTCAGATATCCAATAAAACTGTAAAACAGAAACAGGATCAATGAATACGTAATAATATTAATCGCACACAAAAAAGCAAAACTATGATACTTTCTAATCTTCTTCATAATCAAATTTATAACCTAATCCTCTCACCGTTTTAATATAACGAGGTGATGATGGATTATCTTCGATTTTGGCACGAATCTTGGAAATGTGCACCATCATTGTATCATCATCACGGATATAATAATCATTGCCAATAGCTTCATAAAGCTGTCCTTTAGTAAAGACGCGGCCTGGTGATTTCATCATTTTAATCAGAATCTTCAACTCACATGCCGTCAGTGCTACGACCTGACCATTTTTTTTCAGGACCATCCTGTCATTATCGTATTCCAGCTCACCCAGTCTGGTCATGGTTTTGATTTGCTCATCAGGTTGTGGCTGAAAATCATAAGTTCTTCGTAACAAAGCCTTGACATTAGCGATAACTTCTAAAGGATTGAATGGTTTGGTCATATACATATCAGCACCCATGCCTAAACCTAAGATTTTATCCTGATCCATTGATTTAGCTGATAAGACAATGATTGGCAAATGCGAAAACTCTCTTATTTTTTTGATAGTTTCATAGCCATCCATATGTGGCATCATAATATCAATGATCAGCAGATCGATATGTTCTATTTCCAGAAGCTGCAATGCTTCTAACCCATCATATGCCTTAAAAATAGTAAATGCATCATTTTCCAGATACAAAGCCAATAATTCAACAATATCTTTATCATCTTCTGCAATCAGTATTTTATATTCCATTTGTCCACCTCTTTTCATAACTGACGAATTCATGATTCTGTTTCATTATACAAAAAAAGGTATACCTAAAATTAAATACCTTTCTTTGTATTCATCGCATGATTTCTTAAACTTATTTTATCATATTTATCATCTAATGAAAAACAAATCACTGACGATATTTAATATCATTTTGATGAATATTCTTTAACGATTTTTTTATAATCTTCCCACGATTTATTCCACGCACCATAGAATTCATCCTGACGATGATCAGGCAAAATAAATGTCTCCTGAAGATATTTTCCTAAAAAAGCTGTAACTTTTTTAGCCCCCGCATAATTGAGATGATCACCAGCATCACGGGTATCTTTCTGCCAGTCAATACTTACCAGCTTACTGTCATTGAGATCAACATATCTGATATCCCTGTTATGGGCATAATGTTCAATACAATTATGTTTTTTACTGTCCCAGTTAACTGGACTAGGCGTACTGACCAGAACCACTTCAATATCGCGGTCTTTACATGTTTGTACCATGCTGTCCAACAGATAGCGATTTAAAAACGGTATTGTTGCTTTTTTATCGGTTTTAGCCATATAGCCATCTAAACTGTTCACCTTTAAAATTGATGTATTGTAATTAAATCCTTTTAATACATTATTATATGTATAATTAACGGTTCCCGTGAAATCATCACTATTCAGCGATTTCCAGCGATCATGATAATCAAATACCGGGAACAATTCGCTGATTTTATCAGCAAGCGGTTCAGCCGAAGAAAAATTTCTGAAAATAGCATTAGTTTCAATAACGACGACCTGTGGTGACTGTGTTTTGAGCGTTCTTTCTAAAAGACTTTTCGTATAATACAAAGGCTGCCCCGAAGTAGCACAAACATAAGAGGTAAAGCCATGATGATGATAGATTTCCATTGGCGAAAATGAAGAATAAGCTTCACTGTCCCCTAAAATCAGGACATCTAAAGAATCATCTTTTTCACTCAAGATACCATTAGCTGAAATATCGCGCATTCCAAAACCATCTAGATTATTTTTGGGAATAAAGATCATTGAGCTGTAATAGAGAATAGATATCAGAATGACGATAAACAAAACTGAATGAATATACTTGTAATATGACTGTTTAAGCATTACATCCACCTCCTAAAAATTTGCATACATGGGATTAACCGGAATATATCCCGACCCATAGGCACCAAAAACAACAATAGCCATGATCAGCATATAATAAACAAGCCAGCGTACCGGCAACGGTCTAACAGCCAGTGCTTTTCTGATTTCTATATTTTTTTCCTTTAAAATTCCGATAATAAGCATCATAGCTCCCGCCAGTAAGACGATCATGAAATCATGGCGATCCAAACCGAGATTCAAAAGCGTACCATCCTGTAAGCCAGTCAGAGAAAAAGCCGTCACCATTTTTTTAAACATCTGCATGCCAGCATATAAACCATCCGCTCTGAAAAACAGTTCACCAACACATACCAGCAAAACCGTTCTGATCATCTGCATTGCCTGATATGCATAATGATGAGCATCTATATTAAAAGTTGTATTTATTTTTTTAAAGAATGGTATCATGAGACTGCCAGTAAAAATCAAAACAAAATGATACAGACCAAAAAACAGATAATTCCAGCCAACTCCATGCCAAAAACCATTAGCGATCCATACTGCCAGCAAAGCAATGCCTCCTGCCAGTAATGGTCCAAAATAATTACCCGCTTTTTTTCGGGCCTTTCTGGTCAGCTTTTTAGAAAACTGAGACATAGAAACCGGGTAAAACACATAATCTTTAAACCAGGCACCTAAAGTAATGTGCCAACGACGCCAGAACTCAGCAATACTTCTGGAAAAAAACGGTTGACGGAAGTTTTCAGGTAAACGGATCCCAAAGATTTCTGCTGTGCCAATAACAAGATCCATCGTTCCTGAAAACTCCATATACAGCTGTGCTGTATAGGCAACCGCTCCAACAAATATAATTTCTCCTGAATAGGTCTGATAATTTTTAAATATTTCATCAACCAGGGGATTAAGACGATCAGCAATCACCATCTTTTTCATCAGTCCCAGCAAAATACGCTGCATTCCAAATGTCAGCTGACCATAAGTCACACTTTTCCCTTGCCATAACTGTGATGCCATTTCTCCATAGCGACATATCGGTCCTTCCATAAGCTGTGGAAAAAATGTCAGATATAAAGCTAAACGTCCTAAGTTTCGATCAGCTGTAATCGTTCCACGATAGACATCGCACATATATGAGATGGCCTGTAATGAATAAAACGAAATTCCAATCGGCAATAAAAATGATGGCACCTCGATCCATAGCGGAAACCTGAAAAAATCAAAAGCTATATTCATGTTATGAATAAAGAAAGCACTGTATTTCAACGCAATAAGCAAACCCAGATGCAGCGATATCGCCATAAGCAAAACATAACGCTTTTTTTGCATCATAGCCTGACGTTCACTTTTTAGTACTGCTTTATCAAGGTATGGTTTTTTTAACTTGAACTCATTGTCGATACTTTCCAGCCATAAGCCAAAATGATGGATCGACAGGCTCGAAAAAAGAATATAAACAATCAGTTGCTGACTGATGGACCAGAAAAACAAATAGCTGGCACCAAGCAGGACGATCCATCTTTTTTTTGGGGGAAACAGCTGATAGACGATCACCGTCACCGGCAGAAAAAACAGTCCAAAAATCAATGAATAATATGATTTCACTTCTTATCCCCCTTCCATTTTATAAGTCTTCTTCCTGAAGTCGATTAACCAGCATATAAATACTTTCTACCGAATTCAAATTATCTTCAGTAATTTCCAATGCTGGAATCATAATATCAAATTCATCTTCCAGTTCTGCCACCAGCGATAGAATAGATAGCGAATCCAAATGATGATCTGTTATAAAAGCATGTCCTTTCACATCCAAATCTGGTTCAATTTCCAGTAATATATCAATAATCTTATCCATTTCTAATTTCCTCCTGTACGATCATATAATGTGGTTCATTAAAAAACGATGTTTTTTTCATCAGTCTGACAGACTGAATCTGCTGATTTTTTACAAAAATAATATCCGGCAAATCGCGAGTCAGAAACAGCGAAATCCCTTCCGTTGGACAATAGGCTCCAGTATTTTTAAAAATAAACAGGTCATCCAGTCTTAATTTCGATACTGGCAGCTGTTTGATCAGAATATCATTGATCGTACATAATGAGCCACAGATATTCCATGGTTTACCATCCGTTATGTTCAAAAATTCATCTGTATCCTGACGATACACCTCCAGTTGAGGTACTTTCATCGCCATGCTTTGTCCATAATAGGTCAAATGATGGATTCCGCCATCAACAATAGCGAAATTCACGTCATTATTCATCTTGATATCTACGATTCGCGTTAAATAACAGCCACAGCCAGCAGCAATACTACGTCCTATTTCCAAAACAATTTCTATATCTTCTGGTACTTTTTCAAGCAAAGCTGAAAACTGTGCCAAATGCATCTTTTCATCAAAATCTGATCCAGAAAAATAATCTATCGGTAAACCAGGTCCATATTCTAACACTTTACAGTGAAAATCATACTGGCTCGCTAATTCACCGATGAGCTCTACCATATGAATGATTTCTTTTTCCAGACGTTTAAGCGAATGTTTCTGTGTCCCAGAAAAATATTGAATACCTTTAATATCAAGACAAGGATAGTGCTGTCGATTTTCAATAATATAACGCAGTGCCTCTTCATCTACCCCAAACTGATTACCACTAGTCAAGCGAATCAGAACCGGCAGATGACTACAATGATTTTCTGATAATCTTGCCAGATCAAGTAACTGCTGCAAAGATTCAACAGTATAGATCTTTATATCTTCCTGCTTTTTCATTATTTTCTGTAAATCATTTTTATTTTTATAAACACCTGATAACACCACTTTATTTAATGGAATATCCAGATGTCGACAAATATCCAGTTCTCCTGGTGAACAGATTTCATAATAGTCAATATCCTGTTCAATCTCTTTAAGAATAAATGTATTAGCTTTAGCTGCATAACACATTTTCACCTTTGCTGGCAGCTGCTGACGTAACTGTGAAATACGCTGCTGCAGCTCAATGATATCAAAACAGTAAAGCGGTGTTTTATATTCACGTAAAATACGTGCTAATATAGGTTTATCCATTCTTTTTCCCTCCTGTTACCTGACTTAACAGTAACTGTCGATCAATTTTTCCATTTTTTGTAAGTGGCATCACATCAAGTCGACAAATGCGTCCAGGAATCATATATGCCGGTAATATTTTTTTCAACCGGGCTACCAATTCCGGCTTTTCGATCTCACCAATGTAAAAAAAGTATAATTTCTGTTTTTCATGATCAAACATGCAGCAGCATTGTTTGATCTCATCTATTGTTAAAGCACTTTTTTCAATTTCCTCCAATTCAATACGATGTCCCTGATATTTGATCTGGAAGTCTTTACGGCCACAAAATACCATCTCTCCCCTTTCATTTAAATATCCTAAATCACCTGTTCGGTAAATAATATCAGGATAATAATGATGCAAAGGGTTTTGAACAAAGCGCCTGTTTGTTTCTTCTTCATTATTGTAATACCCTAAAGCCAGTGTACGGCCACGAACACAGATTTCTCCCTGCCTGTGCTTTTCGATGATCAGACGATCATTTTCATCCAGTAAAAAGACTTCTTCATTTTTAAACGCCTTTCCCACCGGTATACCATCACTGTAATCTCTGTTTTTATCGAGAATATGATATAAACAGTTGCAGGTAATTTCTGTCGGTCCATACAGATTGATAAACTGAGCTTCAGGTAATGCCTGCTGCCAGGCCTGTAAATGTTTTAACGGCATCACTTCACCACTAAACATTACCTTTTTGATAAGATGCGGTACTTTGTACTGCAAACCATGAAAAGTATAAATCAAAGATAACGCTGATACCGCCCATATCAAAGTTGTCACTTCATGATCACAGATATATTCAATCAGCTTAGTAGGACGCGAGAATAATCTTTTAGGAATGATCACCAGTGTCGCACCGGTTTTCAGACATGAATAAATGTCTTTCACCGATACATCAAAGTCAAAGGGAGCCTGATTACCAATGCGGTCTTGCTTAGATATATTCATTTTTTTGGTAAACTCATCAATAAAATCGATCGTTGACTGATGAGAAATCACGACACCTTTTGGTTTCCCTGTTGAGCCTGAAGTAAAATTAATATAGAGAGGATTTATGTCTAAAGTCGATTGGAAAACATGATTGAATGCTCTTTGATCATATATCTGATCTTCGATCATTTCTTCAACCAGATAAACACAGGTATCAGGAAACAGCGAAACTACCCTTGATAATAATTGCCTGTTCGTAATAATGTAAGGTGTTTCAATGATGGTTTTGATTTGTTTTAATCTATGTTCAGGTAAATCTGGATTTAACAAAGAATAATAGTTTTGAGAGTACGCGATTCCAAAAAATGCATATAGGGTGTCTAGCCCCTTGTCCATAAAAACAATAACAGGTTTGTTTTTAATGTTTCGATTCATCAGATACGCAGCCACATTACAGCTGATATGACGTAACCCCTGATAAGTACATTGTCTGTCTTCATCAATGACAGCAACCTTATCACCAAATTTTTCTGCACTCTGCTGCAAATAATACATTACGTTATTCATCTAATAGCTCCCTTCCAGATCATAGCTTCTAGCTAAAATCTAAATTCATTATATCGAGGGGTTATTTATTTATTATTTATCAAACCTTAATTTTTGTAAGGATTTTTAAACACAAACCTTTATCTTTCCTAAATAAAAAACAACCCAAACCAGATTGGAATGGGTTATTGATCGATGCGATTTTTAAATATTTCTACCTGACCAGGAGATTAGCTGTTTTTTTAGCTTTTATACAATAATAGCATCATCGGCAGTATATCGCTTTAATGAATGAGCTTTGACTTGAATACATAAATACGATAATTCCTGATTTTCACCAGCAAAAAGCTGACGTTTACCAGCGGGATCAATTTTAAGCCAGTCTCCCTGCTGCAAACATACTTTATCATCATCTATCACTGCTTTTCCTGAACCAGATAAAATATAATAGATTTCTTCATTGTTTTGATGAGCATGAACAAAAGGTACACACCCTCCTGCTGGAATAGTATTTATACTAATTTCAGCACCAGTCAAAGCTAATTGATCATGTAATTCTACTCTTGCTCCTTCCTGTTTAGAAAGCCTGATAAAATTTGTCATATTGCGTTCCTCCTTTTCTCTATGTCAAAAATGTACAAAATAAAACACCTGAAAACAAGTACGCACTTTTAGGTAACTGTCTTTTATTTTATCTTAAATACGTTATAATAATAAAAATGTTTTAAAGGAGAAAAGAAAACAATGAAAACAAAAGCCGAATTACCAGAATGTCCGATTGCTACAACAGTATCATTAATTGGCAATAAATGGAAATTACTGATCATAAGAAATTTAATTGCCAGACCCTGGCGCTTTAATGAATTATATAAATCTCTCGCTGGAATATCACAGAAAGTACTCACAGAAAACTTAAGACAGTTAGAAAAAGATGGTATCATCTATCGTCATGATTATCACACCAATCCACCTAAAGTCGAATATGGCATGACACAGTTAGGGATGGAATTAAAAGAATTACTAGACTCAATGGCCGCTTTTGGTGAATATTATAAATCAAAGCTGTAACCAAAATAAAAAAAGTAACCGATTGACAGTTACTCTTCATTTTGCGGATTTTTAACATTATCTTCCTGATTAGCCTCTTCCTGATTCGACAAATTTTCATCTGTTGTATTACCTTCAGTGATATTTTCTTCATCAGAAATATCCTGATTGTCAGATTCATCGTTTTCATCACTTGGCTGTTCAGTTTTGGTCTGATTTTGTTTAGTTGATGTTTCTTCCTGAGACTGAGTATCATCAAGCTGCTGCTGTAAATCATCGATCTGTTCTTGCTGATCAATGTAATATTCGTAGGCAATATAGCCTCCCACACAAATTCCTGCAATAATAACAATAATAAGCAAAGAAAGAATCAGCGTTGACAGTTTAGAACGGCCCTGTTTTTCTTTTTTTACTTTGGTTTTCGTTTTACGTTTGGTTTTAGTTACCGTCTTCTTTTTCTTTTTTGGCTGTCGTTGCTTTCTTTCTACAGCCGTTTTCTCTTCATCCTCTTGTGTTTTTTCATCTATTTCAAATTCTTCCATGTCATCATCAAATTCAAATCTTTTTACCATAAATACCACCTCAAAAATAAATATGACGCACTCATATGAATTCAATATAAACTTTTTTCATCCACTTATAAAAAAATAAAAAAACACTTTCTAAAAAGTGCTTATCTCCATATGGAGCGGGTGATGGGAATCGAACCCACGTAGTCAGCTTGGAAGGCTGAAGTTCTACCATTGAACTACACCCGCATTGTTTTTATGGTGCCCAGGGCCGGAGTCGAA
>JACJKV010000043.1 GCA_016901755.1 Thomasclavelia spiroformis | reverse complement strand
AGCATAGTGATATGTTCTTTTTGTCGTTGAGAACATAAAACAGGATGTTTTTACCTAAGTTAGGGTAACATCCTGTTTATTAATTTGGTGCTTATGATTTGACGCTTACCTTGAACACTTACTTTTTCATATTCATATTGATACATTGTTAATCTCCTTTGCATTATATTTTTATTATAACATATATAAGAAATTATCACTAAAGCAAACTCATCTTCTATTATGAAAAATGAGAACATTTTCATGTCCTCACTTTCATAATTCTTCAAACAATATACCTATTTATAAAATTATCTACTTTCTTTTTTTCTTAATCTTAATGATACTAATAATGCACCACTGAATAATGCAACAACTGCATATGGAGCAATATTTGTCATATCACTTGTCTTTACTTTTGTTGGTTTCTTTTCAGTTTCTTTATCTACTGTTGGTGTTTCAATCTCTTCTTTTTCAATTGTATCATCTTTGTCTGTTGGGATATCAACATCTACATTTTTTATCTTATCAACACCAGATTTAACAGAGAATATACCTGGATAAGCTCCATCATGGTTTAAATCACTTTCTAAAGAATAAATAGCCACTCTATCATCTGTTGCAAAAGGATAATTTTTATTAACGCTATACTTACCTGCTTTTATATTCTTTACAAGTTCACTCATTTCTTTAACATATTCTTTTCCAATTTCATTAACAGCAATTTTATTAGCATGTACAAAATCCCATCTCTGTTGACCCCTATGTCCACAATAAATAATTGGGTTTTCCATTCCTTCTAATACTTTTACAAAATTCTCAATATCTGGTGCAAATTTTTCTAAATTATCTTCTCCAAACATCCAAACAGTTCCTGATCCAATAGCATCACCTGTGAAAATAATTTCACTTTCTCTATCTATAATTGCACATGAACCTTCAGTGTGACCTGCTAGACCTACAATTTCAAAAGTGAAATCTCCCACTTTTAAATTTTCTCCATTTTTGAAAGATACAACTTCATAATTCTGTTTTACTTGACTATCTAATCCTTGTAAATCTAATTCATTAATATACAACTTAGTCTTTTCTCCAATTGTAGGAATACTCTTTTCATCTTTAAAGTAACCTATATGATCACCATGTAAATGAGTAATAACTACATGAAGTTCTTTTTCTCCAACTAATAATTCTTTTATTTTAGCCAATCCTTCATTAGAAAAATTAGCATTAGCAGATTCTCCATTTCCTCCATCTACCATGACTACATCATTTTCTCCAATATAGAAATACATTGATGATGTATTATTATTAGCAGCAATTGGTTTTTCTCCACTATCTTCATCTACATGATATAAATTGTTTTGTAATTTTGTAATTCTAATAATTCTTCCACTAGCATCTTTATAATCATAATACTGATTTAAATTAGCGTTTACAATATCCTCTAATTTTTCTACTGCTGCATCTTCTTTCGATCTAATCTCATCTTTTTCTGAAATTTGATATACTTTAACTTTTATACTTTCTGTTGCAGGTTCAAAATTTTCTGTCAATGGTGTTGATAATGTAATTGTACATTCACCTTTTCCTACAGCTATAATCTTACCATCCTTATCAACGGTAGCCACTTTTGTATCACTACTTTCATACATAATGCTAGATTCTGTATTAGTTGTAGTTGCATTCAATAAATGTTTATTCTTAACATTCATAGATACAGTATCATCTAAAATTGATATAGTTGCATCTTTTCTTCCATATCTATTTATATTTGCACACGCTCCACCATATTGATACATATCAATAGTTTCAATTGCAGTAAAGTCTTCTTTACTTGTAATCATTTTCCCGTTAGAAATAATAAGTTGTCTTCCATCCATAGAAACAGCTTTTCCATGCTTCAAATATTCTTCTACTAAAGTTTTATTATTTGTAGCAATGTGATCTTTTGGAATCCTATTTCCTACATGTCCTTGGAAATAATAATCAAACATACTTCCATAATCATCTAATAAATGATTAATTGAAGCGAGAATATCTTTATACGATGCACTGTTTATACCATAACCACCTAAAACACTTTCTGTTCCTGTAATATCTCCAGCAAACATAATACGATCTGTTTTATCAATTAATACAACATCACTTAATGAATGCCCAACCATTTGACATACTACAAAATCACGCCCTGCTACAGAGAAACTTGTTTTTTCACCAGTACGAACAATCTCTACTCCCTGTGATTTAAATTCATCTAGTGCTTCTTCAATTGTTTTTTTAGAAGTTGTTAACTCTTTCGCAAATGATGAGGTTCCTTCATATGATGGATAATATATTTTTTTCAATTGTCCATCATCAAGAGCCGATTTTTCTGGGAATGTCCACTCTCCAGTTACACTTCTTCCTGGATTATTTTTGATATCTTGTCTGATTGGACTATTAGTAGGTAAAAATTCGCTTAAACCTCCAGTATGATCGCCATGTGGGTGAGTAATATAAATAGATAATGATCTATTACCAATTAAATCTTTAACTGCCTTTGTAATATCTCCATACATATCTGTATCAATAAGCAATGCTTCATCATCGTTCATTAATACATAACATGGTTGAATATCAGTATCATGTAAACTATATAAAACACTACCATTATCTAATTGATATTTAAAAGTAAAGAAATCGTATCCTTTTCCTTTGAAATGTGTTCCACCTAAATCATAACCATGTAGTCCGAAGGTAGGAAAATGCCATACAACAGTTGCATTACCCTCAACTGTTTTAAGGTTTAGAGTCATATCTCCATTAACACCTTCATTTATAAATGTATGTACTCTGCTATGATCAACACTTAAAATATCATCTACAATTTTTTTAACATTTTCTATATATTCTTTATTCATTTTTTTATTATTAGAATATAATGCTATATCATCATTACCATTTATTTTTTCTAATAACGTGTTTAAATTCTTTTGAATATTTTCTATTGATTTTAATTCTGTTGTTGTATTATAATCTCCCATACAAAAACCTGTATCACGTAAATATAACGTACCATCTCCTAATGCATCACCAGAAAATATTAAATTATGTGTTTCATCCATCCATATTGTTGAACACTCAGTATGTCCTGAAAATGCCATAGATTTTAAATTAACATCATCACTCTTATCATCAGGAGTATTATTATCTAATGTAATAACTTGTTCTTGTCCCACTTGATATATTTTTGCACCATCATTTTTTAACTCATTTGATAACCCTTCTCGACTATCTGTTAATGCAACAGATAAATTCTTTAAATCAGATACCTTTGTTTGAATTGAAGCTTTAAATTTAGAATAATCTCCTACATCTAAATCGGCTCCTACTAACACACCTTCATCACCATTAACTATAAGATAGCTAATTTTTTGTCCCTGAATAGCATAAATATTTTTATCAGTTTCAACATTAATAATCGAATAATCCTTGTTACCTTGTGTGGCTGATGCATAAAATGCTTGTTGTCTTTCCATAGAAATTGTGTCTTTAGCAAATACATTTGAACTAATAGTTGTGCTTAAAGACATTAATCCAATTGTTGTTACTAAAGCAATTTTTTTCATTTTCTTCATTTCCTTTTCCTCCTCATGATATTATTATAATTGGCGAACACCTCTAATGAAAGCGCTTTTAAAACGTTTTGTTTTTATTTTATGTTCAAAATTTTTTAAAAAAAATATATTCCTAAAAGTTTTCTTTATTTCTTTTTTTACAAAATATATAATGTTTTCATTTATAAAAAAGAGAAATAACAATAATATTATTTCTCCTGAGTCGCAATATATTTTTCATAATATTTAAATTTTATAATACTTAATAGTTCTACCAATACTGTATTTTGATCTTCCTTCTCCTCTCCTTTAGATGTTGGAATTTTAATAAATAAATCTGCCTTATCCCAAAGGGATTCATTCCCAGAAATCAAAACTGTTTTCCCTTTCGTATTTTGTATTTGAGAATATAGACCATTTTTCATTAATAATAATCTACCTGTTAAAGATACAATAAATAAAATATCTCCTTCTTTAGCTTCAATATGGCTACTATAATCAACAGTATTTCTCCATATGAATTCACATTTCTTTTGAAAATAAACCATATCATCTAAAAAATTTAAAAAAATTGCAGATGGATATAATGCTCCTAAAATAATTATATTTTGATTATTATAAAGCATATCTACTAATGTATCTATTTGTTCAACAAATTGTTCTCTATCTATATTTTTCCCAGATAAATATTCAACCTTATCTAACTCTTTTTCAATAGAAAAATATGTATAGCGATTTCGAATTTGTTTTAATTTTAAATCAAATCCAACTTTTACATAACTTTTAGCTTGTTTAAATGAATTAAACCCTAATAATTTTAAGAATCTATTAATCGCTGAAATTGACACATGAGAATCTAAACTCAATTCTTTTAATGTCATATTCTCAATCTCATGTATATGATCTATAAAATACTTTGCTAAAATATAATTAATACTATTTTTATCATAGGAATCGAATATCATAACCAATAACATTCCGACAATACTCATCATAATCCTTTCCCTCCATTCCACTCATCCCATTGTTCTTTTATTGCATTAGAAAATAAGAGTATAAATAAATCATACAACATTTTTGATGCTACAACCGGAACAGTAATAACATGAAACTTATCATTTCCCATTGATGGTTGTCCTATAAAAAAACAATTAGCTGATTTTTTCTCTATTTGATTCATTTCAGAACTATAAAGAGAAGAAACTTCAAGATATAAATTTAAATCAGCTTGTGGATCAACAATAAGAACCACATCATCTTTTTGTAATAGATCTATCTTTTTATTTATTTCATTTTGACTCCATAATAATAATTCACTAACTTCAATTCCTTTAATCAATAAAAATGTTGCTAATTCTTCAAGAAAAGAAATGTAATGTGAACTTCCCATGATAATAACATTTTGAGTAGATTTTAAACAAGATAATAAGTTTTGAAAACAAGAATCATTGTTAAATAAATGATAACATAATTGTGAAAATGAATAATATTCATCATATGTAATTGAATTATAATGAAATAATAAAAATTCATCTTGTAATTCTTGATAATCTAAAATTAACTGACTTTTAAATTGTGAAAATTGTTCACAACCTGATTGTAAACAAAATTTAGATATAACTGATTTTGATATTCCAAGCTGACTTGATAATTGTTTAATTGTTAGTTTATCTAAATCATTTAAATGAAATAATAAATATTGTGAAATAAGATGCTTAATACTTTCATTTGGTGTCATCATATATAATTTTTTTAATCTAGATATTAAATTCATCCTACTTCCCTTCTTTCTTAAGAAATATTATACTAAACCTCTACGCGGTAGTCCAATTCTTTCATATATTTTTTATAAATTTTATTTTGCCCTCTTTCCTATGATGGCTTTTTTGCTTTATACTTTTATTGTCATTTTTATCTAAGAAAGGACTGATAATTATATGAATACTAAAAGTATAAATGACAAGATTTCTCAATATCCTATTCTCAATGAAGTCAATCTATCTCTTAAGCTCAAAAATGTCTCTGATCGTACTATCTTAAATTACATGGATGGTATTGCTAGATTCCTTGACTTCATTTCCTATGACAATCATTTTGAGATCACCTCTGATATGTTTCGTGATTATCTTATCTATCTTCATTCTACTCCTTTGAAAAAGAATTCCATCAATTCCAATAACTCCTATATTAGGTTCTTCTTTTTTGCGGTTTTGGAAAAACCTATCAATTTATATAAAGTCCCTATGGCCAGATTCACCCGCAAGGAGATCGACTTCCTTTTTGATTCTCAGATCCACTCCCTTTTTTCTGCATGTTCTTCTGATTCCAGAATGGACTGCATCATCAAACTTGGATTATGCTGTGGTCTCCGCATTAATGAAATCATTCATCTAAGGGTCTCTGATATATTCACTAGAGTGTTGAACCGCAAAATATAAATAATTAAATATAATATGAAACGGCATAATAAATAAACAAAAATGAAAACAAAGTTGCCCGATATGCCTGCTTCTACGGCATATTAAGAAAACCTTGTTTTTTTCAATCTTATGTATTTTAATAATGTTAATAACGCAGAAAGGAAAAGAGAAAGATATCATGGTTGGCTCCCTGGTCTCTTTCTCTCTTACACAAGACCATGATACAAAATTGCTACTCTTTATTCAAGATGTTTTTTAAAAATAATTCCTTTGCTCATGATATTCAGTCATTTCAGTCCTTTGAAAATGCCATTATCAATCATCCGGATCAGTTGACGCCTCATATCTCTCGTTCCCTGACCTGTTCATATCCTTCTTCTCAACTGGTTGGTCATTATGAAAGAAACTATATCTACAGAGAGGATTCTCATAACGTTTATTCCCGATGTACCATCCCTGTTTTCTACTGCAGCAGCTGCCGTCACTATCATGCTCTGCTTCCATATGTTTTTATGATCCCCTATTTCCAGTACTCGCTTTCTTTCGTCATATCTGTTCTTTATGATCGTCTGATGAATCTTTTAACTGTTGACGAAATCATCTGTAAATATCAGATATCAAAAAATACTCTCTACCGCTGGCTTGATGCCTATTACTGCTACTACCGTATATTCCTCACGATGAAAAACAGATCAAACATGAATTTTTTTATGTCTTATCTGTCTCAGCCTCTGGAATTCATCGATTCTATGTTTAGTATTGCACATACTTCACTTTTTCAAAAAAACTGCACACTATTTCATCAGACACAATGATCTCTGCTTTTTTATGTTCTGTAAAATAACTTGGGCATGTTTTTACTTTTCGTACTGTCATATACTGTCTTTGAGGTGATGAACAGTATGAAAAATATTGAAACTGACAGAATTGAATATGTTAAAGCTGTTGCACAACTGAAATTCTCTCTCATAGCGCCGGTTGTTGCGAATACTTTTACAGAGGTTAACGCAACGGCCTATTTTAAGCGCGTTTCTGAAAGTGAATTCGAATGGCCTGACGGCTCAAAAAGAAAGTTTGCATGGCAAACGATCAAGGACTGGTATTATCTGTATACCAGACATGGGATAGATGGGCTTTATCCCAAGATGAGAATCGATCTAGGACGTTCAAGGGTCCTTTCTGACAGTGCCAGGCACAGGATCGAAGAACTTATTGAAGAATTTCCCAGAATCACTGGCGTCATGATACATCAGAAACTTGTCAGTGAAGGCATCATAACCCAGGATGAGGCTTCTGTAGATTCAGTACAGCGCTATATCAGAAATGAAAACCTGAGAAATGGAGGAAAACCGCTGAAAAAGGAAAGACGTGCATGGGAATTCGCACATTCTCTTGATGGATATGAGGCTGATACATGTCACACTTTTTATATCTTTGATGAATCTGACAGTTACAGAAAAACATATCTTATTGCCATCATTGACAATCATTCTCGTATGATCGTTTCTGCGAGGTTTTTCTTCAATGACAATTCCATTAATTTCCAGTCAGTATGGAAGGATGCAATCCTGCGTTATGGGAAAAGCAAGGTACTGATCCTTGACAATGGTTCAACATTCAAGAATAAAAGTACAAATCATATAGCCGCATCAATAGGGACACAGCTCATCTACAATCCTCCCTATTCGCCAGAAGGCAAGGCTGTGATTGAAAGATTCTTCAGAACGATCAAGGACCGATGGTTAAATGCAGATCATGGCCGTAATTATCATTCTCTCAGCGAGCTCAACAGCAGGCTTTATAAATGGATAGACGAATACAATCGTACGATTCATTCGAGTCTTCATGATGACAGTCATGACAGTCATACACCACTGCAGCGTTTCATGTATGATATGAAAGATACGGAACCCTGGAAAACGGTCAATAAACGTCAGACAGACTTTGTCGACTGGGTCGATGAATGTTTTCTTCATGAAGAAGCGAGAAAGGTCAACGGAGATTCTACGGTCGTTATAAATAATATAAGTTTTGATGTACCTTCTGTCTACATTGGGTTGAAGGTCCTTATCCGTTATGATCCCTCAACCTATCAGACGGTTTATCTCAATGATATCGCCAACAGACAGAAGATTCATCTCAAGCGAACGGATAAGATAGAAAACGGAAAGACAAGACGAACAGAACTTATTTATTAGGAGGAAAGTATGGAACCAGCAGTTTATTATGGGATGAATGGAAATCCATTCACAAAGGAAACGACACACTTTTATGAATCAAATGACTATAAACAGATGATGAACCGTCTGGAATTTGTCATCAAAACAAGAGGGATCGGGGTTTTTATGAGCAGTCCGGGCATGGGGAAGACAACCTGTTTAAGAAAGGCATTGAATTCCCTTAATTCCAGCAGATACAGGGTGATCTACATATGTATGACAACAGTCACTTCCCTGGATTTCTATAGGATGCTCAATGAAGCATTAGGTTTGGAGGAAACAACCAGAAAGAGCCAGATGTTCCATCAGATACAGGAAGAACTGCGACGTCTGGCCTGTGAAAACAAGATGGAAATCATCATTGCCATTGATGAAGCCCAGTTTCTAAAAAAAGAGATCATCAGAGAATTTGTGATGCTGCTTAACTTTGATTACGATTCCAAGGATTTCTGTACACTGATATTAGCAGGACAAAATGAACTGTTAAGGACGCTCAACTATAAGATGCTGGAGGCATTCAGACAAAGGATCAACATGAACTACACATTTACCGGCTTTGATGAAAAAGAAATTGAGGAATATGTAACCACGAGACTGGCAACAGCACACTGTAGAGAAGATCTGTTTACCAGGGAAGCATTTCATACCCTGTTCACACTGATGGGTGGTTTGATCAGGACATTGAATCTGCTGATAAATAAAGCGCTTATCATAGGAACCAACAAAGAGAAAGAAAAAATAGACAGCGAAATTATCAGGCTGGCCAGTGAAGAGATATCACTGGGATAGAAGGAACAGTAATGACAAGAGCAGATGAATCTGGGTTTGGGACATGACCAGCATATAAACGGCATTGTTGAAAAAATCATGAATAATGAATGGTGGATCAACCTCTTCTGTGATCCAAAGAGAATCTATGCTGTCGAACTCATCATATGAAATGATGTATTCTGTAATACAGAAGATATATACGATGAGTCACGAAACCATGAAACATCAGAAGCGATAGGTCAGGCAATCGCTAAAACATATACGATTGAAAGGGAGTCATTAAAGACTCTCTTTATATTGAAATAATTTGCGTTTTTCATTTCAATACATAGATTATCCACCCTTTTTCAATGTTGAATTATAATGCAATTTAATGTAGGTGATATTTTGCGGTTCAACAACGAGACAAAACAAATATGTGCATTTATATTCGTGAATCAAAAAGAAACAAATCTCGTTATGTTCCCTTGGACAACACCATTTATCGTGCTATCCAAAAATATGCTAAGGAATATCACATTCAGCCTGGCTCTGATCGTTTCTTTATCTCTTTTCATAATGGCAATAAAACCTGCAACGAAACTATCAGAAGGAACTTCTACCATTACTGTCGTCTCGCTCATATCCCTCATTCCTGCACTTTTCACTGCTTAAGACATACTTATGCTGTCAATTTCTTAAGAGCTTGTGGTAATATCCTCGACCTTAAATATCGTCTTGGTCATGCTTCCTTAGCGACCACTTCTCTTTATCTTCATTTTTCTAAAAATATGATGAACTCTCATATCTCCTATTATGACAATATGTTAAAGAAAGGAACTTCACATGGCAACTAAGATTCAGACTATTCTCCTATCAAAAAAAACTGCTATCTCAAAAAATATCACCTTAATGAATATGAACTCAAGTGCTACAACTATATGGCTGCCTGTGGTACTGAAGCTTTTGGATATAATGCCTATGAATGTGAAGACTGCGGATATAAGCTTATCCACTATAATTCCTGTGGCAACAGACATTGTCCCTCTTGCCAGGCAAAATCAAGAGAAGAGTGGATCAGTAAAATGCAGTCATTTCTTCTTGATATCCCTTATTTTCATATCGTTTTTACTGTACCGGATTCGTTAAACGATATCTTTTTATGGAATAAGCAGCAGATGTATTCACTTCTGTTTAGAGCTTCTTCTCAATCTTTACTTCAGGCTGCTGAATCAAGATATGGACAAATTGGTTTCACTTCGCTCCTTCATACCTGGGGCTCTAATCTTTGGATCCATCCTTACGTCCACATGATCGTTAAATATTTTTTTGATTGACCATCACACACAGGAAGAAAAATATGATTTAGAAATATCCAATAAATAAGATAACTTTGCCATATCGATTGGAAACGAATGTGATAGATATTTAGAT
>JACJKV010000042.1 GCA_016901755.1 Thomasclavelia spiroformis | reverse complement strand
CTCTGTAGTGTACCACCTCTACTAAATTATACAATTATAAAGAGAACATGACTAGAGTAATAGGGATTAGTTTGATGAGATATTTGTGTCCGCGCAGCGAAGCGCGGGGGAATGGAGGAAATAATGAAAACAATAAAATATGGTAAATTAGTGTGCATAATTCATTTAAACTATTTTGAATATTTCTTGTAAAATAATATGCCAATCAACACCATACGACGCACTGTTTCAAAAGGTAGATATGCTGAGTGCTCAATCCGCTGTGGCTCTGCACATACTGATTGACATACTCGATTGAGAGTGCAACATCTGAAATCTGGTCGTCGCTCATGCGTGTGCTTGCGTCGGCTCTGGTCTTGTAGCCGTTGCGGAAGTTAGTGTTAATATCCACGCAGAAAGCGTCCTCACCCTCAACGGTCATGTGTCCCTCGTTGAATGTCGAACCGATAGATCCGTCATTCATCACTTTTTCAACGATACCGACACGCTCGGCACTTTCTGTCCAATATTGCTTCTCGGAAGCGTGGACTGCCGTTGTCGGCAAAGCGGTAACGATAGTCGCAAAGGCAAGGAAGCCTGTGGCTAATCGCTTCAATATCTTTTTCATAGCTTTTAAAATTCTCCTTTCGTTTGGATATAGAAAAAGCCGTCCATTATCTGAACGGCTGGAAATAGAAAAGGAACGTCAATATCGGCGTTCCATAATCTACTTGCGATATTCAATTTTTAGTTTATCAATACTGATGTGCTGTACCATATCTTTGCAAATCTGGGATTTCTAACGTATCAAGGCTCATTCAATGGTAGTAAAATCGTAGTAATTTGAAGTATTTCAACCCTTGAAAATGCTGATAGATACAGTGTTTTAGCGGACAATCAGATTTTTAGTTGTTTTTTCTTTTTAAAAATACATGAGCAATACTAACTGCCGCAGCAATCACAATATAAATACCAGCAGTAAGATACATATAACGAATCGATGAAATTGTTATCTTCATCGTTGAAGGAACAATAGCACTCAAGACCAGAACAATGGCAAAAGCCATCAGCAATGTCAAGATACCACAAAACAAATAAATCAGCGCAATACTTCCAGCAAGAACCCCATTTTCTTTAATGGATATCAAAGCAAGATAAACAACCGATATAACCATTAAAATAAAAGCTACATAAATATGATACTGATCATGGAAGAAATAAATCAGCGATAACATCTCTTTAGCTGATGGCTGTTCATCCATTTTAACAGTGACTTTCTCAACAGCACTTTGATACATCTGCTGCAAATCAAGTTGCTCTAATGTATCCTGATAAATCTGTTCAAACTGCTCCTTACTCATTTGTGGCTGCAGAACTTCATAAACAAGATCTTTTTTACTGTTAAGCTGTTCCAGCAGCAGTGTTTCATCAAAAGTATTTTCATCATTAATACTGTCATTTAATAAAGTACTGGCATATTGTTTTAAAACTTCCTTAGCTTCCTGATCATTTTCCATCAGGGCTAAGATCATATCAGACTGGGTTGTATCAAACCCACCTGTTACTAACGTTTCTTGAGAAACATTATCCAGGGTTTCTTGTATCAAAGTAGAATCGGTTACGGTTTCTAAGATATCGTCTTCAACAAAATGGTGCACAAATAATGAACCACTTAAATAAAAACATGATAGTGTTAAAACAATGCCGGCTAGTATTTTCAAAAATGTTTTCATTGAATATCCTTCTTATCTGCAGTTTTTTCTTGTTGATATATTTGTTTCAAATTAATACATTCTTGCGTAATAAACTGCTGACAGCCATCCAGTGAAGAACATTCTGCCAGCTTTCTTAATTCTTTAGGAATAAATACTCTAATTTCTTCAGCATTATAACCAACCTGAAATCTACGCTCATCAATAATGATCGGTCTTTTCAGGATCGATGGATTTTCCTGGATAAACTGAATCAGATCATTCATTTTCATTGAATCAATATCAACCTTGTTCTCTTTAATGATTTTACTTCTTTTAGAAATAATATCATCTGTTCCATTTTCACTGCGTTCCAAAAGTTCCTGTAATTCAGCTTTCCTTAATAAAGTTGAAAAAATATTTTTTTCAACAAAAGGAATATTATGATCTTTTAACCACGCTTTTACTTTTCGACACGATGCACAGCTAGGTGCAGTATAGATACGAATCATATTAACCTGTCTTTGCCAATGTTAGCCCTCTAAAAGAGACTTAACATTGACAGTTCTCCTTTCTAAAAAAATATATATCAAAACAATCATTGATTTATTTCATTATTACTTCTTCATCTCAACATTATACAACATTTTATTTTTTTGTATATTCTTTTTTATGATTAACTTGATTTTTGACATTTCAGTCTTTATAATACTTTTTAAAGACAGTGAAAGAATATAAGTAAATGATATAAAATGTTACAGAAAGCCTGTGGTTGATGTAAACAGGCCATTTATATGATTGAAATTGGGATTCTGGAGTCATAAAAGGCATGAGTCTTTTATCGTAGATCGCGTTAAGACAGACAATGACATGATAAGGTGGCATAGCGTTTATAACGTCCTGTAAAAGGACGTTTTTTATTTGAAAGGAGATTAATCATGAAAAGAATGTTAAGTGGTATCAAACCAACGGGAAGAGTTACTTTAGGAAATTATATCGGTGCCATTAAGCCATTTGTTTCCTACCAGGATGAATATGAAATGATCGTTTTTGTAGCTAATCTGCACAGTATGACGATTTATCAGGAACCAAAAGAACTAAGAAAAAATACCAAAGATCTGATTGCTTTATATCTGGCAGCTGGTCTTGATCCAAAGAAAGTAACATTATTTTTACAGTCAGATGTTTTAGAACATGCTCAACTGGGATGGTATTTAGGATGTATGGTATCAATGGGTGAACTTTCACGTATGACCCAATATAAAGATAAAGCCAGCAAACTGGGAAAAAATGAATCAATTGGGGCAGGAATTTTTAATTACCCATCATTAATGAACGCAGATATTCTGCTTTACGATCCTGACTACGTTCCTGTCGGTGAAGATCAGAAACAGCACTGTGAACTGGCACGTGACATTGCAGAAAGATTTAACAGTCGCTACTCAGAAACATTTAAACTGCCAGAACCGCTTGTTCCTAAAGTAGGTGGCAGAATCATGGATCTGCAGGATCCTACCAGAAAAATGTCTAAATCTGAAGAAACCAGCAAAGGCTGTATTTATATCCTTGATGATATTAATGTTTCTAAAAAGAAAATCATGTCTGCTGTTACAGACAGTGATAACAGAATTATTTATGATGTAGAAAATAAACCAGGAATATCTAATCTGCTGACCATTTATTCTATCTTAAGCAATCAGTCAATTGCGGCTTTAGAACAAAAATATCAGGGCTGTGGCTATGGACAGTTTAAAAAGGATCTGGCTGAGATCGTTGGCAGCGAACTGCAGAAAATCCAGGATCGCTATCAGGAAATCATCAGTGGCAGCTATATTGATGATGTATTAAACGAAGGAGCACAGCACGCTCGTTACATGGCTCGTAAAAAGCTGGCCAAAGTAGAAAGAAAAATCGGTATTACAATAAAGAAATAAGCAATGCTTATTTCTTTTTGTATTCCTTTTTGATCAGTTCATTATATAAAAGTTCATGAACAAATGAATAGCCATTGCTAATCAGCTTTTTCAAATGTTCATATTTGGCAATACTTTTTTCTTCCTGAATATTAAGCTGCTGACACAAAAGCACAAACATATCATAATCTTCCATATATAATTCATCAATTTTATGATCAATATACTGTTTTTTCAGCCGCTCTTTACGTGTCAATCCATACTCTTTTAATTCCCCTTCATCATACATCTGATACTGGATTGCTAAAACAGGCTGCTTTAAGATCTGTTCATTGATCTGCTTGCGACTGGCAAAATCAAAAACACTGCGGTAACACAGTTTTCCCTGATGATTAGTTTCTACCGCTACAGCAAGCTTGCCATTTCCAACCGCAAATACTTTATTAAAATACTGCCTGTCAAACAGCAGTAAACAGCCATAAATAAAATCATGTAAAGTTTTTTCATCAACACGAATACACTGTATCGTAGAAATAATTTCAATATCATCTCCCTGTTGCCATTCATATGGTTCCAGTAACTCTTCATCTTCTTTGACCCAATTGACGATCATATCAGTCAAAACCCTCCTTAACTCATTTATATGCATGAAAATTAAAAAAATGTTTTTGTATATTTTTCATATAATTTCATATATAATGGGTAACGAGGTGAATATATGGAACTTATAAAAAATATTATCATATATGCAATACTGGGTGCTATCCAGGGATTCAGTGAACCGATCCCTATTTCCAGCAGTGGACATCTGGTCTTATTTCAAAGTATTTTTGAAAAACTGGGACTCATGGTTCCGCAGATGAATGACGTTACTTTTGAAGTTATCGTCAATACCGGATCACTGGTTGCTATCATGTATTATTATCGTCAGGATATCGTCAGATTATTCAAAGCATTTTTTGGATATATTACTACTCCCGTCAAAAGAGATGAACTGCTGCCAGATTTTAGATTCTGTATTTTATTAATAGTGGCAACAATTCCTGCAGCTTTAGGTGGTTTTTTCTTCAATGACTATATTGAATCAGCCTTCTCTAATCCTAAACTGGTAGGATGTGCTTTGTTGATTACGGCTGTTTTTTTAATGTCAATTCATTTATGGGGGTATAAAGGACAGCGTAATGTCAAAAAACTCAATTTGTGGGATGCCTTACGTATGGGATTTTTCCAGCTGTTTGCATTATTGCCTGGTATCTCCCGTAGTGGTTCAACATTAACTGGTGGTATGTTAGGAGGACTTGAACAAAAAGCAGCGCGTGATTTTTCCTTCTTTATGTTCATGCCAGTCAGTGTGGGGGCAATTATTTTGAAACTGAAAGATTTCTTATCCAGCAGTACTGTCGCCCAGTTATGGCTGCCATATCTGGTTAGTTTTATTGTCAGCGGCATCGTGACCTATCTGGCCTTAAATCTGTTATTCAGTATTTTAAACAAAAGAAAACTGAATTATTTTTCAGTCTACTGTGCTGTTGTCGGTGTTATTGCTTTATTATTTTTATAAAAGCTGGTATCAAAACCAGCTTTTTTATTTATTGATCAGTCTAGACAGCGCGCCAAGAATATTGGCATGATTGCCATGCTGACAGGCTTTGATACTACAGCAATGATCATCTTCTTCATAGCGTTGCCTTAATTTTAAATATTCTTCTTGAATTTTTCTAATCAGCAGATCCTGTTCACTGATACCCCCACCTAAAACAGCAACATCAAGATCTAATATATAATCCAGATTATAGATCATAAATGCTATCTGGCGACAGTATTTAGCAAATACAGGGCTTTCATGATGCTGCAGATAAGCAAATACCGCTGCTCCATCATTATCGATGCCAGCTTCATGTGCTATCACACTGATTAGCTGATTGGCATTATTATTTCGACCAAAATTAGTCATTTCCTGATAATCTTCATCCAATGGCATCAAAATACTGCCGATTTCACCAGTTTTATGACGCGGACTTGTGATGATTTGACCATTGAGCAAGACAGTAGCTCCAATACCACTGCCCAGTACGATCATTATAGCGTTACGCGCTTGCTGTAACGCACCTTTCCACATTTCGCCCATCGTTGCACAACGGGCATCATTTTCAACCAGAACTTCACGTTTTAACTTTACCTTTAATTCATTTTGCACATGATGACCAGTCAAAAACGGCAAAAGTGAAATTGCATGAACATAGCCATTTTCGATGATTCCTGGCATACTGATTGAAACTTTTTCAACATTTGCATCAGCCAGTTGTGCTATACGATCATAAAAATCTTCGCAGTTGGTTTTGACCGTGGGAAATTTATTGCCACTTTGATATTTATCTTCTATATAATAAGCATACTTAGTATAGGTAGCTCCTACATCAATGATTAGATACATCTTTTTTCACCTTTTAAAAAAACGACAGATTGCTCCATCGTTATGATTTAACTGCGATAACTTCTACTTCAATCAAAGCTCCCTTAGGTAATTTTGCAACCTCAACTGCTGATCTGGCAGGATAAGGTTCAACAAAATATTGGGCATAAATATCATTAACCGTTGTAAAGTCATCCATATTATCTAAAAATACTGTTGTTTTCACAACATTTTCAAAAGTAAGACCCTGGCTTTCTAATAATCCTTTAACATTTTTTAAAGCCTGATGAGCCTGCGCTTCAATTCCTTCAGGCATAGCTCCACTTTCAGGATCCAGAGGAATCTGTCCCGAAAAGAAAAACATGTCTCCCATTTGGATTCCTTGACTATATGGTCCGATAGCTCCAGGAGCTTTATCAGTTTTCACTACATTTTTCATAAGTATAACCTCCTTGCATAACATTATAACAAACTCTTTATGATAAGTGATATTTTTTCATGAATTTTGTATAATATTTTTAAGGGATGTGATAAAAAGTGAAACAAGCATTAGTTTTAGCAGGGGGCGGCGCCAAAGGCGCTTATCAGGCCGGATGTATCAAAGCGTTACAGGAAATGAACTTTCCTATTGACATCGTTACCGGTACATCTATTGGTGCTTTCAATGGCTTGCTCGTGGCCCAACAGGATTATGAAAAACTCTATCAGCTATGGGATCAGTTAACCATTGATATGGTTTTAAAAAATCCCTTGCATTTTGACTTTTCAATTGAATCTTTCATGAAAAACACTAATCTGATCAAACCATTTTTTAAATCATTTATCAATAAAAAAGGCGCTGACAATACACCTTTGATCAATCTGGTAAGAGGATTATTTGATGGACAGAAAGCCAAACAGTCCCCCATTCGTTATGGCTGCTGTACGGTTATGTTTCCACAGCTTAAACCACTGGAAATAACGATTGATGAAATGAAACAGGATGACATCATTGAATATGCCATTGCATCTTCAGCCTGTTTTCCTGCTTTTCCCGTTCATTATATTCATAAACAGGGATATATTGATGGCGGATATTATGATAACCTCCCTATCCGTCTGGCCTTTAAGATGCAGGCAGATCGTATATTGGCCATAGAGTTAAACCAGGAACTGACACACAGTCATCTGGCCAATCGCGAAAATATTCAAATCATACGTCCTTCAAGACCTTTAGGTGGTTTTCTTGATTTTGACCGTAAAACCTTAGACTGGAGAATTCGACTTGGCTATCTCGATACTTTAAAGGCTTTTCATCAGCTCCATGGTCATCGGTTTGCCTTTTACCATGAGACCATAGATCTGGAATTAGCCAGAAAATTTCATGACTGCATTTTACACTATGAAATCAGCAATAATTATCATGCCTACAATATCAGTGAAGATACCCCCTTAAGTGATCAGCTTAAAGCTGATACTTATGTAAAAAAAATCAAACTGGCTGATTATCTCATTTTAGGACTGGAATTATATATGGAAACATATAAATATCAAAGTGATCATCTCTATCATATGGACGATATAATCGAAGATATCAGAAAAGTCAAAGCCAGTGAAGAAGATTTCAGAAAACTCGCTTTACTAAAAAAATCAGGTGAGACCATCAAAGAACTAACCAGCAAACAGATGATCAATTACTATCTGTACCATATGAGTGCTAATAATGACAAACCAGCGATACCAGAAAATCTGTTTTTAAAAGAATATTTACTGGCAATGTTTATCGATTGTGTCAAAAAATATAAACCTGTTAGCCAATAACGTATTTATACTGGTATACCAATTATCACAGGGATATAAATCATCCCTTTTTTTATACAATTTTTCTGTTTAGCTGTAATCATATGAGTATCATTAAACTATCTGATCAGCCTCAAAAGCTCATGATATTTTAAAAGGGATACTGATTTGCATCAATATCCCATGATAATTTAAGCACCTTTTTATTCTTGAATTAATGGTGTAGACAAATATCTGTCACCACCATCAGCAAGAATGGCAACGATCGTCTTTCCTTCATTTTCTGGTAAAGCTGCTAGTTTTAAAGCGGCATGTAGCGTAGCTCCAGAAGAAATACCAGCTAAAACCCCTTCAGTTTTTGCCAGATCTTTTCCAGTAGCGAAAGCCTCATCATTTTCAACAGTCATAATAGCATCATAGATATTCTGATCTAAAACCTCAGGAACGAAGTTGGCACCAATTCCCTGAATAGCATGTGCTCCCGCATAACCTTTAGAAAGCAAAGGTGAACTTGCTGGTTCAACCGCAACAACCTTTAATCCAGGAATTTTTTCTTTTAAATATCGCCCAGTTCCTGTAATCGTACCTCCAGTCCCGACACTGGCTACAAAGATATCGATCTTACCATCAGTCTGCTGATAAAGTTCAGGTCCTGTTGTTTTATAATGCGCTAAAGGATTAGCCTGATTTTCAAACTGACCAGCAATAAAACTGTTTTCAATGCTGGCAGATAGTTCCTGCGCTTTATCGATCGTTCCTTTCATACCTAAAGCTCCTGGTGTCAAAATAACCTGTGCTCCATAAGCTTTCATCAGATTGATTCTTTCAGCCGACATGCTGTCAGGCATAACGATAACACATTTCATATTCATCGATGTGGCAATGGCAGCTAAAGCGATTCCCGTATTACCACTGGTTGGTTCGATGATCGTAGTATTCTGATCGATAGCTCCTTCATCTAATGCCTTTAACAGCATTTCTTTGGCTATTCTGTCTTTAGCTGAACCTGCAGGATTAAATGATTCCAGCTTGATCAGCAGATCAGCTTTTAAATCATATTTTTTTATTAAATTATTCACTCTCAGTAATGGTGTCTGTCCGATTAATTCGGTAACATTATTTTTTATATTTGACATATTATCCTCCTATTTATCATAGTCTTCTAAAAACATATGTTTCCCCTCATCATCTTTATAGGCGATGACTGTTTTTAAATTAACATTTTCCACACTTCTGAAAATATTGCCTTCTACAAAAGGATTAACCTTTTTAAGTTCTTTGATCAGATGCTTGATTTCCAGACGTTTCGATTTGTTTTCTTCATTACTGATATCATGATTTTCTTCAGTAAACTTACAGGCACACTGTAAAAACTTTAAACCATGACGATCACGCCAGCGAATGATATCTTCTTCTCGTATCAGATACATCGGTCTGATCAGTTCCATTCCTTCAAAATTCAGACTGTGAAGTTTTGGCATCATGGTCTGAATCTGAGCCCCATATAGCATGGCCATAAGTATAGTTTCGATAACATCATCATAATGATGACCTAAAGCGATTTTATTGCAGCCTAAAGCTTTGGCCTGAGCATAAAGATTGCCTCTTCTCATTCTGGCACATAAATAACATGGAGATTTATCAATATGATAAACTGAATCAAAAATCGTCGTTTCAAAAATCTGAATCGGTACTCCTAAAAGCGAAGCATTATCTTCTATCTGCTGACGATTTCTTTCATTATATCCTGGATCCATGACCAAAAAGACCAGTTCAAAAGGAAATTTGTTATGACGTTTTAATTCCTGGAACAGTTTTGCCATCAGCATGGAATCTTTTCCCCCAGATATACAGACAGCTATCTTATCTCCTGGCTGAATGAGATCATATTCATTAATGGCTTTACAGAATGGTCGCCATAATTTCTTTTTAAAAGGCTTTTTGATACTGTATTCTACTTCTTTGATAAATTCTTCACGATTATCCATTCAATCACCCCTGTATAGACTATATAATAAACCAGCAAAGAATGCTACGAAAATACATATTCTTTTCCAATAACGATTGCTTTGGCATTTTTACCATGACCAATATCAGCTGTTGAAATAATCGTCAGTTCATTACTGACAAAAGGTTCAAGCAGTTTCAGCAAATCAGCAAGATCATGTTGACGGTAGTATTGACTAAACGTTCCTAATAACACACCACGAATCTGTTGAAATACGCCCATCTGTTTTAACTGACTGAAATAAGTAATCAGTTTGGCTTCATCTCCACTATTGGCTTCTAAAAGTAAGATCTTATCTTTTACATCAGGAAAATAAGGTGTCCCTGCCAGTTTCAAAAAACAGCGAATATTACCTCCAATGACGATTCCTGAAACCTTCTGGCCTTTAACAATTTTATAATTCAGATCAAAAAGTGTCTTCTCCTGCCAGTATTTTTTTTGCTGCTCATTATCAGTTATATGTCTGATCTGATATAACACAGAAGGACGAGCAGTTTTAGCATAAATTGCATTTAAAACCGTTGTTAGATCACTATAGCCCCAAAACGGTTTGTGTAAAAGCTGAAAATCCAGTTCATCAAGAATTTCGTTGGCAATATCACCACCAGAAACATCAAAAATCATATCAATTGTCTCATCATCATTCATTTTAGTAATGACTTCTGCTCTTTTTTTACTGTCAGCAGAACGTATGCCATGACTGGCATATAAGTATGGACTTTCTACCGCAATGATATTCAATTGTCGCAGCTGTTGTTTCAGTTTACTGATTTCATCTTTTTTATGAGCTGGTAAACCATTGGAACAGCATACAATACCTGCTTTTTTCATTTTTTTCATCCTTCTTTTTTGACAATTATACCATATCAAAGAAAATTGTCTCATTTATTTGACATATTTGTATGATTTGATACTATTAATATAATAACTTAGGGAGGTCTTATTTTTATGAAAATAGATAAAATCGTTGGTGATATCGAACAAAGCTATCATGATTATCCTTCGATAGCCAAGATCGATACTATCAAACAGCCAGACAAAGACATCATACTTGACATCCTGTCTCGCTTGCAGGACATTATTTTCCCTGGTTTTTTTGGTCGGAAAAATCTTAAAAGCGACGTGGTCAAATATTATCTCGGTGATCAGATACAGATCATCTATGATGATTTAAAAAATCAGATTCTGCTGGCTTTTGACTACAGTGAAAAACATCAAAGCTATACTTACCATGAAAAACAGGCTGAAGCTAAAAAAATCACTTTAGAATTTTTGAAAAGAATTCCTAGCATCAGAGAATACCTTTCTACTGACGCTGAAGCCACATTCGATGGTGACCCAGCAGCTGTTTCTATCGCTGAAATCGTCATCACCTATCCTGGATTTTATGCCATCATGGTCAATCGAATCGCTCACGAACTGCACTTACTTAAAGTGCCTCTCATTCCCCGTATCATGACGGAACATGCCCATAGTCTCACTGGAATTGATATTCATCCCGGAGCAACCTTAGGGCGTTATCTGATGATCGATCATGGTACTGGTATTGTCATTGGTGAAACCACCATCATTGGGGAACATGTCCAGATCTATCAGGGGGTTACTCTTGGTGCGACTTCAACTCATGGTGGACAGGATCTTAAAAATGTGAAACGTCATCCAACTATTAAAGATCATGTAACGATATATTCTAATGCCAGTGTTTTAGGTGGAGATACTGTCATTGGCGAAGGTTCAGTCATTGGAGGAAATACATTTATCACACATTCTGTCCCAGCTGGAACGATCGTTAACAACAAAGCTGTCATGCGTTTTAAATATTCAGAAAAATCTGAAGATTTCAAACAGGGAAAATTCTAATATAAAAAGACTGTAAATGACTACAGTCCTTTTTTTTCATTCCAGATATCAGCCAGTATATCTTTTAATACCAAAAATGCATCTTCATCATTATAACGATGATCACGCTGCAGCTGGATTAACATGGCCTTTAGATGCTGTTTATAAGGCTCTGTTTTTACTTCCTGTTTATAAGCCGTCAAAATCGGATATTTACTGCTCCATACCTGGTTCCAGTCAATTTTCTGACTGGTTTCTTCACTCATCTGATCAATCATGGCTTTTACTTTCGCGGTTTCAGGATCATACTCCAGCAACTGATCTAATGATAAATGATACAATGCTGCCAGTTTTTTGGCTGCAACTACATCTGGTACCGTTTCATTGTTTTGAATTCCGATATCGGAATTCAAAATGATATCCCGACTTTCTAAAGATTCCGACAATTACAAACTTAAGACCAATTATCCTTTATGATAACTGGTCTTTTTTGATATGAAACGATTAAAATGTCGGAATC
>JACJKV010000041.1 GCA_016901755.1 Thomasclavelia spiroformis | reverse complement strand
GATTCCGACATTTTAATCGGTTCATATCAAAAAAGACCAATTATCATCAAAGATAGTTGGTCTTATGTTTTTATTTATCGGAATCTTTAGAAAGTCGGGATATTGGTTTCCCATTTTGAAATAGTCTGTCTGCTCACCTGTAATGAAGCTGCCACTTCTTCTTGTGAAAGACCACTTTGTTTACGGGCCTGACATAACTGTTGACCTAAATTCATTTTATTCCCTCCTGTTATCATCAGTATAATTGAGCTAACAAAAAAACACCACCACTATTTCCTTACATACTTGCGCTTTATTTTCACAAATACATCTTCTTTACTTTCATAACAGCTTTTGATATATTTATAAAGAAAGATATAAACAGTACTGCCACCGGGTAGTCAGGCATTCTTATTTACGGCGATAGGTCTTAGCAGTCGTAAACGGGAATGCTTTTTTTAAAGGAGATTTTTATGATTGAAAAAAAATTACGTAAATATATTATTCCTCATATTCTGGCGATGACAGGAATATCTTTATATGTGCTGGCTGATACCTACTTTATATCTCTTTCCCAAGGAGCTAATGGTATTACGGCCTTAAACCTGGTTTTACCACTCTATGGTCTGATCTTCGCTGTTGGATCAATGTTAGGAACCGGTTTTGCGACACGTTATTCTCTGTCAAAACATATCGGAAATAAAGATTATGATCAGTATTTTACTGCTTCTTGCCTTTGGACAATTACCATCAGTTTATTTTTTGTCATCAGCGGTCTGTTTTTTTCTGATACGATCTTAAAACTAATGGGTGGAGATTCTACTATCGTGGCAGTAGGACGCACTTATCTGAAAATCGTTTTATGCTGCACGCCATTTTTCATGCTGAATTATACTTTTACTTCGTTTGTACGCAATGATGGTGCCCCACGAATTGCTATGATGGCAACGATCACCAGTGGAATCTTCAATATTATATTTGACTACATTTTCATGTTTCCATTACAAATGAAAATGGCTGGTGCCGCACTGGCTACTGGAATTTCGCCACTGGTTTCAATGTCAGTATGCATGATTCATTATCTATCCAAAAACAATTCCATTAAGCTGGTTAAACCACAATTATCCTTGAAAAAGCTATTTTTGGCCTGTCAGCTGGGAGTCGTTTCTTTTGTAGGTGAAATTTCCAGCGGAACCACCACCATGGTCTTTAATTTTCTGCTGCTTAATTTATCAGGAAATATAGCCGTAGCAGCTTATGGTGTGATTGCTAATACAGCCTTAGTAGGTATTGCTTTATTAAATGGTGTAGCTCAAGGTCTACAGCCATTAGCCAGTGAAGTTCACAGTCAAAACAATAATCATGATGAAAAACGTATCTATATTCATTCTTTATGGATTGCTGGCAGTATAGCCACGTTGCTGTTTATGATGATATTAGCTGCTGGAGATTTGCTTATTTCGGTTTTTAACAGCGAACATTCTATGCAGCTGGCAAAGATTGCATCGACAGGTATTCGTCTATATTTTCTTGGTTTTCTCTTTGCTTTTTTCAATATCGTAACCTCAGGATTTTACAGTGCCATTGGTGAGGGCAAAAAATCATCAATAATTGCTTTTACCAGAGGAATTGTCGCGATTGTATTCTATGCATTTCTATTATCTGTGCCTTTTGGTATAACGGGAGTATGGCTGGCATTCCCAGCAGCCGAACTGACTACCTTGCTCATCACTGTTTTGGGAATACAAAAAAGTCGAAACACATGATCATGTTTCGACGAAATCAGTCTGTCTGATCTGGGAAACAGTATGGATAGAACCAAAATCTTCTTTCAACTCAAGAAGTTTAATGATAAAGGAACCTCCTTGCTAATAATTGTCCGCAAACAAATGAAAACGGAGGTTCCTTTTTCATATACACATATTGAAATTAAAGCCAAGAAAAACAAACCCCACCTTCAATTTAAAGGCTAAAGTTTGTCCCACAAATATTTAATATACCGAAAGGATTAAAGAAATGAAAAACAACCCATACCAGATTGGAATGGGTCGTTGATCAATGACATTTTTAATATTTCCTTTGTCTACTTAACTAAAAATATATCAATTTAAGACTGATTTATAATTTCATAATCTGTTTTTCTATAAATCTATTAAAGTCTGTCAGCTAAAATGAGAATTGTTACAGCAAACTTGCCTGTCTGCTGAATTCATCATAGCTACAAACAAAATGATATGGCTCATATTCACCATAAGCAGTTGGTCGGCTGATAGTAATGATTTGAATATCATATCCAAGTTTTTCCTGTAAAGCATCAGCAAATTTGGCCATTTCTTCCCCTGCTTCTATTTGTAAAGCTATACAGCCTGATTTATTAAATCTTTTTGCCACAAGATAGCACATCTGCCAACACCTCCTCGAATTCTTCTAATGGCTTTATTTTATCATCCTCATACTGTTTTCACAAGACAGTACCTATTTTATTATCGTAGCCTCTCTTATAAAATTTATCATACATCCAATCATTAAATTACCGATCATAATACGTATTGAACTGTATTTCTATTGGATAATGATAATTATCTTTTAAAATAGACGGGCATGACAAACATCTTTTAGCATTCTATCTTGTCAAATAATCTTAAAGATATTTTCATACTTGTCTCTAGATAAGTACGATATGACAATAATTCTAAAATTTCAGCGCAAAGTCCAACTTTTGCTAGAATGTACATCTGACCAGCTCCTTTTAGATTTAGTATAATTCATTATTTGTATTTTCACACCGCTCTATAAATTAATATAAAATACTATAGCGCTATCATATTCAGGTGCAAAATATAACGTCTGATTCATACTTATTGTCCTATTAAAGACTTAATATAAATAAAAATCAGCTAAAAAGGCCAGTTAATTTATGATCATCAGAATTGTTCAATGTATAAAATACATTACCTATTTAATTTCGTATTTTAACCATCCTGATTCCTTTAAATGAGTATGCGTTTTTTGCTGTAATCTATCCATATAAATAAGAAAAAATATGATTAATCAGCAATATGTATTGTCTAATAAATGAAGATACACTTTTCTACTCTATTCTTAACAACAGGCAAAGAACTGTTTGTTTATACGGTATCAATACCCAATGAAAAACCTTGTGTTTTACTGATAAGTAAAGCTTTTGCCAACAAAGCATAATCATTCATATTCCAGATTTTATTCTGCCTTGGCAGAATAAAACTTGTGGATCAGAGTTAATAGGCAAAACTTTTACTGTTAAGTGCCATGCAGGAATACAAGACAAAAGTTGTCATTATTTCTCCAGCAGCATATTATTGTTTGGCAATTACTCTATTTTTTCATCCCATTTCTAAACAAAACAATAAGATAAAATGATTTTACATCTGACTCACCTTATAATAAATGTTTATTCTATGGAAAACTCCTCCTTTCAGTTCGCTATTTGTTAAACAGTTTTTTATCGTTTTAAATAATCTGTCAGAAAATAAAAATACACTTTTTAATACAGTTAATTGCTGTTTTCAAGCACAAAAAAAATCAATTTTCTTGCTTTTTATCGGTAAAAAATGGCGGCACTTACGGGTCTCGAACCCGAAACCTTACGCTTGGGAGTACGACCCAGAGGGCATTTTCGCATCTAAACCAGATGCGAATTTTCCTTGTAAACACTTGGTTTTTCAGCATTTTGATGTTCGTGCAAAACTAACTTTTATCAGCTAACAACAACCATTATCAAACGCTGTTTTTTTGCAGTCTGTTAGCAAGAGCTCCAACAATAGAGTTACGCTCATCAGTTAATCTATTTCCATTCATTGTGCAATACTAATAACTTATTATAGCATATACTAAACATAAAATAAAAAAGCAACCTGTTACGCTGATTGAAACAGATGGCTTAGATAGATTTGTTGATATTATTTTGTTATAATTGCTTTGAAATTTAATTCAAAGAGATGTTTATATGAAAATAAGAAAAGAACAACCTGAAGATTATAATTCAATATATAATGTTGTAAAAGAAGCTTTTGAAAGTGCAGAACACGCAGATGGCAATGAACAAGATTTAGTAACTGCTTTAAGAGAAAGCCCAAATTATATTCCGGAATTATCATTGGTTGCTGAATATAACGGTAAAATCATCGGTCATATTATGTTTACAAGAGCAAAAGTCGGTGACAGTGATGTTTTAGCTTTAGCGCCTTTGTCCGTACTTCCTGAATATCAAAGAAAAGGTGTCGGCACCGCATTGATTGGTGAAGGACATAGAATTGAAAAAGAGATGGGATACGGATATTCAGTTGTGTTAGGAAGTGAAAAATATTATCCCAAAACAGGGTATGTACCTGCGGATACATTTGGTATACTTCCTCCTTTTGATGTGCCAAGAGAAAACTTTATGGCATATAAATTGAATGAATCTTCTCATATGACAAGTGGTACTATAATGTATGCTAAAGAATTCGGAATTGAATAGTGTATAATTTCGATTTTCTACTAATACAATAAGTCCTCCGGCTGCTTATGAATATAGTCGAAGGACTTATGTTACTTTGAATCTTTTCTTTTTCGCTGACACAAATTTTATCAATACATCATCAACACCATCAGTGTACTTACCTTGACTGATGAGTACATTCTTTAAATTGATCAGAGCATTTACAATGCTGTTGTATTTTGAAACGGGCAAATATAAATGATATCTAGAACTTCTCATAATAACATCTCCTGATGACATTACTATATGTCATCTGTGAAAAATGAGAAAGTATGCGATGAGATTATGGCATTTGAGCAAGCTATAACTCACCAATAGAAACGAGTAATATAAGCAAAACCAAGTTGTCAGCCGCCTTGTCTGTTAGCAGACCAATCGCCTGAAAGTTGAGTGTTCCAGAGTTAATAAAAAACTGGCTTGTTAACATTTTCTAACAGTATTTCGGCTGAAATTGAAAATAGGAAAAAATCAAAAAAACCTGAAAACCTAGAAAAATCAAGGCTTTCAGGCGTTGTTTGTGGCACCCCCTGCGAGAATCGAACTCACAACTAGCCCTTAGGAGAAGCACTCCTAAAGGTCAATCAGCTACCTTATAAGTTTAAATAATCCCCGTATTTGCTGGGTTTTCACGGCATCAGGATGTTATCCTGTACCTCGGTATTTCTGCTAATTTTAAGGTGTTTTAGACCTTCCAATTTGCAGGTGATTAGCATGAAGTTCGAATTTGAGAAAATGCTCAATGGTAAAAAAAACCGCTGTTGTGTGGATGCGTCCCTTCTAGTATTAGGACGTTTTTCCTGATCTGCTCTGGAACTTCTCTAGAACAGTATGTACATAATAGACTGAAAGAAAGAGGACAACCCATGTTAGATTGTCCTCTTGTGTTTCTTTGGGTACAGATGCTTGCTCTATGATTTATTACTTCAATCTGCACACACTTTTCTTTTATGGCTCATTATATCTTTTCTTTGCAACGCTTCCTGTATAACGGTATAAGGCACATCGAATACATAGCGTGAAAAATCTTCTAACTGTTTTTTAGGATAGGCAGACAGACAAAGGCGTTTCATCTCAAGCCAGACGGCCCGCTTATGATAGGGCAGGTCAGATATATACTGACATCCTATTTTGGCCTGCATATCCGCAAAAATATCTTTCAATCAATCACTCCAATCTTAAATGCGCTGTAGCAGAAGGAGCCATTGCTTCATAGATGATTACTCATCCATTTGCAACGGCTCCTCAGTTTCATATGGTTTTCGCCAGTGATTTCAAAAGGGCTGCCATTTCTGGATTGGCAAGAAGTTTCTGAAGCAGCTCCTGTTCAGTCTGTGTTTCTTTAGGTTCGGTTGTTTCCTCCGGTTCTTCAACTGATGGGGTTGATTTGCTCTGGTAGAACTGCTCCTCAAATCGTCGCATTTAAACGTCTGTCCTCGTCTATGATATGAGAATACACATCGGCTACCATCTTGACCTGTGCGTGGCCGGAATCCCCCTGTACGGATTTCATATCACCACCGTTGAGTTTCAGCTTATAAGTGATACTTGAATGTCTGAAACTGTGAAATACGACAGGCGGCAAGTCATGGTCTTTAATCAGCTTCCCTAAAGCTCGATTGATAACCTGACCTTCAATCGGTCTGCCGCAGGAAGAAGCGAATACGAGATTAAAGTCCAAGTATTCGTCTCCAAACAGTGCTTTGTAGTTTTCAATTTCCTCGCGTCGATCAACAAGCATTTCCGCAACTGTTTTCGGAAGAAATATCTTTCGGATACTGGTTTTTGTTTTCGGCTCTTTCAGCACCAGCGCTGTGTGTGTACTTGCCAGCGCAGGCGGGAACTTAAAGACTACTCCTTTTTCACCCAACTGTTCCAACGCATTGCGATTAACACGCTGAAGCTCCTTGTTCACAAAGATATAAGCACGGCCACTTTTGATGCTGTCCTCTGAAATGTCAATACAGTCCCAGGTCAATCCGAGAAGCTCACTCATTCGCAATGAGCAGGAAAAAGCAAGATTCAGTGCCAATGCCAGATTGTCATCGTCACAAACTTTCAATGCTTTGAACAGTGTTTCTGCTGTCCATATTGCACGCTCCTTATGTTCTTCTTTTGGAAGGGTAGCATTAAGAACAGGATTCCTTGACATCAACTCCCACTTTACTGCCTGATTAAAGGCATTGCGGAGCAGCTTATGAATCTCTCTGACTGTATGAGGCGTGAGATATTCATTGTTCGGCCTGCGGTTATTTACCACCTTTGCCTTGACCAATAATAAGCTCTGATAGAATTTGTCCATAGTTGTCGGTGTCAGATCTTCCAGTTTAATATCTCCAATCAGCGGAGTAATATAATTGAAGATCAGGCTTCGCCTTGCTTCATAGATCGATAATGCCCAGGTATTCACACCATAAATAGACATGTATTCTTCCAGAAGATCACTGACCGTCTTAGCGGAAGGGGTAATAAAAGTACCTGTCTCCTGTTCAAATTCAACCTGCACTTTGCGTTTTTTTGCTTCGGCATTAGTGGCAAAGGTTTCCCATTTTTGCCTCTTTACGCCGTTTTCATCCGTATAGCTGTAAACCACAGAATAGCGGTTTTTTCTCTTAACAATAGATGCCATGCAAAACACCTCCTTTTATAATAAATGGTGGTTAGCAACAACTAACCACCATTTATTATATTTTTTTATTTACTTCTTCTCCAACTCTTTAACAGTAAAAATACTCCGTTCGACAATGGATTTCTATCTGTCTAACATTGCAGTATATTCGCTATAGTTTTAGATGTATCATCTTTACCATTTTGAATTGATCAGAAACCGCCATACTGACCTTTGTGGAGAGCTTTAAGCTGTTTTTAGGAATGTAACGATAATAAGGTTCCTCCGCAATCACCTTCACATTACCCCTGATCTTTGCTGCCAGTTCTTTTGCTGCATCCACATAAAAGAACATCTGCGCATCGGCATGGCCTACCTGCTTCATGTACTTCTTTTGCATCATAGCCATGCCTTTTTTGTTCACGGTATCAAAAACAACTTCCATATTTCCAGACTGTCCTATCATACGCAGAAGGGAAATGACCTTATTTTCCTCAAAATAATGAAACAACCCGCCTGCAGTAACGAGAATAGGAGCATCAAGTACATCATTGCGAACTTTTATGATCCAGTCCTTCACAAAGGCATCCTCTGAAATATAGAATTCCCGCTCCGGTTCGGGAAGAAGTCCTCGCCGGTATTCGATCACATGAGGCAGATCCACGGCATACCAGCGTGTCCTTCCGTTATCACAACGGTAATAGGTTGTCTCCAGGCCACAGCCCAGCTGGACAATCACACCGTTTGGCCTGCGATCCAAAAAAGACCGAATAAACCGATCCATATTGGCAGAACGGGATGCAGAGGCTAAAAGGGTATACTGGTTCTGCTTTTTCTGCTCAATCAAGTCCAAGGGCAGCTTATTTTTCAATTCCAATGCTTTTTTATCATATAAAACTTGCGGACAATACTCACTGGCATAGATTCTGCCCAGCATAGGGACAAACAGGGTATCTTCTACAACGCCTAATTTCTGCATAACCAGTCCTCCTTATGGTGAGATTATTTCCGACCTACCAGGAGTCTGGAAGATCCCAGCATCATCATAGCTGCTCGGCGGTGTGAGCCGAACGCCTCCTGTGCAGTATCAATGAGACGAACATCCTGATACCCCATATCCCTCAGTTTCTGCGCAAAATCTTCCATATCACCATACAGCTTTGGCTTCATATCATCGTTGAGTGCAAAGATACCGCCTTTTTTCAATACCCGCAGACTTTCCAGCAGCAGTTTCTGCATATCAGCACCCATAACATTGTGATAGACATAGTTGCTGATGACCACATCAAAGCTCTCATCAGGAAAATCCAGCTGATTCGCATCACCGTGCTGAAATACACAGCGGGAAGCCACGCCCTCACTGGCAGCATTTTTCTCGCAGAGTGCTTTGCTGTAACTGTACACAGCGCCCCAATAATCAATACCGATTACTTTTGCTTTCGGCCATGTCAGAGCCGCACGGATTGTCAGTGCTCCGGAGCCGCAGCCTACTTCCAAAATCTTTCCCTGCCCATCATAGTCCAGATGGGAGAGAACAACCCTATGAACCTGTTCCATGATTCCGCCGCCGCCAAAGGCATACTGCCGTCTGATCCATGTGATCCAGATCAGCAAAACCACAAGTGCGATTGTGATGACGGCAAACAGTACACCGAGAACAGCGACATGAAATACATAAAAAGAGAGGACAGCCAGCACAGCGGCCAAAACTCCGATTCCGCCAATGATGTAAAAGACAGGATTGGACATCCAGCTTCCATAGTCTTCCCCGTGGGTGCCAAGGCGGATATTCTCCTGCTTCCATTGGTTCCTTTTCATTGCACTACCTCCTTTTCCTTCTTCACGCAAGTTTCCAGTTCTGGCTTTCTGTCTGCAGTTTTACCATATGAGCATACACACCATTCTTTTCTTCCAGATCCTTTGGTGATCCTTCTTCTGCCACGATGCCATCAGAAAGGACAACGATCTTATCTGCTCCGGCTACGGTACGCATCCTGTGGGCGATAACCAGAACGGTTTTATCTGCGATCAGACGGGAAAGGGCTGTCTGTATCAGAGTTTCATTCTCCACATCCAGGGAAGCAGTAGCTTCATCCAGAAGAATGATCGGCGCATTTTTCAGAAATGCACGGGCAATGGAAATACGCTGGCGCTCTCCGCCGGAAAGTTCACAGCCGTTCTCTCCGATATTGGTATGCCATCCATCCGGCAGTTTTTTGGCAAATTCATCTACATTGGCAAGTTTCGCAGCCGCAATGACCTGTTCATCTGTGGCGTCTTTGTTTCCGATTCGGATATTTTCCAGAATCGTATTGTCAAACAGTGTAACATCCTGAAATACGATGGAATACAGAGAAAGCAGTGTTTCCGGGTCAATTCGGGATACATCCATGCCGCCCACGGTAATCTTTCCTCTGTTAATATCCCAGAATCTTGCAGCCAGCCGGGATACGGTTGTTTTTCCGCCGCCGGATGGGCCGACCAAAGCCGTAACCTCTCCCTGTTTTGCCGTAAAGGAAACATCTTTCAATACGGTTTCTCCGGTATTGTAGGCAAACCCAACATGGTCAAAGACAATATCATACCCCTGATTGGAAAGCCTGTCACTGCCTTGCTGGATCGGATGATCGAGAATCTCATTCATACGGGCAATGTTGGTTCGTGTACTGATGACTGCCGCAAGATTCTGGAGTGCGCCCTGCAGAGGGTCATATAAACGGGATACTACCAGAAGGAACATAAAGAATGTAAGCACGGAGAGGCTTCCTTGCATGAGCAGAACAGCTCCCACCAGCGCAACTGTTGCAATACCAAGCTTCAGCACCAGCGATGCGGAAACCACAAAAGCAGCAAGCCCAAATTCATTGAGGATGGAACGATGCTCCACGGCACGGATCTTCTTTTCCAGCCCCTTTAAATATGCCTGCTCCGCGTTGTTCGCTTTCAGGTCACGAACCGTTTCAATGCACTCCTGTATCCCGTCTGCGCAGGCCATCTTCACATCCATGGCTTTCTGATTCAGATTTTCCTGAATCTTTGCGGAAAATCCCACAATCGCAAAGGCAACCGGCAGAACCCATAAGGCAGCCAGTGCCATTCTCCAGTCCGTAAAGAGCAGACCAATGGAAATCAGGATCGTAGAAATGATTGAACCTGCAAGCTCAGGGATAAAATGTGAAAAACTCTGCTCCAGGAAGGTGCAATCCGCCATAATGGTACTGGTAAGATCGGCTAAATCCTTTTTCCCGAAAAAGGAAAGGGGGATTTTGCGCAGATGCTCTGCAAGGGTAATGCGGCGGATACCGCTTTCTTTATAAGTGGCAAAATAGGTGGCATTGTATTGAAAGAAAGTGGTCAGCAGTATCAGGCCGATACACACCACGCAGCCTGCCACATAAAATGGAATTTTCCCACCGGGAACACCCCCGTTCATCAGATCGCTGACCAGGTAATATAAAAGTCCCACCGGAAACATAAAAGACAGATTCTGAAGGACACAGGCCAGGCAGCCTTTGATCAGGTCTTTTGCTCCCTGTTCAGACAGGGCATATTTTTTCTGCAGTTTTTTGATCATATCACTGCACCTCCTTTGTTACCTTCCATTGCACGGAAGTCTGGTAATTTTTCCACATACGGCTGAAAATGCCGTCTTTTGCAAGCAATTCAAGACTGTTCCCGCACTCGGCAACCTGTCCGTCCTGAATGACAAAAATCTGATCCACATTTGTTACGGTAGAAAGCCTGTGGGCAATCATAATCACTGTCTTTCCCTCGGAAAGTTTTGAGAAAGCAGCCTGTACACGGCTTTCGTTATCCGGGTCAGCAAAGGCAGTGGCTTCATCCAGAATAATAATCGGAGCATTTTTCAGCATCACACGGGCAATGGCAATTCGTTGCTGCTCTCCACCGGAAAGATAGACCCCCTTTGTACCGATGACCGTATCCACACCCTGTGGGAGTTTTTCCAGAATATCATCGCATTGCGCGTGATGAAGGGCAGTCAGAACTTCCTCACGGGTAGCTTCCGGTTTTCCCATACGCACATTTTCCAGAATGGACGCCTTGACGAGACGGCTGTTCTGAAATACGAAAGACACCGTATTCATGAGTTCCTCTTTTGGGATGTCTTTCACATTAACACCACCGATTTTTACCATTCCGCTCTGGGGATCAAAGAATCGGGAAATTAGGTTGGCAAGGGTTGTCTTACCACCGCCGGACGGGCCTACAAAAGCTACCGTCTGCCCTGCAGGAATGGTCAGTGAAATATCTTTTAATACTTCTTTTTCTCCATCATAGCTGAAATGAACCGATTTCAGTTCCACGGAAGCGTTTTGAGGATGCTTTGGATGTTTCGTTTCCTCCAGAGGCTTCAAATTCAAAACGCTGTCAATTCTCTGTAAAGCGTCGTCTACGATCATGGCGTTTTCACTTTGGAACATAATGCGTGTCAGTGTGACAGAAATAACCGGCGTAATAATGATATAGAAAATGAGATCCAGTAAGAAACTGGAAGTCACACCCTCTTGCGTAAGCAACAGTCCTCCGGCGATCAGTGTGGCAAAAACTCCGTTAATTGCAGCTGTATAGAACATCATCGGTGTCCGAAGCTGCTTGGTATAAGCAATCACCCATACTTTATACCGGTCAATGGAGTCTTTAAACTTCTTAAAGGAAAAGATCGTCTGGCCAAAGGTTTTTACCACCGGAATCCCGCGGACATACTCTACCGCTTCATTGGACATATCATCCAGCGCATTCTGGTATTCTTTCATCTTTTCCTGCATCTGCTTTCCGGTCATTGCCATCATGATCAGAAACCCCAGCACAACCGGAACAAGACTCAATAGTCCCAGTCTCCAGTCAAACACGAACAACAGCACCAAAAGACCGCAGGGGGTTGCAATGGCATTGGCTCTGTCGGGAAGCTGATGGGCGAGATAGGTTTCGGTGGCTGCGCTGGATTCGTTGACAATCTTGCGCAGTTTTCCGCTGCCAAAACTCTCGGCAAACCCAAGAGGAAGCTTAACAATATGCTCCATGGTCTGGATGCGCAGGTTTGTGGCGATGCGAAATGCTCCCAAATGGGAACACATCAGCCCTGCTATGTAGACAAGCACCGCTATAACCGCAAACAATACTGCCATCCAGCCATTACCGGTCAGGTTCTGTGCCTGGCCAAAATTCGGTGCCACCTCCAATACTTCCTTGATCATTTTCCAGATGTAATAGAAGGGTACCAGAGCAATCAGGGCACTGATTGCAGAAAGCACCCAGGAAGCATAGATCAGGTACTTATGGCTGCCTGCAATTTCCAGCAGGCGTGATAAATTGGATTGTTTTTTCAAAAAAATTCCTCCTTTTCTTTGTGTTTATGATAAAGAGAACACGTCTATGTTCTTACAATATCCGAATTTAGGTTAGTTATAGCTAACTACCAAGCAAAAATTATAAGGCATTACTGCCCCATAATTTTCATCCATCCTGCTGTATAAAAGGTGCGCATTTCTCTAACGTAGTTTTCGGCATCTTTTAGCGGCATTTCGTGGATGATCAGTTCAAAAAAAGTATGAAACATTCCTGTGATCAGAATATGCTCCAGCGAAGGATCGATATGCGGAGAGGGCCGTCCAAGTCTCCTTAAGACGTCCTGATAGGCATGCGTCCCTTCCACTTCAATCTCCACCATTTCATCAATTAGCCCGGCAAATTTTGTCCCTTCCGAACAGCAGAGGATGAGTTTACATTCCTCTAAATGTTCGTACGCATAATAGAGAATATCGTACATGCAGATTCCCGAAATATCACTCATGACTTCCGGCTGCTGGGCAGCTGGTAGTTCGGCGAACTCCTGCTGTGCCTTTATAAAACGTTTGAGAATATATTCGTAATGCTCGCCAACGATGGCTTCAAAAAGTTCTTCTTTACTTTTATAATATCCGTAAAAAGCTCCGGTAGTCATTCCCACGGATTTCACAATATTCCGCAGAGAAGCGTCTTTATATCCTTTTTCTAAAAATTCCGCTTTCGCTGCCCGATGGATATTTTCTAAAGTCGTTCCATTTCCGTTTATTTTGCACACCTCCTATATAACAGTGCTATATATCACTGTTATAATTTTAATCTCTAAAAATGATTTCGTCAAGAGCAACAAGAAATAGTTGCATAAAAACAGCAATCCAAACATCATTCTGCACTTTATTACTGATAAAATTTTTAAATACTGGTTTTGACAAAAGTTTTATTTTTTCTAACTAAAATGATAAGCAGGGCGGAGATTGTTCTCACACCCTGCTTTGTGATTATCATGAATTACTTGAAGATCTTCTTCACTTTTTCTTTCAGCCTGTCCATACGCCTGTAAACCGCCTTTTTGTTAATCATTAGTTTAAAATAAAAAAATCAATCTCAATTTGGTCAATTTCCATTAAAAGATTGATTTTTGTTTTTAATTTAATTTGATTATTTTATAATAAGACTGT